>JAFGVZ010000044.1 GCA_016937725.1 Paracoccaceae bacterium | reverse complement strand
CTCCAGTATTCCTGCGCGCGAAAGGCTTCGATCTCCATCTCGCGCTCGACAATCAGGCGCAGGCACACCGATTGCACCCGCCCTGCCGATTTCGCACCGGGCAGCTTGCGCCACAGCACGGGCGACAGGTTGAACCCCACAAGGTAATCCAAGGCCCGCCGCGCCAGATAAGCGCGCACCAGCGGCATATCCACGTCGCGCGGGTTTTTCATCGCCTCTGTCACGGCAGATTTGGTGATCGCGTTGAACACCACGCGCTTGACCGGCGTGCTCGCTTTCAGCGCCTTGGACTTGGTCAAGGCTTCGGTCAGGTGCCACGAAATCGCCTCGCCCTCGCGGTCGGGGTCGGTGGCGAGGATCAGTTCATTATCATCTTTCAACGCATCGGAAATGGCTTTCAGGTGCTTGCGCGAATCGCTCGCCACCTCCCATTTCATGTCGAAATCATGCTCGGTATCGACCGACCCGTCCTTGGGCGGCAGGTCGCGCACATGCCCGTAAGAGGCGAGAACCGTGTAACCAGCGCCAAGATATTTGTTGATTGTCTTGGCCTTGGCAGGCGATTCGACGACGACAACGGCCATGAATTCCTCGAAATAACTTGCGCGATGCGCTTTCCAGTGATGCGGACTTACATGTGAGACGGACAGGGGGAATGTCAATGCAAAGCCCCCCGCGCGCCGCCCGGTTACAACACGATCGGCTCCAACGGGTCATAAAAGGCGCGCAATGCCTGCGCCTCGCCAAAAGCCAGCTCCGGCAGGCTGTCGGGCTTGAAGCGCAGGCGGCGCAACTCTGCCTCTGTCACGAAACGCCGGGCTGTGACCACGCCTTCGGGGTCGCGCCATGCCGGGTCGATCTGGCCGCCGGTGATGGTGGCATGGAAATATATGTCCACTTGGTGAAAGCTGCCCTTGGCGTCGTGAAACTCGTTCACAAGGCACGGCGCGCCCACGGCTATGTCCAGCCCGCATTCTTCGTGGAGTTCACGCTTCAAGTTATCGGGCAAGGATTGCCCGCGCTCGACCCCGCCTCCGGGCGCGCACCACAGATCGCTTTTGCCTTCTGGCCACGCATTGACCATCAGCAGCCTGTTCTGGTGCAAGATCAGCGCACGCACGGCTAGGCGCGGATTTGGCATGTGTCGCTCCGTTCCTCTGGCACAACCTTATCTGTCACCATATATGGCGGATATGAAAGCACTTCTCGTCCTTGCCTGCCTTGCCCCCCTACCCGCCGCCGCCGACTGCGTGTTGTTGCTGCATGGGCTGGCGCGCACCGAAACCTCTATGCTGGTGATGGAAGAAGCCCTAAAACTGCATGGCTACCAAGTGGTTAACCAAGGCTACCCTTCGACCGCGCAACCCATTTCCGAACTAATCGACCATGTCGGCACGGGCGTTGCGCAATGCGGTGACGGGCCGGTGCATTTCGTTACGCATTCCATGGGTGGCATCTTGGCCCGCGCGTGGCTGGAGCGGAACCGCCCCGACCAGATGGGCCGCGTTGTGATGCTGGCCCCGCCCAACCATGGGTCAGAACTGGTGGATGTGTTTTCCGACATCGAAGCGTTCGAATGGATCAACGGCCCCGCAGGGCTGGAACTGGGGACCGCACGCGATGCAACACCCAACCTGCTGCCGGAATTCCCGGATTACGAACTGGGCGTGATCGCGGGCGATCTGTCGCTGAACCCGCTGACCTCTGCGCTGATCGAAGGTCGGGACGATGGCAAAGTGTCTATCGAAAGCACCAAGCTTGCGGGCATGACCGACCATATCGTGCTGCCCGCATCGCATACCTTCATCATGTCGAACCCGATCGTTCTTGCCGAAGTGCTGGAATTCCTGCGCTACGGGCAGTTTGACCACGGCATCACCTTCATCGGCGCAGTGCGCAAACTGGCAAGCCCCTGAGCGATGCGCCTAGCCGTCGCGCCGGAAGGTCAGGTAATGCGGCCGCCGCCCCGCGCGCAGCGCCTTTTGCTCGTAGCGCGTGGACAGCCAATCTTCCCACGGCTTGGCCCAAGCGCTTGGCCCCTGCGTCAGGCAGGTGAACCCGGCCTGAGGCACCTCTTGCAAGGTCTGGCGCACGTAATCGGGAATGTCGGTCGCCACCCGAAAGATGGCCCCCGGTTTCATCACCCGCGCCAAGGGCAGCAAATGCTCTGGCGTCACAAAGCGGCGGCGATGGTGGCGCTGTTTGGGCCACGGGTCGGGATAAAGCAGGAAGGCCCGGTCCAGACAGGCATCGGGCAACACGTCGAACAGGTCGCGCACATCCCACGGGTATAGCCGCAGGTTCGACACGCCTGCCGCACGAATTTTGCCCAAGGCCATGGCCACGCCATTCAGGAACGGCTCGCACCCGATAATTCCCACGCCGGGGTTTTGGGCGGCCTGATGCACCAGATGCTCGCCCCCGCCAAAGCCAACTTCCAGCCATACAGGGCGGTTGTCCCCGAAAAACGTGGTCGGGTCCACGCGGGTGCGGTCGGGGTTGTCATCATGGCTGACACCGCGCAATTCCAGCGCTGGCAAATCCTCTGCCAAGTATACCCGCTGCGCGGGCTTTAGCGTCTTGCCCTTGATACGCCCGTAGAAATTGCGTTCCTGCTCGGCCATCATGCCCCCCTGTCGCGGCGGCGGTATGGCCTGCGGGCGCAAGCGGGTCAAGCAGGCAAAGGCGGGCGGGGTTTACATTCGGGCCATGGCAAGGCAGTTTTGCCCCCAGAGCTACCGCGCGAGATTGCGCGCCTCGCCCAACCCACTCCCCACTTGGAAGGATACCCAATGACGCACGCAACCGCGGGCAAGAAAGTTCGCATTCATTATACCGGCACTTTGGACGATGGGTCGGTCTTTGACAGTTCCGAAGGCCGCGACCCGCTGGAATTTACCGTAGGCTCGGGCCAGATCATCCCCGGTCTGGACCGCGCGATTGACGGCATGACCACGGGCGAGCAAAAAACCGTCACCATCCCCGCCGCCGAAGCCTACGGCGAATATCACCCCGAAGCGCGCCAAGATGTCCCCCGCGATCAGATCCCGGCCGACATTCCGCTGGACCAAGGCACCATGCTGAACATGCAAACCCCGGACGGGCGGCAAATTCCGGTGCAGGTGGCCGAATTGACCGACGCCACCGTGACGCTCGACGCCAACCATCCGCTGGCGGGCAAAGCCCTGACCTTCGCGGTAGAGGTGGTTTCGGTCGCATAAGGCACGGACAAGAAACGACAAAGGCCGCCCTCCTCGGGCGGCCTTTTGCGCGGCTTACAGCCCGCGCGAAATAGCTGCGACCCCGGTGCGCGCCACTTCGATCAGCCCCAAAGGCTGCATCAACTCGGCAAATGCATCGACCTTTTGCGGCGTGCCGGTCATCTCGAACACGAAGCTCTCCAACGTCGAATCCACCACATTGGCGCGGAAAATCTCTGCCAGGCGCAGGGCTTCGATCCGCGCTTCGCCTTCGCCTTTCACCTTGAACAGCGCCAATTCGCGCTGCACATTCGGGCCTTCCAGCGTCAGGTCATGCACGCGGTGCACCACGACCATCCGCTCCAACTGCGCCTTGATCTGCACGATCACCTGCGGCGTCCCAGAGGTGACAACCGTGATCCGCGACAGGTGCCCCGAATGGTCCACCTCTGCCACGGTCAGGCTGTCGATATTGTAGCCACGCGCCGAAAACAGGCCAATCACCCGCGCCAGCACACCGGATTCGTTATCGACGATCACGGCGAGCGTATGCGTCTCGATCACCTCTGCATTCGGGTCGCGCAGGTCATAGGCGCTATGCTTGGACGCGCCTTTCTGGATATTCAGGGGGGACATTTCTCTTCCTTACACCAAAACCGCGCCCTTGGCGCCGATGACGCCTTGGGTTTCCGCATCGCCCAGCAACATCTGGTTATGCGCGTTGCCCGAGGGGATCATGGGGAAGCAGTTTTCGTGCTTTTCCACGATGCAATCGAAGATCACCGGGCCGTCATAGGCCAGCATTTCGCGGATCGCGTCATCCAGATCGGCCTCGTTGTCGCAGCGAATGCCCTTGCAGCCGAAGGCATCGGCCAGCTTCACGAAATCGGGCAGGGCTTCGGACCAGGAACTGGAATAGCGCTCGCCATGCAGCAATTCCTGCCACTGGCGCACCATGCCCAAGCGTTCGTTGTTCAGGATGAACTGCTTGACAGGCGCGCGATACTGGATCGCCGTGCCCATTTCCTGCATGTTCATCAGCCACGACGCTTCACCGGCCACGTTGATGACCAACGCATCCGGATGCGCGATCTGCACCCCGATGGAGGCGGGCACGCCGTAGCCCATGGTTCCCAAGCCACCAGAGGTCATCCAGCGGTTCGGCCCTTCAAACCCCAGATATTGCGCCGCCCACATCTGGTGCTGGCCCACTTCGGTGGTGATGTAGCGGTCCATCCCCTTGGTCAGGGCTTCCAGACGCGCAACGGCGTGTTGCGGGCGGATGGCATTCACGCCGGGCTTGTAGGCCAGACAATCGACCGCGCGCCATTCGTCGATCTGCTTCCACCACGTTGCCACCGCCTCGCGGTTAACCTTGGATCCGCGCGACTTCCACAGCGCCAAAGCCTCTTCCAGCACTTCGGCAATGTCGCCCACAATCGGCACATGCGTGTGGATGACCTTGTTCAAGGACGATGGGTCAATGTCGATATGCACCTTGGTCGAACCGGGGCTGAACGCGTTGATCCGGCCCGTGATCCGGTCATCAAAGCGCGCGCCAATGTTCAACATCAGGTCGCAATCATGCATCGCCCAGTTGGCCTGATAGGTGCCGTGCATCCCCAACATGCCCAGCCACGCCTTGCCAGAGGCCGGGTAGCAGCCCAAGCCCATCAGCGTGGATGTGACCGGGAAGCCCGTCGCCTCGGCCCAGTCGCGCAACAATTCCGTCGCGCGGTCGCCCGAATTGATAACGCCGCCGCCGGTGTAAAACACCGGGCGTTCGGCGGTCTCGATCAGCTCGACCATGCGGGCAATCATCTCCGGGTCGCCCTTGGTGCGAGGCTTGTAATGGCCTGTGCGGGCGTCGGCCTTTTCGGTATAGGTGCCGGTGGCGAATTGCACATCCTTCGGAATATCCACCAGAACCGGGCCGGGGCGGCCGGATGTGGCGACATGGAACGCCTCGTGGATTGTGCCCGCCAGCTTGTCGGTTTCCTTCACCAGCCAGTTCATCTTGGTGCAGGGCCGGGTTATGCCCACCGTGTCGCCCTCTTGGAACGCGTCAGAGCCGATCATGAAGGTCGGCACCTGCCCCGTCAGAACGACAATCGGGATCGAATCCATCAGCGCATCGACAATGCCGGTGACCGTGTTGGTCGCACCGGGACCAGAGGTCACAAGCACCACACCCGGCTTGCCGGTTGACCGCGCATAGCCCTCGGCGGCGTGGATCGCGCCCTGTTCGTGGCGCACGAGAATATGTTTAATGTCGTTTTGCTGGAACATCTCGTCATAGATGGGCAGGACCGCACCACCGGGGTAGCCGAACACCACCTCTACACCCTGATCTTTCAGGGCCTCTATCACCATCTTGGCTCCGGTCATCTGACGTGTCATCGCTTGCTCCATCCACCGTCATGTCAAAGGCGCTTTAGCGCGGGTCGCGGCAATAAAAAAGCCCCCGGTTTTCTCGGGGGCGCATGGGTTCCTTGTGGGAGTCCGGTTACCGGCCCATGCGCGTCTTTCCTACTACAATTACAAGTGCTGAGCGCATTGCCACCATCCATTGCTTTAGCTTTGCGGAAACTAAGCGTCTGCGCGGGCAGGGTCAATGCCAAATCTGCCACAAACTTGCGCCAACAGGCGGGTCAACTTTGCATATCTTGCGCAAAAGCAAGACGCGGCCTCTGGACCGGTGGCGCAAGCCCCAATCCCTTGCGCCTGTGCGTCCGGAATGGTCTATTGATAGTATCTTCCCCCTTTTCAGGAATCGCGCGCCCATGTCCGACCTTTTGCCGCAATCCGACAGCTATGACGCGTCTTCGATCGAGGTGCTGGAAGGGCTGGAACCCGTCCGCAAGCGCCCCGGCATGTATATCGGCGGGACGGATGAGCGCGCGTTGCACCATCTGGTCGCCGAAGTGCTCGACAACTCCATGGACGAGGCCGTGGCGGGCCATGCCAACCGCATAGAGGTGGAACTGCACGCCGACTACTCCATCACCATCCGCGACAATGGCCGCGGCATCCCCATCGACCCGCACCCCAAATTCCCCGACAAATCCGCGCTAGAGGTGATCCTCTGCACCCTGCACGCGGGCGGCAAGTTCAGCGGCAAGGCCTATGCCACCTCGGGCGGTTTGCACGGCGTGGGGGCGTCGGTCGTGAATGCGCTGTCGGACAAGCTGCGGGTGGAAGTCGCCCGCAACCGCGAGCTTTACGCACAAGAATTCTCGCGCGGCATTCCGCAAGGCCCGGTTACACGCGTCGGCCCTGCCCCCAACCGGCGCGGCACCACCTTCACCTTCCACCCGGATGCAGAGATTTTCGGCGCGCTCAAATTCCGCCCCGCCCGCCTTTTGTCCATGGTCCGATCCAAAGCCTACCTGTTTTCGGGCGTCGAAATCCGCTGGAAATCGGCCATCCCCGATGGCGACACGCCCATGGAGGCAGTGTTCCACTTCCCCGGCGGGCTGGCCGATTACCTGAACGAACAACTGACCGGCAATGTCACCTATTCCGACAAACCCTTCGCAGGCAAAGTCGGCTTTCAGGAGAAATTCAACCAGCCCGGTTCCGTCGAATGGGCCATCAACTGGACGCCGGCGCGCGACGGTTTCGTGCAATCCTATTGTAACACCGTCCCCACCCCCGAAGGCGGCACGCACGAAGCCGGGTTCTGGGCCGCGATCCTGAAGGGCATCCGCGCCTATGGCGAGTTGGCCAATAACAAGAAAGCCGCCCAGATCACGCGCGAGGATATGGCGGCGGGCGGTTGCGCGCTCGTGTCCTGCTTCATCCGCGAGCCCGAATTCGTGGGCCAGACCAAGGACCGGCTGGCCACCACAGAGGCTGCGCGCATGGTCGAAGGCGCCGTGCGCGACCATTTCGACAACTGGCTGGCGGCTGACCCGAAATCTGCGGGCGCGATCCTCGATTTTCTGGTGCTGCGCGCAGAGGAACGGCTGCGCAGGCGGCAGGAAAAGGAAACCTCGCGCAAGACCGCGACCAAAAAACTGCGCCTGCCGGGCAAGCTGGTCGATTGCTCTGCCACCAACAAGGAAGGAACAGAGCTGTTCATCGTCGAGGGCGACAGCGCGGGCGGCTCTGCCAAGATGGGCCGCGACCGCAAAACGCAGGCGCTGCTGCCCCTGCGCGGGAAAATCCTGAACGTGCTGGGGGCGGCGTCGAACAAGCTGACCACGAATGCCGAGATCAACGACCTGTGTCAGGCCATGGGCGTGGGGCTGGGGCCGAAATTCCGGCTGGATGACCTGCGCTATGACAAGATCATCATCATGACCGACGCCGATGTGGACGGCGCGCATATCGCCGCACTTCTGATGACCTTCTTCTACACCCAGATGCGCCCCATGATCGACGCGGGCCACCTGTATCTGGCCTGCCCGCCCCTGTTCCGGCTGACCCAAGGGGCGAAGCGCGTCTATGCCTTGGACGAGGCCGAGAAGGACCGCCTGCTGGGGATAGGCTTGGGCGGCAAAGGCAAGATCGACGTGTCCCGCTTCAAGGG
>JAFGVZ010000043.1 GCA_016937725.1 Paracoccaceae bacterium | reverse complement strand
TGCTTAGCGCGAAGCAGCGGCAGCAGCGATAACCAGCAGCAGCATCAGCGGAACGATGATGCCAGCCGACGAGGACGACTTAACGTCTTCGACAACAACTGCGGGCTCAACAACCGGCTCTTTCATTTTGCTGGTGTGGCCGCCTGCGAATGCGGTGGTAGCAGCCATCGACAGAGCAGCGGCGAGTGCGATCTTTTTCATAGTAACCTCCAGAATTCGCCAGCACAAAACATATGTACCAGCTCCCAAGACGAAATGTCGTAATCCGGTTGAAACCATTTTCTGCATACGAAGGCAATGTGCGGTTTACCTTGGAACATCAGATTCTGATCGCGTCGTCAAATTCGCAACACTTTGCCGCCCGTTTGGTGCCATCTTCGCGACAGTCGCTTCAGTTCACGCCGAGTTGTGTTTGAATTGGCGCAGTTAACCCGCTAAGGCTCGGCGCGTCTAAAGCGGAAAGTTCCTGTCATGCGTCTTCTTGCCTCGTTTCTAGTGATTGTCCTTGGGTTGAGTGCTTGCAGCACGATCGGCACGCCCATGCGAATGGGGCCAGATGGCAAGCCGGTGCCTGTTGTCTATCGAATCGGAGCGAATGATGCACCGCGCGTGCGTCAGCGGATGCAGGACGGGATTAACACGATGCGTGCCCAAAATGGTCTGCCGCCCTTGGCCAGCAGTCTGGAATTGGCCAGCGCCGGGGCGACCCATGCGCAAGATATGTCGTTCCAGCAGCGCCCGTGGCATTGGGGCTCGGACGGGTCCAGCCCTATTCTGCGCACCCAGCGCGCGGGCTATCAGGGTGCTTTCGTGGGCGAGCTTATCTCGGAAACCTTCGAGACCGAGATTGAAACCGTCAATGCATGGATGATCGAGCCGGAAACGCGCCAGGTTATCCTTGATCCGCGCGCGACCGATGTGGGTGTCGGCTGGCACCAAGACGAAAACGGCAAATTGTGGTGGGCCGTCGTGCTGGGCGAGCGCGCCAATGCTTTTGCGGTCGCAGCCAACTAGGCCAGTCGCCTGCCGCCCTCTAGCCGCGATGCGCGCCGTCTGACAGGGTTTTGACGTAAGCTAGAACCTCTGCCAGCGGTTTGCCATCGGCGATCTGTTTCACGATGGCAGACCCGACGACGCAGCCATCGGCAACGCTGGCAATCTCTTGTGCGGTGTCGGGCGTTGAAATCCCAAAACCCACGATCACTGGCAGGTCCGTCGCGGCCTTGATCCGGGCCACTTCCGGGCCAACGCTGGTGGCTTGTGCCGCCGCCGCGCCCGTGATCCCGGTGATGGACACGTAGTAAACAAACCCAGAAGTGTTCGTCAGCACTTTGGGCAGGCGTGCGGCATCGGTGGTGGGCGTGGCAAGGCGGATAAAGTTCAGCCCAGCCGCCTGTGCGGGCAAGCACAGCTCGCTGTCTTCTTCGGGCGGCAGATCGACCACGATCAGCCCGTCAACACCCGCATCGCGCGCATCTGTCAAGAACTTGTCCACGCCGCGCGAATAGATGGGATTGTAATACCCCATCAGCACAATCGGGGTTGTGCCATTTTCGGCGCGAAAATCGCGCACCATTTGCAGCGTTTTTTCCAGGGTTTGCCCGCCATCCAATGCGCGTTGTCCGGCAAGCTGAATGGTCGGACCATCGGCCATCGGGTCTGTGAACGGCACGCCCAGTTCAATGATATCCACCCCGGCCCCCGGCAAGCCGCGCATAATCTCTAGCGAGGTTACCGCATCCGGGTCGCCTGCCATGATATAGGCGACAAATGCCTTGCGGCTTTCGAATTTCAGTTGCGCAAAGGTGTCGTCGATTCGGGTCATGGCTCTCTCTTCCGGGTTTTGGTCGGTGTGTCGGAAAACGCAGGCAGAATCAATCCATGGTGGCCCGGCGTGGCTTGTATCGGCGCGCCGCCCCGCCTAGAAGCAGGCCAAATCGCAGCCTTTGGGGGATAGCATGGGCTTTCGTATGGGAATCGTGGGTCTGCCCAATGTCGGCAAATCGACCCTGTTCAACGCGCTGACCAAGACCGCTGCCGCACAGGCCGCGAATTTTCCGTTCTGCACGATCGAACCCAATGTGGGCGATGTGGCCGTGCCCGATGCGCGGCTGTTCAAATTGGCCGAAATCGGCAAATCGAAAGAGATTATCCCGACGCGGATGACCTTCGTGGACATTGCAGGCCTTGTGCGTGGGGCGAGCAAGGGCGAAGGCCTGGGCAACCAGTTCTTGGCCAATATCCGCGAAGTCGATGCGATTGCCCATGTGCTGCGCTGCTTTGAAGATGACGATGTCACCCATGTCGAAGGCAAGATCGACCCGGTTGCCGATGCCGAAACCATCGAGACCGAATTGATGATCGCCGACATGGACTCGATCGAGAAACGCTTGGCCAACCTGACCCGCAAAATTCGCGGGGGCGACAAAGAGGCGGTCGAGCAGGATGCGCTGTTGCGCCGCGCATTGGCTGCGTTGGAAGATGGCAAGCCCGCCCGCACGGTCGATGTGGCCCCGGACGAGCGCAAAAGCTGGCGGATGTTGCAGCTTCTGACCTCGAAACCGGTTCTCTATGTCTGCAACGTTGAAGAAAGTGCGGCCGCCGATGGTAACGCCCAATCCGCCCGCGTGGCAGAGATGGCCGCTGCCCAAGGTGCCGGCCATGTCGTGATTTCCGCCCAGATCGAGGAAGAGATCAGCCAATTGGCGGCGGACGAAGCCGAGATGTTCCTGTCCGAGATGGGGCTGGAAGAACCCGGATTGGACCGACTGATCCGCGCGGGCTATGCGCTTTTGGACCTGCAAACCTATTTCACCGTCGGCCCGAAAGAGGCGCGCGCCTGGACCATTCCGCGCGGCACGCTGGCGCCGCAGGCGGCAGGCGTCATTCATGGCGATTTTGAACGCGGTTTCATCCGCGCCGAAACCATCGCCTTTGCCGATTACGTCACCCATGGCGGCGAAGCGGGCGCGAAAGACGCGGGCAAGTTCCGGGTCGAGGGCAAGACCTACACGGTGCAGGATGGCGATGTGCTGCATTTCCTGTTCAACGCGTGACGGTTTGACAAGCGCCGCCCCTCGGGTGTCTTGTTAGGCCCGGACCAATCGGGGCGGCACATGGCGCGGCACTACCAGCGATTGTTGTGGCTTCTGGGCGCGGTGGCGGTGGTGCTGGCCATCGGGGCCATGCGGCTTGCCTATGACCGCGCGCTGAAAGCCCAATTCGCGGAACTGAACGAACGCGGCTCCAGCACGCTGACCTTGGCGGCGTCCAGCCTGTCGGGGTTGTTGTCGCGCTTCGAACGTCTGCCGGGCTTGTTGGCCGAACAGCCGCCTTTGCGCGCCTTGCTGCGCTACCCCGACGACCCGGCGCATGTCGATGCCGCCAACCGGCACTTGCGCGAAAACGCCGAACGGTCAGGTGCCTCTGTCATTTATGTTATGAACAGTGATGGCGAGACGCTGGCTTCCAGCAATTACGACCAGCCCACCAGCTTTGTCGGCGGCAATTTCAGCTTCCGTCCCTATTTTCAGGAAGCGATGGCGGGGGGTCTTGGCCGTTTCTATGCGATGGGCACCACGTCGAACAAGCGCGGCTATTATTTTGGCGCTCCGGTCGATATCGGGCGCGAGCGTCTGGGCGTTGTTGTCATCAAGATCGACCTTGACCAGATCGAACGCGCTTGGGCCTATGACGGCCTGCGCATCATCGTCACAGATACCGAAGGGGTTGTTTTCTTATCCTACCGGCCGGATTGGCTGTTTCACACTTTCGGCGCGCTGGACCCGGCGCTGTCGGCGCGCACCCGCGACACGCGCCGCTATGCCGATGCCACGTTGGGCGAGATCGCGCATCTGCGCGACACTGCTCCGGGGGGGCATGCACTGCTGCGCACGATTGCCCATGATGGCGGGCGTGAAGAGTTCCTTGCGCTGCACACATATATGCCCCGCGCGGGTTGGACGATGCAGGTTCTGTTGCCCACGGCCAGAGCTTACGCCCAAGCCATGACGCTGGTCAGCACAGGTGCTTTGGCGTTGGGCCTGCTGGGATTGGCCGCCTTCAGCCTGTGGCAGCGCAGGCGGCAATTGGCGGAACGTCTGGCCGTGCAAAGCCGCGCGGCGACAGAGTTGGAAGCCCGCGTGGCACAACGCACGTCCGAACTGGAATGCGCCAATGTCGCGCTTCAGGCCGAAGTATCCGAACGTCGTATGGCAGAGGATCGCTTGCGCCAGACCCAGGCCGAATTGGTGCAAGCAGGCAAGCTGGCGGCTTTGGGGCAAATGTCAGCTGCGCTCAGCCACGAATTTAACCAGCCGCTTGCCGCCGCGCGCAACTATGCCGAAAACGCCGTCGCCTATCTGGACCGGGATCGGGGGCCAGAGGCGCGCGATGCGATCGGGCAGGTTCTGGGCATGATCGACCGGATGACCCGGATCAGCCGCCATTTGCGCAATTTTGCGCGCAAACCGAACGAGCAACTGCGCCCGGTATCACTGGCTGAAGCGGTCACGGGTGCCCGTGATGTGCTGGCGTGGCGGTTGGACAAGGCCGGGGTAACGCTCGATCTGGCACTGGGCGATCCCGCGCCTCATGTGACAGGCGGCTTGGTGCGGTTGCAACAGGTGCTTGTAAACTTGATCTCGAACGCGCTGGACGTGGTCGAGGATGCTGAGGATCGCCGCCTGCATCTGAGCGCCACCGCGCAGGGCGACATGGTCAAGATCACCCTGCGCGACCACGGTCCCGGCGTGCCAGAGGCCTTGCAGGCGCGCATTTTCGACCCGTTCTTTTCCACCAAGGAAGTGGGCAAGGGCTTGGGGCTGGGCCTGTCGATTACCTATAACATTGTCCGCGATTTCGGCGGCAGCCTGAGCGTGGCCAACCATCCGCAGGGCGGCGCGGTCTTTACCCTGACCCTGCGCGCGGCCAGCCACCCGGCATTGGATGCTGCAGAATGACCGCGGCCCCTGTATTCCTGATAGACGATGATGCCGATCTGCGCCGCTCGACCGAGCAGGCCCTAGATCTTGCCGGTTTGGTCGCCCAAGGCTTCGCCCGCGCTGACCCGGTTCTGGACCTGATTACGGCAGGTTTCGGCGGTGTCGTTATTACCGACATCCGCATGCCAGGGCTGGACGGGCTAAGCCTGATGACCCGCATCCACGAGATTGACCCCGATATTCCCGTCATCCTGATTACCGGGCATGGCGATGTGCCGCTGGCGGTGCGCGCCATGCGCGAAGGTGCGCATGATTTCATCGAAAAACCCTTTTCGGGTGCGCAACTGGCCAGCATTGCCGCCCGCGCTTTGGAGTATCGCAAGCTGGTTCTGGACAATCGCCGCCTGCGCGCGGTGGCGGGGCAGGCGGATGATCTGGAAGCGCGGCTGGTGGGCCGGTCGAACGCCATGATCGCGCTGCGCCGCCAGATCCGCACCATCGGCCCGTCCGATGCCGATGTGCTGATCGTGGGCGAGACCGGCACGGGCAAGGAAGTGGTCGCGCGCGCCCTGCATGACATGTCGGCGCGGGCCGCCCGACCCTTCGTGGCAATCACCTGTAGCGCGCTGCCGGAAACCCTGATCGAATCTGAGCTTTTCGGGCACGAGGCCGGGGCCTTTCCCGGTGCCTTGCGCGCGCGGTCGGGTAAATTTGACCATGCGCGCGGCGGCACGATCTTGCTCGATGATATCGGCGCCATGCCGCCCGATTTGCAGGCCAAGTTCCTGCGCGTGGTGGAAGACCGCGTGATCTCTCCGCTGGGGTCGAACGAAGTGCGCGAATTGGATGTGCGCTTCATTGCCACCAGCCGCGTGCCGCTGGAAACGCTGGTGGCCGAGGGCAGGTTCCGGTCGGACCTGCTGTATCGGCTGAACGCGGTCAGCCTGACCGTGCCGCCGCTGCGCGACCGGGCAGAGGATATTCCGGCGCTGTTCACGCAGCTTCTGGCCAGTGCACAGGCGCGCCACAGCCTGAGCGCGCGCCGCCCGAACCCGGCCATGCTGGCGCAGCTTTCGGGGCTGGACTGGCCCGGCAATGTGCGCGAATTGCGCAACGTGGCCGAACGTCATGCTTTGGGCGTGGCCGAGTTGGACGCGCCGGTCGCCGATACCGGCACCGGGCGGCTGTCCGACATGATGGCCGCGCATGAACGCAAAGTGTTGGTCGATGCGCTGATCCGGCATCGCGGCGCGCTGAAACCCGTCTACGAATCGCTCGGCCTGTCGCGCAAGGCGCTCTATGACAAATTGACGCGGCACGGGATCGACAAGGCGCAGTTTCAGGATGGGCCATCGGATGAGTAGCATTCGACACATGACGCCAGCGTGATGGGTAGGAATCTACACATTCGGCGCTTTTGATTGCGCTAACTTTGTTTCCACCCGCCGCCATGCTTGCATTGCCAGCACTTGCCCTATCCTTTTGCACCGTGCCTTGCAGCCCAAGCGAGGGGGCAGCAGGGACAGCGAAAATACGCAAAATCCATGGGAGGATCTTCATGCGTTACACCACTTTCACGGCCTTGGCCGCTGCTGCACTTGCGACCGCATCCATGGCGCAGGCGCAGGACCGTTCCGACTGGCCTGCAAGCTTCACGGTCGGCACCGCAAGCCAGGGCGGCACGTTCTTTGCTTATGGCTCTGGTTGGGCAAACCTTGTGGCCGAAGAACTGGGCATCTCGGGCGGTGCCGAAGTTACCGGCGGCCCGATGCAGAACATGGCGCTGGTGCATACCGGCGACGCAGCCTTCGGCATGACCACGATGGGCCCGGCAGCGGAATCGCTGGCAGGGACCAACCCGATCGCCCCCGGTCTGGCGATGGACAAGGCTTGCGCCATGTTCCCGATGTATCAGACGCCCTTCTCGGTGACGGCGTTGTCGTCTTCGGGCATCACCTCGATTTCCGAAATTCCGGACGGCGCGCGGATCGGTTTCGGCCCGGCCGGGTCCACCTCTGACACCTATTTCCCGCGCATGCTGGAAACGCTGGGCGTGAATTTCGAGCGTCGCAATGGTGGCTGGTCCGACCTTGGCGGCCAGTTGCAGGATGGTCTACTGGATGTGATCGCCTTCGCAGCCGGTGTGCCGGTTCCCGCTGTCAGCCAGTTGGAAGTGCAGACCGACGTGAACATCATCGAGTTCACCGCAGAAGAGCAAGCGGCGATCATGGCGGAATACCCTGTGTCAGCATTCGAGATCGCGGCAGACACCTACACCACGCTGGAAGCGCCTGCGCGCTCCGTCTCGATGTGGAACTTCGCGGTGGCCAATTGTGATCTGCCGGAAAGCTTTGTCTATGAAGCGACCAATGTCGTGATGTCCGACAACGAGCGTATGGTGAACATTCACCGTGCGGCACGTTCCACGCTGCCAGAGCATTGGGACAAGAACAACGTTCTGAAATGGCACCCCGGTGCGGCCCGTTGGTTCCAGGAAAATGCCGGTGCGGAAATTCCCGCCGATATGATCTACGGCGGCTAACACGCTGATCTTTCGGGCCATCCCCTTTGTGGGGGTGGCCTTTTTTCCGGGCTGCACATGGCCCGCTTTCCCATGCCAGCAGGTGCCGCCCGTGTCAGAGAAAACATCCGAAGAGATCACCCCGATTGTTGCCGAAGGGGTCGATGAAGAAGCCCTTGTTGGCAATGCAAGGCAATTCAGCGGCAAGATCCTGATCGTCGCCAGCCTGCTGTCGGCCCTGTATGCGGCTTTTCACATGGCGGCGCTGAACGGGCTGTCCATTCGGGACTGGACCGGTGTGACAATCCCGCTTTTGCCCCGCTTCCCGATGGAAACGTGGAATTTCCGCATTGTCCATGTCGCGGGGGCCTTGGTGCTGGGTTTCATGCTGTTCGCCTCGGCCCGGTTTGCCGACAGCGAGGGTGAGATCATCACCCCTAATCCGCTCGTGCGCGGGCTGTCATGGGTGCTGCTGTTGCCCGCGCTGTTCGCGGTTGGGGCGGCTGCATGGTTTGGCACGCTGATCGAAGGCGGCGTCATGTGGAACGGCATGGATGCCACGCTGAAATTCCGCGAGATTTACCTGTTCGGCATTCCGCTGATGGTGGCGACTGTGGGCGCGATCGGCCTGTCATGGGTCGAACGCCTGCCGCGCCACGCATTTTCTGTCACCGACCTTGTGCTGGGCATCTGCGGTATTGCCGTGGCGACCTACCTGATCGTCATTTTCGGCACCTTGATGCGAAATTCCACGGGCACGCCCTTCGCGCCCATCGGCATTTCCATTGCTGCGCTGGCGGGCACATTGCTTATTCTGGAGCTGACGCGCCGCGTTGCTGGTCTGGCGCTGGTCATCATCTCTGTCGTGTTCCTGATCTACGTGTTTACCGGCCAATATCTGCCCGGCTTCCTGAACTCGCCCGCAATCTCGTGGGAGCGGTTCTTCAGCCAAGTCTATACCGATGCCGGTATTCTGGGGCCGACAACGGCGGTGTCGTCGACCTATATCATCTTGTTCATTATCTTCGCGGCGTTCTTGTCGGCCTCGAAAGTGGGCGACTATTTTGTCAACTTCGCCTTCGCCACGGCAGGGCGCGCGCGCGGTGGGCCTGCGAAAGTGTCGATCTTCGCATCCGGCCTGATGGGCATGATCAACGGCACAAGCGCGGGCAATGTGGTGGCGACCGGGTCGCTGACCATCCCGTTGATGAAAAAGGTCGGCTACGACAAGAAAACCGCGGGCGCGGTGGAAGCAGCGGCCAGCACGGGCGGGCAGATCATGCCGCCGATCATGGGGGCAGGGGCCTTCATCATGGCGGAAATTACCGGCATTCCGTATCAGGAAATTGCCATTGCCGCGATCATACCAGCGGTGCTGTATTTCGCCTGCGTCTACCTGATGGTCGATTTCGAGGCCGCCAAACTTGGCATGCGCGGCATGCGCAAGGATGAATTGCCGAAATTGCCGGACCTGCTGAAAAAGGTGTTCCTGTTCTTACCCATCATCATCCTGATCGTGGCGCTGTTCCAAGGCTATTCGGTCATTCGCGCGGGCACTTTGGCGACTATTTCGGCGGCGGTTGTGTCATGGCTTACGCCCTACCGGATGGACCTGAAGGCGCTCTATAAGGCGTTCGAAAGCGCCGGGCAGATGTCGATCCAGATTATCGTGGTCTGCGCCTGTGCGGGGATTATCGTGGGTGTTATCAGCCTGACCGGGGTTGGCGCGCGCTTCTCGAACCTGTTGCTGGGGTTGGCCGCAACCTCGCAATTGCTGGCGCTGTTCTTCGCCATGTGCATTGCCATCCTGCTGGGCATGGGTATGCCGACGACAGCAGCCTATGCGGTGGCGGCCTCGGTCGTGGCACCGGGCCTGGTGAACCTTGGCATTCCGCAACTGACGGCGCATTTCTTCGTGTTTTACTACGCGGTTTTGTCGGCAATCACGCCGCCTGTGGCGCTGGCGTCTTACGCCGCCGCCGGTATTTCGGGCGCAAACCCGATCGAAACATCGGTTGCGTCGTTCAAGATGGGGATCGCCGCCTTCGTGGTGCCGTTCATGTTCTTCTACAACAGCGCACTTCTGATGCAGGGCACATGGCTGGAAGTGGCTCATGTTTTCATCACCGCCTCGCTTGGCGTGTATCTGCTGGCAGCGGCAGTGCAGGGTTGGCTGTTCGGCAAGGTGAACCCGTATCTGCGCGTGGTCATCGGGGTGGGTGCGCTGGCGATGATTTCGGGCGGCTGGATTTCGGACATCATCGGGCTGAGCATCATGGCCCTAGCCTTTGCGGTGCAGCGCGGGTTCCTCACGCCCAAGAATGCGGCGCGCGGGGCGGATTGATCGCACCGCTCTGGAAATGGAAAAGGGCCGCCCCGAGGGGCGGCCCTTTTTGCATGGCGCAAGGACGATCAACCGAAAGCGTCGGGTTCCGACGCTTTGCGGCGCGCGACGTAATCGGCCAAAGCCTCGTTCACGGCTGGGTCCAGGGCGGGTTGCTGGTAATCGCCCAGCATCTTGGCCACGCGCAGACTGGCCAATGTTTGCGTGTCGCGTGCGCCGTCTTCGTCCCATGTCTCGAAGGGTTTGTAATCCAGCAGGTCGGACCGCCAGAACGCATCCTTGAAATTGGCTTGGGTATGCGCGCAGCCCAGGAAATGGCCGCCCGGTCCAACCTCGCGCAGGGCATCCATGGCTTGCCCGTTTTCCGACATGTCCACGCCGCGTGCCAAATGGTGCAGCGTGCCAAGCTGGTCGGCATCCATCACGAATTTCTCGTAAGACGCCACAAGCCCCCCTTCCAGCCAGCCGCAAGCATGCAGCATGAAGTTGACGCCCGACAAAAGCGCCATGTTCAGGCTGTTGGCAGTTTCATAGGCGGCTTGGGCATCTGGCAGTTTGGACCCGCAGAACGACCCGCCAGAGCGGTAGGGTAAGCCCAGGCGCCGCGCCAATTGCCCCGCGCCATAGGTGATGAGCGACGCTTCCGGCGTCCCAAAGGTGGGCGCGCCGCTGTTCATGTCAATCGAGGTGACGAAGGCCCCGAAAATCACCGGCGCACCGGAGCGCACCAACTGGCTATAGGCAACGCCCGCCAGCACTTCGGCCAGCACCTGTGTCAGCGTGCCCGCGACCGTTGTCGGCGCCATCGCGCCCCCCACGATGAAGGGCGAGATGATGCAGGCCTGATTTGCGCGGGCGTAAACCTCTAACGCGCCCATCATGGTGGAATCAAACGTCAGCGGGCTGTTGATATTGATGAGCGAGGTCATCACCGTGTTCTGGTCAACGAAGTCTGCCCCGAAGAGCAGTTTCGACATCTCGACCGAATCCTCGGCCCGCACGGGTTCGGTGACCGACCCCATATAGGGCTTGTCCGACAAGGTCATATGCGCCAGCAACATGTCCAGATGGCGCTTGTTCACGGCCACGTCGGTCGGCTCGCAGACCGTGCCGCCGGAATGGTGCAGCCATTTCGACATATAGCCCAGTTTCACGAAATTGCGGAAATCGGCCATCGTGGCATAGCGGCGGCCACCCGCCAGATCGCGCACGAAGGGCGGGCCGTAGACCGGTGCCAGAACAAGGTTGCGGCCGCCGATTTCGACATTGCGCGCCGGGTTGCGGGCGTGTTGGGTGAAGGTCGCGGGCGCGGTTGCGCACAGTTTGCGCGCCAGCCCGCGCGGGATGCGCACGCGCTCGCCCTCTATCTCGGCCCCTGCTGCGCGCCAAAGGTCCAACGCCGCCGGGTTGTCGGAAAAATTGACACCAATTTCGGCCAGAACGGTTTCGGCATTGGTCTCGATAATTTCCAGCGCCTCTGCGTTCAGAACTTCAAGGTTGGGGATGTTGCGTTCGATATATTTCGCGGTGTCCAGGCTGACCGCAGAACGTGCTGCGCGTCGGGCTGCGCCGCCGCCACCGCTGCGCCCGCGCCGTCCGCCTGTCGCGCTGTTCATGTCCATCGCCGGTTCTGCCATGTCGCACACTCCCTAGAGCCCGTCCTGAAGGGTCAGGACGGGAATTTCCCCTTTCTACAAAGCACCACGGCGCCTGCATCGCCAAATTGCGGCGCTTCACGGTGCAAAGCGACATC
>JAFGVZ010000247.1 GCA_016937725.1 Paracoccaceae bacterium | reverse complement strand
CGCGTTCGGCTATGCGGCGCAGGCCGTAGCCGCACGATCTGCGGCGACAGCGTTACCGGCCTGTCGTAGCGATACTGGGTCAGGTGATAAAGGCTGGCGTAAATCGACATAATCTTGGCGTGCTTTCGGGTTGGGCCGTGCTGAAAAAAGCTTGTCACGCCCGCCACCTTGGCGCAAGGGCAAGCGCGAAACGTGCTTTGGCCCAACCAACCTTGGGCGATGCTGCGGCCAAACTCTATGCAGCCAGGCCGTGCTTTGCCTCTGGCCTGCTTTCATCCTTGCCCAAATATCCTCAGGGGGTGAATTGGCGCGCGAGCGCCAACAGGGGGCGCGAGCGCCCCCTTGCCCACCCCGGCCCAAAGCCTGTCCGCCGGGCTACAAATCTGCCGCGCGCAGCCCCAGAATTTGGCGCGCCTCGCGCCAAGTGGCCACGGGGCGGTCGTATTTCGCGCACAAATCGACCGTTCGCGCCACCAGCGCCGCGTTTGACGGCGCAAGGGTTGTTCGATCCAAGCGCACGTTATCTTCCAGCCCCGTGCGGGTATGCCCGCCGCGCGCGATCGCCCATTCATTGACCAATATCTGCCCCGCGCCAATGCCCGCCGCGCACCAGAGTGCATCGGGCGCGTAGCGATTGAGCGTTTCGATATAGAAATCCAGCACGCGCTCATCCACCGGCATGGCGTTTTTCACGCCCATCACGAATTGCACATAAAGCGGGCGCGGCAGGCGCCCGTCATCGGCCATGCGCGCGGCTTGGATGATATGCGACAGGTCGAAGGCCTCGATTTCCGGGATGACCTCGTGCTTGCGCATTTCGGAGGCCAGCCAATCGACCAGATCGGGCGGGTTCTCATAGACCCGGGTCGGAAAGTTGTTCGACCCCACCGCGAGTGAGGCCATGTCGGGCCGCAGCGGCAACATGCCCCCGCGCTCGGACCCCGCGCCAGAGCGCCCGCCGGTCGAAAGCTGGATAATCATGCCGGGACAATGGGTCTTGATCCCCTCCATCAACGCGGCAAAGCGATCGGGGTCCGATGTCGGCGTGCCGTCATCGCGGCGCACATGGCAATGCGCGATGGCGGCACCTGCCTCGAACGCGGCATGGGTGCTTTCCACCTGCTCTGCCACAGTAATCGGCACTGCCGGGTTGTCGGCCTTGGTCGGCACCGACCCAGTGATTGCGACAGCGATGATACACGGGTTGGTCATATTCTTGTTCCGTTTGTCTTGGTGTGCATCGACCCTAGCGCGAATGCACCGGGCGGGAAACACCTGCGCCCGCCCTTACCCCAAAACCGCATCGAACCCAAAGCCTTGGGGGATCGCGTCGTGCCCCTCCAGCACCAGTTGGGCCATGATCTGCGCCAGATGCGGGGCCATGGCAAAACCGATCTTGAAGCCGCCGTTGAATACAAATTGCCCGCCCCGCCCCGGCCAAGCCCCCATCAACGGCGCGCGCGACGCCGCGCGCGGGCGCACGCCCGCCCAGCGTGCCACCACAGGCGCATCGGCCAGCCCCGGACAGACGGCAATGGCGCGGGCATGCAGCGTGTCGCATTGCGCATCGGTGGTGTCTGGCGCGTCAAACTCACGTTCGCTGGTGGACCCGATGGCGATGGTGCCATCTGCATGGGGAACGATATGCAAGCCATCGGCAAAGACCTGCGGCATATCGGGCGCGGAATAGGCCAGCAACAGCGATTGGCCTTTCACACCTGTGCCGATGGGCTGGCCAAGATCCTGCGTCAAATCCGCCAGCCCCTCATACCCCGTGGCCCAGATGACCGTGCCGCCCTTGGGCGTCTCGCCCTGTTCGACTTGCACCCCCTGTGCGGCCAAAGCCGCGACCAGCGCGGCCCCGGCACGGCGTGGATGCAGCCGTGCGGTCAGCGTGTCATGCACCACGAAGCCAGAAGGCGCATCGACCCTCAGCCCCGGTGCATCCGCGACGGGCAACACGCGCCATTCGGCAAAGCCTTGCCATAACTCACGCGCCTGCATGTCGCGCGCGCGCGCCAGATCGACCGCGCCTTCGGCCAAGGGCTGCACCCGGCCCGTGCGGGCATAGCCCGGATCGACACCGCCGCGTGCCGCGACATCGGCCCAATAGGATTCCGCGCCATGCAAGGCTTCGAACTGCATGGCCTTTTTCGGGTTCCAGTTTTCCGGCACATGCGGGGCCAGCGCGCCCACGATCCCGCCGCTGGACCCTGCCCCCGGCGCGCGCTTCTCAAACACGCGCACCCGTGCACCCCGGTCGGCGCAGACCAGCGCTACCGTCAGGCCAAACACGCCCGCGCCCATGATCGTGACATCGGCCATTGTCATTTATCCGCTTCCCCGCCATGACTTGCTGAACATGTGACATAAAGCAGACCCCGATGCAGGACCAGAGCGCGACGATTGATTGGCGAGAGGGCGACATCCCCGTCGCGCGCGCGTTCGACGACCCCTATTTCTCGCTGGCAGATGGGCTGGCGGAAACGCGGCATGTGTTTCTGG
>JAFGVZ010000246.1 GCA_016937725.1 Paracoccaceae bacterium | reverse complement strand
TTGGGGGGTAACCCGTTGGACCGCCTTTGGGCCTATATCCGCATTATCGCGCCCGCCTATATGGGCCTGACGTTGCTTTTGTGGGTGCTTTTGTCCATGCAGGGCACTCCGCCCTTGGTGGGGCTGATCTATGCCATGTCCACGCTGTCGACCTCTGGGATCGCGCCGCAAGGCAGTCTTGGCCTTGGCGCTGAAGTGCTGATCGCCGCGTTCTTGCTGCTGGCGCTGACCCGGCGGGTCTGGCCCGGTGCCATCATCCCGCAAGATTCCGGGCGTTTGTGGCAAGACGACGAATTGCGCTTGGCGCTGATCGTGCTGGCGGTCGTCATCTTGGGGCTATGGGTGCTGAACGGGGCAGGCGGGCTGGCCGCTGCCCCCGTGGCGGCCTTGGCAGAGCTTTGGGGCATTGCCTTTACCGCGCTGTCCTTCTTGACCACGACCGGATTTGTCAGTGCTATCGGCGCGCCGGAGCTGAACGCCTTTGGCGGGCCGGGTGGCATTGTGGTTCTGGGGCTGGCCATGTTGGGCGGGGGCGTGGCCACCACGGCGGGCGGCTTGAAACTGCTGCGCGGCTTTGCCCTCATGTGGCAGGCGAAGTTCGAGTTAGAGAAACTGGTTCACCCGTCTGGCATGGGGGGCGATGGCCCGCGCTTGCGCGGCCTGCGCAGCGAAGGAGCATTTTCCGCGTGGCTGTTCCTGATGGTGTTCATCTTGTCGCTTAGCGTGTTGGTCATGGCGCTTGTGCTTTTGGGATACCCGCTGGAAGACGCGCTCATCTATGCCAGCGCCGCACTGACCACGACTGGCCCGCTGACCCAGATCGCCGGGCCAGAGCCGCTGACGTTCGCGGCATTGTCAGACCCCGCGCGTGCGGTTTTGGCCTTGGGCATGATCCTTGGGCGGCTGGAACTGCTGCTGCTGTTGTCGGTGCTCTGGCCGCGGCTAGAGCGATAAGCGCGCAACAAAGCTAACAATTTCCCGACGCAGATAAATTTTTGTGGCTTGCGGGGCTGGAAGTTTTGCAAAAGCCGTTTCATAGTGGGCAGATAGGGAGACGAGGCTCTCTGCGTATAGCAAACCGCCCTGACAAAAAGGCAAGCGCATGGCCACTGATAAGCAAAATCTGCAAGACGCATTTCTGAACCATGTTCGCAAGAACAAGGTTCCTGTTACTGTATTCCTGATAAATGGTGTGAAGCTGCAAGGCGTGATCACATGGTTCGACAATTTCTGTGTGCTGCTGCGCCGTGACGGGCAAAGCCAGCTTGTTTACAAGCATGCGATTTCGACGATCATGCCCGGTCAGCCGATCTCGCTTTACGAGGGTGAAGCGTAATCGCCCGCGAAGTGATCGACCTGACGGAACTTGGCGGCGAGGGCGGCAAACGGCTGACCCGCGCTTTTGTTCTGCACCCCGAGTTGAAATCAAAGCCCGGCCCCCGAGAGCCGGAGGATGCCTTGGCAGAAGCCATGGCGCTGGCGCATGCGCTTCCGGGGCTGGATGTGCTGGGCGGGCAGGTTGTGCGCCTGCCGCGCGCCCATCCCGGCCAGCTTTTTGGCAAGGGCAAGCTGGAAGAACTGCGTCAGGCCTTGGAAGCAGACGAGGTTGATCTGGTTCTGATCGACGGGCCCGTCAGCCCGGTGCAGCAGCGCAATCTTGAAAAGGCGTGGAACGTCAAGCTGTTGGACCGCACTGGCCTGATTTTGGAGATTTTCGCAGATCGCGCGGCCACCCGCGAGGGCGTGTTGCAGGTGGAATTGGCGGCACTCAGCTACCAGCGCACGCGGCTGGTGCGGGCCTGGACCCACCTGGAACGCCAGCGCGGCGGACTTGGCTTTGTGGGCGGTCCGGGCGAGACACAGATCGAGGCCGACCGCCGCGCCATTGATGAGCAGATGACGCGCCTGCGCCGCCAGTTGGACAAGGTCGCCAAAACCCGCGAATTGCACCGCGTCGCGCGGCGCAAGGCACCTTATCCGGTAGTGGCCCTTGTGGGCTATACCAATGCAGGCAAATCCACGCTGTTCAACCGGTTGACCGGCGCCAATGTCATGGCCAAGGACATGCTGTTTGCCACGCTCGACCCGACCATGCGCGCGGTGCGACTGCCCACGGGTAAGGATGTGATCCTGTCGGACACGGTGGGCTTCATCTCTGAACTGCCGACGCTACTGGTTGCAGCTTTCCGCGCCACGCTGGAAGAAGTGCTGGAAGCTGATCTGATCTTGCACGTGCGCGATATTGCTCATCCGGCAAGCGACATTCAGGCCAGCGACGTGGCAGGTGTTCTTGCCGGTCTTGGGGTGGACGAAGATGTGCCCAGCATAGAATTGTGGAACAAGGCCGATCAGCTAGACCCAGAGGATCGTGCGCAGGTCGACCGGCAGGCCGCGCGCACCGAAGATGTGTTCGTTGGCTCTGCTTTGACGGGCGAAGGCTTGGGCGCGCTTTTTGATGCGATTACCGAGATCTTGGACGATGTGCGCCACCACGACATTGTGCAGCTTGCCCATTCCGAAGGGCGCATCCGCGCATGGCTGTTCGCGCAAGGTGTTGTCGAAGGCGAAACGCAAGGTGATGACGCGACGCAGCTAAATGTGCATTGGTCAGACCGTCAAAAAGCGCAGTTTCGTCGGCTGAAAGACGGCACCTGACGTGACTGCCCATGGATGGTTAACAAAATTCTGCCGCAAACTGGCCCTTTCCTGACCATGGTTAACGACCATAACCGGAAGCGTGTCAGAAGTAGGTCTCGCAATGAGTAACACCGTTATAGAGCTAACGCCCAAATCCAAGCCCTCAAAGGCGCCGGATATGATCGATAGCGATTCCCCGATGCCGGGCCATTACGACACGATTTTTTACCTGATCCGCCAGACCATTGGCGCGCGCCATGTCACCATTCAACTGGATGGCGAACCGCGCCCGCTTGCCGATGATCACATGGCATGCCTCGAATCGCCCCTTGTGTCGCAGGGCCGCCAGTTCGGGATGCTACGCGCCTATGCCGAGCAGTTCGAATCGGGCGCCTCTCACCTTCTGGCCGGATTCGCCGTGCTGGTCGCAGAGCAACACGCGCTGTGGGCCGAAGCGCATCTGGACGTGTTGACCAAAGTTTTGACGCGCCGCGCTTTCATGTCCGATCTGGGTCGCGCTGCCGCGACGTTTCAGCGCAGCGGACGCCCTTGCAGCCTGATCATGTTCGACCTCGATCATTTCAAGAAGATCAACGACACCCATGGTCACGCCGCGGGCGATGCCGTCTTGCGCGCCGTGGCCCATGTGGTGCAATCGGAATTGCGCCGCTGCGATATTCTGGGCCGCGTGGGTGGTGAGGAATTCGCCGTGCTGATCATGGCCGATCACATGACAGCGCTGGAAATTGCCGAGCGACTGCGCGCTGTGATTGAAGCCACGGTGGTGCGCGATTTCCGGCAAGTGGGTTTCACCGCCAGCTTGGGCGTGGCCACGATGGATGCCACAACCGACACCCGCGATGCACTGATCGCTTTGGCTGATGCACGGCTTTACGCCGCCAAAGAAGGCGGGCGCAACCGTGTGCAGGGTGACGATGACATGCCCGATCTTGCAGAGTTGCAAGCCGCAGAGTGATCACGACCCCGGCAAAGCGCCGCTGTTTTTGCGCGATTGCTGAAATTGGGGCTTTGAATACCGCGCGTAAATCCATAAATGGTGGGGTATAGACCGGACCGCCCGCTTTGGCGCGCCCGGCATAGGGAGAATGACATGCTCAACAATATCGGCCCCGCGGGCTTTATCATTATTGCTGTTGTCGTGCTCGTGCTGTTCGGGCGCGGCAAGGTCAGCGCGCTGATGGGAGAAGTTGGCAAGGGCATCACCTCTTTCAAGAAGGGCCTGAAGGACGGCACCGACGAGATCGAGAAGCACGACGACGCCGCAAAAACCGCACGCGACGTCACGCCCGAGACCGACAAGGACGGCAGCAAAGATCGCGCCTGATTTTAGGGTCCGGCCGCGCCGCGTTGCAAATTTCATGAACGGGCAGGGGTATCTGCATGTTTGATCTGGGCTGGAGCGAGCTTCTGGTCATCGGGGTCGTGGCGTTGATCGTCGTCGGCCCCAAAGACCTGCCGAAGATGTTCCGCACGCTTGGGCAGATTACCGCGAAGGCCCGGTCCATGGCGCGCGAGTTTTCCCGCGCGATGGAAGATGCGGCGGACCAAAGCGGGGTCAAAGACGTGGCGCGCGACCTGCGCGGCATGACCAACCCGCAAGGGATGGGTCTTGATGAGTTCAATAACCTCAAGAATTGGGACCCGCTGAAAGACAAACCCAAACCGGGTGACAGCACGGCCAAACCCGCCGCGGCAAGCGATGCTGCACCCGGCGATGACGAGGATGAGATCGACCGGATCGCCGCCGAAATGGACAGCATGCGCAGCGACGCCGCCAAACGCGCCGCGCCCAAGCCAGAGCCCGAGGCGACACCGGCACCAGCCCCTAAACCGGAACCTGTGGCAGATGCCGCAGCGACCAGCCCTAAGGGCAGCACGGACAGCACCACATGAGCAAGGCTCAACAAGACAAGATCGACGACACCAGCGCGCCCCTGATCGAGCACCTGGCAGAGCTGCGCAACCGGCTGATCAAAGCAGCCCTGGCCTTCCTGGTGGGCATGGTTTTGTGCTTTACGATCGCCACGCCGATTTTCAACTTCCTGACTGAACCGCTTTGCACCGTGTTGGCGGATCGCGGGCAGGATTGTGACCTGATCTTCATCAGCCCGCAGGAAGGGTTCTTCGTGGCGGTCAAGGTGTCCTTCCTTGGTGGTTTCATGCTGGCTTTCCCGGTTATCGCCACCCAGCTTTGGCGTTTCGTGGCGCCGGGCCTCTATCGGTCCGAACAAGGCGCGATCTTGCCCTTCCTGATCTCGTCCCCGGCGATGTTCCTGCTGGGCGCGTCCTTCGCGTTCTACGTTGTCACGCCCTTGGCGTATGACTTTTTCCTTGGCTTCCAGCAATTTGGCGCTGGCGGCGAAGCAGTGGTTGAGGAAGGTGCTCCGGCCCCATTGTCGGTGGTCTTCCAAGGGTCTGCGCAGGAATATCTGAACCTGACAATCCGCTTCATCGTCGCCTTCGGCATGTGCTTTCAGTTGCCGGTGCTGCTGACGCTGATGGGCAAGGCAGGGCTTGTATCTGAAGCGGGCCTGAAAGCGGGCCGCAAATGGGCCGTGGTGGGTATCCTGACACTTGCCGCGCTGGTCACGCCCCCGGACGTCATTACGCAAATCATCCTGTTTGCAGTGGTCTACGGACTGTATGAGATATCCATTTGGCTCGTCGCCCGCGTAGAACGCGCGCGCAACGAACGTTTGCGCCGCGAGGGCTTGCTGGATGAGGAGGATGATGAGGGCGAAGAGGCCGACAAGGCATGAACGACGACGCCTTGACGCGGATTGCCGAGGCGCTGGAACGTTTGTCTCCGCCGCCCGGAAGCACGCCCGCTTTGGATGGGGCCGATGCCTTTGTCTGGCACACCAGCCCCGACCGTTTGCAACCCGTGGCCAAGGTGGCCCGCGTTGATCTGGACTTGTTGGTGGGTATAGGCCGCGCGCGCGATACGCTGTTGGCGAATACGCTTCAATTTGCTCGTGGACTGCCTGCGAATAACGCGCTTCTTTGGGGCGCGCGGGGGATGGGGAAATCCTCACTCGTGAAAGCCGTGCACGGCGCGGTGATTGCGCAGATGCCGGGATGCGGGCTGAAACTGGTCGAAATTCAGCGCGAAGACCTGCCCAGCATTGGCCGTTTGCTGGACCTGCTGCGCGCCGCACCTGATGCGCGTTTCATCCTGTTTTGTGACGATCTGTCCTTCAGCCATGATGACCAGCATTACAAATCGCTGAAAGCGGTGCTGGATGGCGGGGTCGAGGGGCGGCCCGACAACGTGGTGCTCTACGCCACGTCGAACCGCCGCCACCTGATGCCGCGCGACATGATCGAGAATGAACGTTCCTCTGCGATTTCGCCATCGGAAGCGGTCGAGGAAAAGGTGTCGCTGTCGGACCGGTTCGGGCTGTGGCTGGGTTTCCACGCCTGCGATCAGGACGATTACCTGGCCATGATTGAAGGTTATTGCGCGGCCTATGGGCTGTCGATCGACCCCGTGCGCCTGCGGGCAGAGGCGATCGAATGGCAGGCCACGCGTGGAAGCCGCTCGGGTCGCGTTGCGTGGCAATTCTTTACCGATCTTGCGGGACGCGAAGGCGTGAAGATCACTGGTTAGACAGCTTGCCTAGCTGGGCACGGGGGCTTTGCCCCCGCCGCGGCTGTGCCGCGCCTACCCCAGGATATTTTTGCAAGGATGAAGGGGTCAGGACGCCACCTCTGCCAGAAGTTGTGCATTGCCACCTGAAGCAGTCGTGTCGATGCACAGATGCCGCTCCAGCATGACATGCGCGCGGTCGGGACGGTCGGTGATCAGCGGCAGGATCGGCCCCTCGCGGCGTGCGAGCACTTGGGCAAGCTGGCGCGCAGTGCTGTCGTCGCCCCAGTATAGCACGCCTGAAAAGCCAGTTGCGCGGTCAATATCTTGGGGGATGCCGTCGAGTTCCACGGCATGGCCGCCAAGAGCTTCGACGGCGCGTTTCTGCTCTGCTGCCACATCCGGCCCCGGCCCAAGGCAAAGCAGAGGCGCACGGGTGATGTCGCGCAGGCGGTTCGATTCGCCGGTGGGGCCGGGGAGGCTCTGGGCTTTCAGGACAACCTCTGGCCGCGGGTGTAAAGCCTTGGCCAGCATGCCTGCGGGCAGGGGCACAAGCTGACAGCTTTTGCGCGGTGCCCGCGCCAAGGTAAATCGCGTCAGATAGAAGGGCCCGCCCGCCTTTGGTCCGGTGCCCGAAAGCCCTTCACCGCCAAAAGGCTGACTGCCCACGATGGCCCCGATCTGGTTGCGGTTGACATACATGTTGCCCACGCGGATGCGCTCCACCACATGTTGCACGCGGGTGTCGATGCGGGTGTGCAGCCCGAAGGTCAGCCCGTAGCCGGTGGCATTCACAGCGTCAATGACGCGCTCCAGATCGGAGGCCTTGAAGCGGGCGATATGCAGGACGGGGCCGAAAATTTCGCGCGTGAGGTCGGCGATGCCGCTCACCCGCACCGCCACCGGGGCGATGAAATGCCCATCGGTCGGGGCGGTCAGCTCGTGCAGCACACCGCCCTTACTGCGGGCCTTGGCGATGTAGGCGGCGATCTGGCCTTGCGCCTCGGCATCGATGAGTGGGCCGATATCGGTCGCCAGATGCCACGGGTCGCCCATGCGCAATTCGTCAATTGCCCCAAAGAGCATTTTCTCAAAGTCCTCGGCCACATCCTCTTGCACATAGAGACAGCGCAGCGCCGAGCAGCGTTGCCCGGCCGACTGGAAGGCAGAGGCGATGACATCGCGCACCGCTTGTTCCGGCAGCGCGGTGCTATCCACGATCATGGCGTTCAGCCCGCCGGTTTCGGCAATCAGCGGCGCGCCGGGGGCCATATGGTCGGCCATGGCGGCTTGGATGCGCTTCGCGGTTTCGGTCGAGCCGGTGAAGGCCACGCCTGCCACGCGCGGGTCCGAGGTCAGGGTTGCGCCTACTGTCGCGCCGTCCCCCGGAAGCAGTTGCAATACCTCTCGCGGGACGCCTGCTTGGTGCAAAAGCTCGGTGGCGTAATGCGCGGTGATCGGCGTCTGTTCGGCGGGTTTGGCGAGAACGCCATTGCCCGCAGCCAGCGCGCCGGCAATCTGGCCAGTGAAAATGGCCAGCGGAAAGTTCCAGGGCGAAATACAGGTGAAAATACCGCGCGCGGGGTGCGCAAGGCTTTCGGCTTGGCCCGCATAGTAGCGCAAGAAATCCACCGCCTCGCGCAATTCGCCGACCGCATCGGCCTGAGTTTTACCCGCTTCGCGCGCAAGGATGGCGAAGATCGGACCGAAATGGTCTTCGTAAAGGTCAGCGGCGCGCCGCAACACATTGACGCGGGTTGCGACATCGGTCTCCCATTTGCGGGCGGCGGCCAGGGCGGTTTCCACATCTGCGCCAGAGGCTTGCATGACGCTGCCCAAGCGGTCCTTGGGGTTCGCCGGGTTGTGGGCCGAATAGCTGTCGCCACCGCTTGCGGTGCCCGCGATCAAGGGCGCAACGGTGAATTCTGCCGTGGCCCAAGGCGCGCGGGCTTTGGCAATCTTGTCCAGATCGCCCGCATCGGTCAGGTCCCAGCCGCGCGCGTTGCGCCGCGTGGGGCCGAACAGGCCAGGACCATTGGCGATTTTCGGGTTCAAGCCCCTCGGCGCTGTGTTCAATGCCGAAAAAGGGCAGGTAGCGACCGTTTCGGGCGGCACGTTTTCATCCACGATCTGGTTGACGAAGGACGAATTCGCCCCGTTTTCCAGCAAGCGGCGGACAAGATAGGCCAGCAGGTCCTTATGCGCGCCTACGGGCGCATAGATGCGGCAGCGTGTGCCTTCGCGCGTCAGGACGATGTCATGTAACGCTTCGCCCATGCCGTGCAGGCGCTGGAATTCGTAATCGGCGGGGTCCACGCCCATTTCGGCGGCCATGTGCAGCACTGCGGCGACGGTATGGGCGTTATGGGTGGCAAATTGCGGATACAGGCGCGCGCGGGCGACTAGAAGCTGCCGCGCACAGGCGATGTAATTCACATCGCTGGCAGGTTTCTGGGTCAGCACTGGAAAGCCATCGAGGCCCATGACCTGCGCGCGTTTGATTTCGGTGTCCCAGTATGCGCCCTTGACCAGCCGCACCATCAGTTTGCGATCAAGGCTGTCCGCTTTTGCGGCCAACCAGTCGATCACATCGGCGGCGCGGGGGCCGTAGGCTTGCACGACCACGCCGAAGCCGTCCCAACCGTCCAGCGCGGGGTCGTCCAGCACCTTGTCAATGACCTGTAAGGACAGCGCCAACCGGTCGCTTTCTTCGGCGTCTATGTTGAAACCAAGCCCAAAAGCCGCCGCCAGCCGCGCCAATTCGCGCGCGCGGGGCACCAGTTCGGACAGCACACGGTCTTCCTGCGCGACCTCATACCGGGGGTGCAGCGCGCTGAGTTTAACAGAAATGCCCGGGTTCGTGCGAATGTCATTGCCGGTGGCGCGCGCGCCAATGGCGCGGATCGCGCGCCCATAGGCGGTATGGTAGCGCTTTGCATCGTCCATGGTGCGGGCGGCCTCGCCCAGCATGTCGTAGGAATAACTGTAGCCGCGTGCTTCCATTTTAGCGGCACGCGTCATGGCGCTGTCGATACTCTCGCCCAGCACGAATTGACGGCCCATTTCCTTCATCGCGCGGCCCACAGCTTTGCGGATGACGGGTTCCCCCAAACGCTTGACAGCCCCGCGCAGCGTGGCGGCGGCGGATTTGCCGCGCTCGTCCAGCACGCGACCTGTCAGCATCAGTGCCCAAGTGGACGCGTTCACAAGGCTGGAGGATGACCGCCCAAGGTGCTGCCCCCAATCCGATGGCGCGATCTTGTCTTCGATCAGGTCGTCTATGGTGGCAGCATCTGGCACACGTAGCAGCGCTTCGGCCAGACACATCAACGCCACGCCTTCGCTGGTGGACAGGCCATATTCCGCCAGAAAAACCTCCATCAGGCCGGGCGTGTCATGGCTGCGAATGTCCCGCACCAACCCGGCAGCGCGGCTGCTGATCTGTGTGCGGGCTGCTTCATCAAGCGCAGCGGCCGCGAATGCCTGCTCCAGATGCGCGCCCTCGTCGCGCCGGATGTCGTGTGTTAGGGTCTTGGGCAGGGGTAAAGGCATGGCACACTCCGACAGGCAGGGTTTGCGAATGTCCTGACTATGGCAGGAAACACATTTCATTTTTTTCTGAAATATGCTTTGTTGCAGGCCAGTTACCCGAATTTTAAGGAATTACCCGAACAATGACCCGGATCAAGCTAGACGGCTTCGACCATGCGATTCTGCGCAATCTGGCGGTGGACGGACGTATGAGCGTGACCGAACTGGCGGGGCGTATTGGCCTGACGAAGTCGCCCACGCAAGCGCGGCTGCGGCGGTTGGAAGAGCAGAGGGTTATCCTTGGCTACCGTGCCCTGATCGACCCGCTCCAGATTGATGCGGCGCATATCGCCTTTGTCGAGGTGAAGCTGTCGGACACCCGTGAAACCGCGCTGAGCGCGTTCGAGGAGGCTGTTCGCAAAGTGCCGGAAATTGAAGAATGCCATCTGATCGCAGGCGCGTTCGACTACCTGCTGAAAGTGCGCAGTCGGGACATTTCCGCCTATCGGCGCGTTCTGGCAGAGCATATTTCGGGGTTGCCCTGTATCACCTCAACCTCGACCCATGTGGTGATGGAAGCGGTCAAGGAAACCGGGGCGCAATCCCCAATCTAGCGCCCGTTTGCCACGCGGCGGGCGGGGCGGTCGGTTTGCTCGGCATCCTCGGCGTTCAAGGCCTCGACCGTGTCGCGCAATTCGCTCAGCAGGTTCAGCAAGCTGTCCAAACGCTCTGCGCCGAAGGCCTTGGCAAGGCGCTGGTAGTCGGGTTCGGATTCTTCAACCACGTCCTCGAACAAGGCGCGCCCGGCCTCTGTCAGCGTCACGCGGTGGCGGCGCGCATCGGTGCAGTCCACTTGGCTGATAAGCCCACGCTGCGTTAGGCTGCGGAAAATGCGGGTCAGCGAGGGCGGCAGGATCACGCACCGTTCTGACAAAGTGCGCGCGTCCAACCCTTCTTCTTCGGCCAGCGCGCGTAACACGCGCCATTGCGGCATGGTCAGGTCATGGCAATCGATATAGGGCTTGAAGTAACGGGTCGTGGCCTCGCGCGCGCGCAACAGCGAAATCGGAAGCGATTTCTCGTATTTGCGCAGTTCCTTGGCTTTTTTATCGGGCATCATGCAGCCTTTTCTGGGTTTCAGTGAAGGTAGCAGAGCGACCGCTTGTTTCAAATGGAAACTATTTCGCAGGCGCAAAATCGCCTGCTTGCGTGGCGTGCTTGCCTCTTGCGCGCGCGGCTCTGATTGGGCAAGACCGTGTCAGAGCAATTTCAAGAGCCATCCGAAAGGCCCAGACCCATGTCCGATATGTCCGCCGATGCCTATAACGTCACCGCAGAAGAACTGCGTCAATTCATTGAACGCTATGAGCATCTGGAAGCTGAAAAGGCCGACATCGCCGACCAGCAAAAAGAGGTGATGGCAGAGGCCAAGGGGCGCGGCTACGACACGAAGGTGCTTCGCAAGATCATCGCGCTGCGCAAGCGCAAGCCCGACGATATTGCAGAGGAAGAAGCGGTTCTAGAGGTCTACAAGGCCGCGCTTGGAATGGTGTGAGCCACGCTTCAGGGTTGTAGCAGCGTGACACCATCCATCGTGGCGATCGTCTCTACATCGTTGTCGTAAAGCTCTGACAGCAAGTCGACCATGTCTTCGGTCCAACCGATGGCAGACACGTCGACATCAATCTTCGACTCGTCGCAGAACTTGTCGAGGAACGCGGCAATCACGCGTTGGCGCTGGCTGCGGTCCATGGGTGGGGCGTCATCCATATAGGCCGCCAGCTTCGCGGCCCCGCCGTCTATCATGACCGTGTCGAACCAATCGTAGATATGGTTCAGGGTGGTTGTATCCGGGTGGCCAGAAACGATTTTCAAAACGTCTTCCCAGATAAAGGGGGTGTCTTCGTCGCACCACACGGTGATTGGTGCTTCCGGGAATTGCGCGCGGATCGTGCGGATCAGATCGGACCAGCGCAGGTTGGTCGGGTCCAGATCGCCGGTGATGATAGCTGCTTGGTCCGCGTTCACCGATTCAATCAGCGCGGGCAAGAACGATGCCGGGTTGCGAATGGCCATGTAGAAGCTGACCGGGTGATCGGCAAGCAAGGCACGCAGACCGGCGACCCGACCTTCTGCCATGGGGCAGAATTGCGCACGCCGCACGGCGCTTGGCAGGGGGGACAGGAAGCGTGTGGTCGACAGAACAAGCCGCTCGGTCTTGTCGCTGGACAGAATGGATTCCAACAGCACCGCGCCCGCATCCGTGGCCAGTTCACCGTCGGAATGGGCTTTGATCGCCTCAAGCATCGGGGTGCGAAAGCGCGCCGCATCGGGCACTTCTATGCCGTCCTTGGCAAGGGTCGCGCGATTTTTCTGAAGGCAGCTGCGCAGCCGTCCATCGTCGGTCAGATGGGCACCAAGATGTATAGCAATATCCATGACGCGAAATCCCTGTTACTCACACACGTTATCGCCGTGAATTGTGACATGTTTGGGATACAATTCTGGCCATTCCTCGACTTTGTCGCTTTTAAACGAAGAAGCCCCCGAGTGACAGCGCACTCGGGGGCTTTTGCATCTCGTCTGGCACGAAGCTTAGCCAGCGGGCTCTTCGGTCGCGCCAAAGGTCGCCAGATAGGCGGCCACGTCAGCGGCGTCGGATTCCGAACGCACTTGGAACGCCATCTGGCTGCGCGCGCGGTTGTTGCCGGTCACTTCCTGAAGGTAGCTGCGCGGGTCCTGAACATAGGCGGTGATCGCCTCTTCCGACCAGACAACGCCAGCTTCTGCACCAGCAGCGACCAGATCGGCACCGTAGCGGAAGCCATCAACCACGCCTGCCTGACGGCCAATCACGCCATACAGGTTCGGGCCGGTGCGCATATTGGGGCGGCCCGCCAGCACTTCGCCAGCATCATCCACAACATTGTGGCAGTTCTGGCACTGGCGCTGGAACACGGTCGCGCCATTCTCTGCGTCTTGCGCAAAGGCGGGCAGGCCCGTCATCGTCAGTGCAAAAGCGCTGATTGCGGCTTTGGTAGAAAATTTCATCGTTAGTTACTCCCTAGGTTCTGTCCCGTGCACATACATGACCCGTAAGCGGGCCGAGTCAAGGAACGATTATGCGACGGCATGCGCAATCGCGCATTGCTTCCAGAGCGAGGCCAGCGCCTCGACCAGATGGTCGATATCGGCATCTGAATGCAGCGGGCCGGGCGTGATACGCAACCGCTCCGTGCCCTTGGGTACTGTCGGGTAATTGATGGGCTGCACGTAGACGCCCCAATCCTGCATCAGGATGTCTGACAACATTTTGCATTTGACCGGGTCGCCGATCATGACCGGAATGATGTGGCTGTCGCTGGACATGTGCGGAATGCCGCGCGCATCGAGCTTGGCGCGCAGTTTCGCCACGCGGTCGCGTTGCGCCATGCGTTCCACGTTCGAGTGTTTCAGATGCCGGATGGACGCGGTCGCAGCCGCCGCCACAGCCGGGGGCAGGGCGGTGGTGAAGATGAAGCCCGAGGCGAAAGAGCGCACGAAATCACACATCGCCGCCGTTCCGGTGATATAGCCGCCGACTACGCCAAACGCCTTGCCAAGTGTCCCTTCGATCAGGTCAATGCGGTGCGCCAGCCCCTCACGCTCGGAAATGCCGCCGCCGCGCGGGCCATACATGCCGACCGCGTGGACCTCGTCCAGATAGGTCAGCGCGCCATGGGCTTCGGCCACTTCGACAATCTCGCGCATGGGGCAAATGTCGCCATCCATGGAATAGACGCTCTCGAACGCCACAATCTTCGGGCGGTCGCCCACGGCTTTCAGCTTGCGGTCCAGATCGCGCCAGTCGTTGTGCTTCCAGATCACCTTGTCGGCGCGCGAATGGCGGATGCCTTCGATCATGCTGGCATGGTTGCCTTCGTCCGACAGGATCACGGCATTCGGGATCTTGGCGCCGAGCGTGCTGAGCGCCGCCCAGTTCGACACATAGCCCGAGGTAAACAGCGTCGCCGCTTCCTTGCCGTGCAGATCGGC
>JAFGVZ010000245.1 GCA_016937725.1 Paracoccaceae bacterium | reverse complement strand
CCGGGCTTGGCGTAGCGTTGTTGCCGTCGTTCCTGTTCCAGCCGGAACTTGCGCGCGGTGAACTTGTGCCGCTCGGCGCGACATGGGCCAATGGCGGAGGCTATTGGCTGATTATGCCGCAATCGGCCCGGCCCAACCCCGCGACAGAGGCTTTCCGCGACTGGCTGCTGACAGAGGTCACGCGCGGCGACGGGGCTTTCGCCTGACCCGTGGTCTTGGTAAGCTTGCCTGTGTCAAACAAGGCTTCCCGCGACCATGAGCAACGATCACGCGAAAACCCGTGTCACGCTGGTCGGGGCGGGGGTAAATATCATCCTGTCCGTGGCAAAGATCGGGGCGGGAATGGTGCTGGCCAGCCCTGCGCTGGTGGCCGATGGGGTGCATTCCCTGTCCGATCTGGTATCGGATGTGCTGGTGCTGTGGGCGCTGCGGCATTCGCATCTCGCGCCGGATGAAGACCATCCCTACGGCCACGGCCGGTTCGAAACGCTCGCCACCTTGGCGCTGTCTGCCGTGCTGCTGCTGACTGGAATCGGCATTGCTTGGGACGCGGCCTTGCGTATGTTCTCTGGCGATCTAAGTGCGCCTGGTGTCTGGGCACTGGCCGTGATCGCAGTGTCGATCGTGGCGAAAGAGGCGCTTTATCACTACACGCGCGCGGTGGGTGAACGGGAAGCCTCGCGCATGATTGTCGCCAATGCCTGGCACCACCGGACCGATGCGCTTTCGTCGGTCGTGGCGCTGGTCGGTGTGGGTGCGGCGCAGTTGGGCTTTGGCTGGGGCGACCCGCTGGCGGCCATTATCATCGCCGCCATGCTGGGCCGGGTGGCGTGGGAGTTCGGCAAGGGCGCGGTGGATGAATTGGTCGACACCCAAGCCCCCGACAGCCTGCGTGCCGACCTGCAAGACAGCCTGAGCCGCACCCCCGGCGTGCAAGGCCTGCGCGATCTGCGGATGCGCCAGCACGGCGCGCGCGCCGTGGCCGATGTGTCGGTCATGGTGGACCCGCATATCACCGTCACCGAAGGCCACCGCATAGCCGAAGCCGCCCGCGCCGATGCGCTGGACAGGATCGACGCGTTGGAAGACCTGATCATCCATGTTGAACCGGCAGGCCATTTCGACGGGTTCGGCGCGACCGAAGCACCCTTGCGCAGCGAAATCGAGGGGCTGATTCTGACGCTCGCGCAAGCGCACCCAATGGTGGCCAGCGTGGCCCGCGTGCAGCTTGGCTATTTCGAAGATGGCTTGCATATCGAAGTGCTGGCAAGTCTGCACAGCCACGCCGACCATGCCGCGACAGAGGTCGATCTTACCGAAACCCTGCGCCAGACCTTGCCGGAATTGCGCGCGCTCAGCTTGCACCGGCAGGCCGACGAGCAGAGCGGCTTGCAAGGCTAGGCCGCGCGCGTCATAACCCGCACATGGCCAAGGCACTGCCCCAATTCACCTGCACCGCTTGCGGCGCGACCCATCGCAAATGGGCGGGGCAATGCGATGCCTGCAACGGCTGGAACACCATTGTCGAGGAAGCGCCCCTGTCGCGCGGCCCCGGTGCCCGGGCCATGAAGGGCAAGACCATCGCGCTTGGGTCATTGGCCGATGCAGAAGCGCCCCCGCCCCGGCAGAAATCTGGCATGAACGAATTGGACCGCGTGCTGGGCGGCGGATTGGTCGCGGCCAGCGCCATCCTTGTGGGCGGCGATCCGGGCATCGGCAAATCCACGCTTTTGTTGCAGGCCACAGCGGCTTTCGCACGGTCCGGCGCGCGTTGCATGTATATCTCGGGCGAGGAAGCGGCGGCGCAAGTGCGCCTGCGCGCCGCGCGTCTTGGCCTGTCGGATGCGCCGGTGCAACTTGGCGCAGAGACCCATCTGCGCGATATTCTAACCACGCTGGATGCCGAACGCCCCGACCTTGTGGTGATCGATTCGATCCAGACCATGTGGCTGGACACGGTCGATAGCGCGCCGGGGTCCGTGGCCCAGGTGCGCGCGGCGGCACATGAATTGGTCAGCTTCGCCAAACGGCGCGGCGTGTCGGTTATCCTTGTTGGCCATGTCACCAAGGAAGGACAAATCGCCGGGCCGCGCGTGGTCGAGCATATGGTCGATACCGTCCTTTATTTCGAAGGCGAGCGCGGCCACCAGTTCCGCATCCTGCGCGCGGTCAAGAACCGCTTCGGCCCGGCAGATGAGATTGGCGTATTCGAGATGACGGGCGCAGGGTTGGCAGAGGTCGCCAACCCCTCGGCCCTGTTTCTGTCCGAACGCGGCACACCCGCGCCCGGATCGGTCGTGTTTGCGGGCATGGAAGGCACGCGGCCCGTGCTGACCGAAATTCAGGCGCTTGTCGCACCCTCGCCCTTGGGCACGCCGCGCCGCACCGTGGTCGGGCTGGACAGCGCGCGTCTGTCCACCGTCATGGCCGTGCTGGAAGCGCGCTGCGGCATCCCGTTTGCGGGCATGGATGTGTTCCTGAACGTCGCGGGCGGCATGCGGGTGATGGAACCTGCCGCCGATCTGGCACTGGCCTGCGCGCTTCTTTCTGCGCGCGAAGATCATGCACTTCCGCCCGAAACCGTGGTTTTCGGCGAAATCAGCCTGTCGGGGGCGTTGCGCCCTGTGGTGCAGACCGAAAACAGGTTGAAAGAAGCCCAAAAACTTGGTTTTAGCGCAGCTATCGGCCCAAGCCTTGCGAAGCCCATCGAATTGGGTGGCATGCGGCTGAACCAGATGCCCGATCTGGCACAGGTGGTTGGTCAAGTTTTCGGCGCGGGATAATCCGCGACAGCAGGAGTGAGGTCATGGACGCGTTTACACTGGTCGATGCAGGGGTCGCCGTCATCATCGTCGTGTCGGGCATTCTGGCCTATTCGCGTGGCTTCGTGCGCGAGACGCTGGCCATTATCGGCTGGATTGTTGCGGCCATCCTGGCCTTCATGCTGGCACCCGCCGCGCAACCATTGGTGCGCGAAATTCCCTATTTGGGCGATTTTTTGGGCGATAGCTGCGAATTGACCGTGATCGCGGCCTTTGCGGCTGTTTTTGCGCTGGCGCTGGTGCTGGCCTCGCTCTT
>JAFGVZ010000042.1 GCA_016937725.1 Paracoccaceae bacterium | reverse complement strand
CGAGAACAACGTCTACCGCATTTTGATCGAGGCTCTGGCGGTCACCTTGTCAAAAAAGGCCCGCTGCCGCGCGCTGCAATTGCCCGCTTGGAACGAAGCGCTGGGCCTGCCGCGCCCGTGGGACCAGCAATGGTCGCTGCGCCTGCAACAGGTTTTGGCCTATGAAACCGACCTTCTGGAATATGACGACCTCTTCGACAACAACCCTGCCGTCGACCGCAAGGTGGCCGAACTGATGCAGGGCGCGCGCGAAGAATTGGCCCGCATTGACGAAATGGGCGGGGCTGTGAAGGCCATCGAATACATGAAATCGCGCTTGGTTGAAGCAAATGCGGAACGCATTGTCGGTATCGAGACGGGTAATACCGTCGTGGTTGGTGTGAACAAGTTTACCACCACCGAACCCTCGCCACTGACCACCGGCGAAGATGCGATCATGGTGTCCGACCCCGATGCCGAAGCCGACCAGATCGCCCGCCTGAACGAATGGCGCGCCTCAAGGGATGAGGCCGCCGTGCAAGCCGCCTTGGCCGATCTGCGCGCCGCAGCCCGTGATGGGCGCAATGTCATGGCCCCGTCCATTGCCGCCGCCAAAGCTGGGGCCACCACAGGCGAGTGGGGCGAAACCGTGCGCGCCGCCTTTGGCCAATACCGTGGCCCGACCGGGGTGGCGCGCGCGCCGTCCAACCGCACCGAAGGGCTGGAGGATGTGCGAGAAGCCGTCGACGCCGTCAGCACCAAGCTGGGCCGCAAGCTGAAATTCGTGGTCGGCAAGCCGGGGCTGGACGGACATTCCAACGGGGCCGAACAGATCGCCGCCCGCGCCCGCGATTGCGGCATGGATATCAGTTATGAGGGCATCCGCCTGACGCCTGCCGAAATCGTCGCCGCCGTGCGTGACGAAGACGCGCATGTCGTGGGCCTGTCCATCCTGTCGGGCAGCCACATCCCGTTGATGGGCGACCTGATGGACCTGATGCGCGCCGAGGGGCTGGGGCATATCCCCGTCATCGTCGGCGGCATTATCCCAGAAGATGACGCCGACCGTCTGCGCGCCATGGGCGTGGCCCGCGTCTACACGCCCAAGGATTTCAAACTGAACCAGATCATGATGGATATCGTGGCGCTGGTGGACCGCGAACCCATCGCGGCGGAGTAAACGGCCCTTGCCCCGCCGGTGCAGGCGGGGCAATCATGCTCCCCAATACATCAGGGGATGCGCATGAAACTTGTCAGCTTCAACATCAACGGTATCAAGGCGCGCGGCCCGGCGCTGACCCGCTGGCTGGATTCGTTTCAGCCCGATGTGCTGGTCATGCAGGAAATCAAATCGGTGGATGACGCCTTCCCGCGCGAGATATTCGAGGAGCGCGGCTATACCTTGGAAACCCATGGGCAAAAGGGCTTCAACGGGGTCGCGATTGCCAGCCTTCTGCCGCTGCGGGACGTGTCGCGCGGCTTGCCCGGCGACGATGACGATGCACAGGCCCGGTATATGGAGGCGACGGTCGAGGGGCCGCAGCATAACCTGCGCGTCTGTGGGCTATACCTGCCCAACGGCAACCCGGTGGAGCTGGATGAGGCGGGCGCACCGGTGGCGGGCGGCAAATACGCCTATAAACTGGCCTGGATGGAGCGTCTGCGCGCGCGGGCAGAGGCCTTGCTGGCCGCCGAAACCCCCTTCGTCATGCTGGGCGATTACAACATCATCCCTCAGGCCGAAGACGCGGCCCGCCCCAAGGCGTGGGAGAATGACGCGCTCTATCGCCTGCCGTCACGAGAGGCGTTCCGGTCGATCCTGAACCTTGGCCTGACAGACGCATTGCGCGCCCGCACGCAGGCGCCGGAAAGCTACACCTTCTGGGACTACCAAGCGGGCGCATGGGACCGCAATGACGGCATCCGCATCGACCACATCCTGCTCTGCCCCTATGCCGCCGACTGGCTGGTCGAGTGCGGCATAGACCGCGCGGTGCGGGGGGAAGAGAAACCCTCCGACCATGTGCCGATCTGGGCGGAGATGGGGGTGTGAGGGGGCTAAGGTGAGAGATATTTATTGGATGATAGAACCATAGTCTGCCGTAGTCCGCTTTGTGCAATCAGCGGACACACAGCACAGCAGAGTATACTTTTAGCGTCTGAATTTCAAAGCCATGAAAAGCGATGATGGATATTCTTAGCCATGCGCTTGGTCTGGGTGGACATTTTCTCAATTTCAGCTTTAATCTCCTCAACGGCATTAGAGGGTTCCTCGGGACCATTCTCATCAAGAGCCTTCGTCACGACGTCAAGGCACGCCCTTCGAAACTTATGGGCTCTAACGGAATATTCTTTGGATGGAATTCCGTATGAGTCTAATTCGGCGCAGAGAGTCACCAAGCTGCTCTCCCGATAGACATCTCCGAATAGAACTTCATCAATTCTGGCAAGACTCTTTGTGTTCCCATCCTTAATTTGGCTTAAAAGAAGATGTCTGGCCTTGTAAGCGACACGTTCGAAATGGGCCTGCTCAATGCGGATCCCTTCCAAAAGTCGAAGTCTTGTGTCTCGTCTTGTCTGATCCCACCGCAACAAAATTTGGGTCAACAATGCGCTAATAACGGCAATGAACGCGAGAGTTATTGCCCTTGAGATTTCATCCATCTTGAGGCTCGCTTGATAATGTTACCGAACATACAATCGATCATCCGTCCGAGCCATTTATTTTTGAAATGAGCGCTGCATGCAATCTGATCTTCGATTTCTTGTAAGGGCGGGCGCTACGCAGCAAGCGACCGCTCGGTCCGCGTAGGAGACATTCCTGTCCGATCTGGCACAGCGCTATTCACTGTTTTTTCAACGCGAAATAAAAAAGGCCGCAGCTTTCGCTGCGGCCTCTCTCTTTCCCAAACCGATCCAAAAAGATCAGTCGCGGTCCTTGAGCGCCGCGCCCAGGATGTCGCCGAGGCTTG
>JAFGVZ010000004.1 GCA_016937725.1 Paracoccaceae bacterium | reverse complement strand
GTGGATATTCTCGTCAACAATGCAGGCATTACCCGCGACAACCTTGCCATGCGCATGTCAGATTCCGAATGGCAGGACGTGATCGACGTGAACCTGAGCGCATCCTCCAAGCTGATGCGCACGGCCATGCGCGGCATGATGAAGGCGCGTTGGGGCAGGGTGGTGAATATCACCTCTGTCGTGGGCGCAACCGGCAATCCCGGCCAGATGAATTATGCCGCCGCAAAGGCAGGCCTTGTGGGGGCAAGCAAGGCGCTGGCGCAAGAGGTGGCCTCGCGCGGGATTACCGTCAATTGCGTGGCACCGGGCTTCATCGCCACGCCGATGACCGACGCTTTGACCGATGACCAGAAAGCCGCGATCAATGGCCGCATCCCGACGGGCCGTATGGGCACCCCCGAAGAAATTGCGGGCGCAGTTCTGTATCTGGCAAGCCCTGAAGCGGGCTACGTGACCGGTGCGGTTCTGCATGTGAATGGCGGCATGGCGATGGTCTAGGCCATACGGGGCTTGACGTAAGCGCACATTCCCCCTATTGGGCCGCAACGCAGGCCCGTGGGGGCGGGCGAGGGACATTCCAGGGCCAAGGCTTGGCCATAACAACACGAGGACTATCATGAGCGATATCGCGGTTCGGGTTAAGAAGATCGTCGTCGAGCACTTGGGTGTCGACGAAGCCAAGATCACGGAAGGCGCGTCCTTCATCGATGACCTGGGCGCAGACAGCCTTGACACGGTCGAACTGGTCATGGCGTTCGAGGAAGAATTCGGGATCGAAATCCCTGACGACGCTGCCGAGAACATCCAGACCTTTGGCGATGCGGTGAAATTCATCACCGAAGCATCCTAAGCCTTGGCTTGAAGTTTCTGGCGCAAGCCATTGAAATAAAACGCCACTCCCACAAAGGGGTGGCGTTTTTCTTTGGCCGAGTGTGGTGGCGCGTTTACCCGCGCTTTGGCAGGATCCGCGTCATGGCCCCGTCGCGCTTGAAACGCTGGTGCCAGATCGCGGCGGCGATGTGCAGCGCCACCAGCGCGATCATCAGCTTGGACCCAAGCCCGTGCGGAATGCGGGGCAGGTAGTCGGTAAATTCGGGCAACGGGGCGCTGCTGCCGAAGAACACGACCTCTCCCGCGCCCGAAAGCGCCATCAGCGCCACGCCGGATATCGTCATCACCAACAGCAGAACGTAAAGCGCCGCATGGCCCGCCTTGGCGGCAAGTGCTTGTAGGCCGCTGCCCAAGGGGTCGGGATGGCGGTCCGCGATCACCCACCACAGAATGCGGGCAAGGGTCAGCACCAGCACGGCCAGCCCCATGGGCACATGCCATTGCAGGATGGCGATCTGACGGGCGGCCTCGATAGGGCCGTCCATCATCTGCCCTGTCACCATCAGGGCGATAATGGCCAAGGCGGTCAGCCAGTGAAAGGCCATGGCGACGTTGCCATAGCGGGTCGGGGTGCTTTTCAGCGACATGGGGTCTTCCTTCGGTCTGCCGGGTTCGCGCGTGTTCCCTACCAACGCGGCAGGGCCGGGGTTCCGTCGCGGTTTTAGCTTGCGCGCAGCAACGTGTCGCAGCGGTCTTCACTACGGCAGGCCCGCGTCAGCTCGGGCGAGAGCTTGGCCATCGCGTCGAACTGCGTCAGGAACACCTCGCCCGTCAGGTCCGCCAGGAAATGCCCGCGCGATAGTTGGTCCATCACCGGCCCTTTGACCTCGGACAGATGGAACGTGACGCCGCCGTCTTTCAGGCGCGTGTTGATCGCTTCCAAGCTTTCCAACGCCGAGGCGTCGATGTAGTTCACCGCCGTGCATTGCAGCACCACATGGCGCAGGTCCGGATGGTCGGACAGGGTTTGCACGATCCGGTCCTCCAATGCGCGGGCATTGGGGAAATAGAGCGACTCGTCCACGCGGATGGCAAACACCGCCGGGTCTGTCACGACCTTGTGGCGGGCGACATTGCGGAAATGCTCTGTCCCGGCCACTTGCCCCACCACGGCCATGTGCGGGCGCGAGGTGCGGAACAGGAACAATCCCAGAGACAGGCCCACACCTGCCAGCAAGCCTTGTTCCACCCCCATGGTCAGCGTGACCAGCATGGTTGCGGCCATCGCGGCCCCATCGGCGCGCGAATAAGCCCAAGTGCGGGGCAGGGCGCGGAAGTCCAGCAGCGTCAGCACCGCGACGATGATGATGGCCGCCAAAGTGGCGCTTGGCAGGTAATACATCAGCGGCGTCAGCACCATGATGGCAGCACCGATGGACAATGCCGTCATCGCCCCCGCCGCGGGGGTCGAGACACCGGCATCATAATTCACGATGGTGCGCGATAGCCCACCCGTAACCGGCATGGCGTTCGAGATACCCGCGCCCAGATTGGCCAGCCCCAAGGCGATCAATTCGTTATCTGGATTGACCGATTGGCGCTTCTTGGCGGCCAAGGTCTGCGCGATGGAAATGCTTTCCACATAGCCGACGATGGCGATCATTATGGCAGGCACCAGCAGAATCTGGATAACCCCTAGATCCATCGGCGGCAGGCCGAATTCGGGCAGGCCGCGTGGGATATCGCCCACGATGGCCACGCCGCCCCAACCATTCAAGCCCAATATCCAAGTCAGCAGGGTCGAGACGACCACCGCCACCAGAAGTGCCGTCTTGGCCAGCAATTTCGCCATGTCAGGTTTAAAGCCATAGCGCTGCAACAAGGGGGCAGCCCCTTTGCGCGACCAGAACAAAAAGACCAGAAGTGCAGCCGACAAGATCACCGTGACCAGGTTGATACTGTCCAGGTTCGTGAAAATGGACGGGATCACCTGTGGCAAGGTCTTGCCCCCAATCGGCGCGCCAAGGATATGGCGCAACTGGCTGGCGGCAATCAGAATACCCGCCGCCGTGATGAAACCCGAAATTACCGGATGGGACAGGAAGTTTGCAACAAAGCCCAGCCGGAAAACGCCCATCAGCAGCATCAACGCACCCGAAAGGAGCGCAAGCCACAAGGCGGCGTAGTGAAATTCGGCGCTGCCCGCCGTTGCCACGGCACCCGCAGAGGCCGCCGTCATCAACGCCACAACCGCCACCGGACCAACCGCCAAGGGGCGCGAGGTTCCGAAGATTGCATAGATCAGCAAAGGCAGGATCGCGCCGTAAAGCCCGGCCTGCGGGGGCAGGCCCGCAAGCATTGCATAGGCCATGCCTTGCGGGATCAGCATGATCGTCACAACGGCAGCCGCAATCGCGTCATTCGTCAGGTCGTCGCGCGAATAGCCGGGCAACCATGTCAGGATTGGAAGGTAACGCTTGAGCATAGGGGCAAACCTGTATCTTGGGCCGAGCGTGCCAGCGCGGCTAGGGGTTAGCCCGTATATAACCGCCCAAAATCATATTGCAAGTTTTGAATATTACTTACTCGGCCGAAAGCCGGGACCAAGTTTCACCGATGGGTGCGGGCGTGGCACCCAGCGCTATGGCCTCTTTCACAAGGCTGTCCAGAACTTGGGGTGTCACACCATATGGGCTAGGATTTGGCTGCACATCATGCGTGAATAAAACGACCCAACCCCCTGAGATAGAGGCACTTTGCATAAGCCTTCGTGCCGCTGCCAGATAATCGGGCCGATGACTGCCCAGATCGCAAGCAAAAAGCTGCATCCGGTCGGCAAATATCCGGTTTATACCCGCCCGAACCCCGCGCGCAGAGGCGACATGCCCCAGCAGCGCGCGTTTCAGGGTCAAGGTCGTCTCTCCGTAAGGATAGGCGAAATGGGGGCTGGGGTTCGCCCCAAGAATGTCCTGCAAATAGCTGATATTGTGCTGAATATCGGCAAGTGCATCCGCCACAGACAGCCCCGTCAGATCGGCATGGTCATGGGTATGCAGGGCAATTTCATGGCCTTCGGCGGCAAGGGCGCGGATGCGCTGCGCGGTCGTGATCGGGCCGGAAACACCGTCTTGCCCCAGCAAACCCGTGGCAATGTAGAAGGTGGCGCGCAATCCGTGTGCGTCGAGCACCTCGACCCCGCGCGTGCAAGCGCTGTCCGGGCAGTCATCTAAAGCGATGGACAGGTGAAACCCCGCCTCCATCCGGCGCAGGGGCGCCACACGCACCATGCCGGTCACCCGCCGTGCAACACGGCGTGACAAGCTGCGGCGGTGGGTTTCTGCATCATCCGTCATGATAGGCTTTGGCATAGAGCGAAGCGCGATAGAATTTCAGAGCATAAAGCCGCAGCGTGACCGGAAATGGACCGAAAAGTGTTATTGCTTTGAAGAGATCTGACAATGCATGTTTGAAGGGCAGGTAGGACAGCAGCTTGGCCACCCGCGCAATGGGCATGCGCGCCACTTCACTTGGGTAAAGCCGCTTGATCCGGCGGAAATTCCCGACAGATTCCGTGTATTTCGCCACCAGCGCCGCGTCGGCGTCCAGCCCGACATGACGCGCGGGATTGTCGATATGGTGCACAGGGTTATCGCGCATAATACGCCAACCCCATTCCACGTCTTCCCAGCCCCAAGCCTGAAATTTCGGGTCGAACACATGCTGTTCCACCACCACGCGGTGCACGAAGACCGAAGACCTATAGACATATCGCCCTGGATCAAGCGCGCGCTCTGATGCTGGTTTACATTCAGATTTCAACGCTTGCGCGGCATGCAGGCGGGTTGCAGGGCGAATATCGGCCTGGTCGACCCGAAAGCCGCCGACAATGCAGCAGGGGGTGCCAAAGCGCGCGGCGGCATCGCGGTAGGTGGCGACGAAATCGGGAGTGTCGAGCGCCATATCGGCATCCAGCAACAGCACCCAATCGGCCAGCAGGTTTTGCAACATGACATTGCGCGCATTGGCGCGCCCGGTATTTTGCGCAAGGCTGTGCAGCACCGCAGGGCCGGGAAACGCGGCCAATGCGGCCTGAACCCGTGCAGTCAGGCCCGGATCAGCGGTTCCGTCATCGCAGAGCGACAGCCTGAAAGAGTCAGCATCCCTTTGGTGCGCAAGTTGGCGGATCAGAGCGGTCGGGTCATCTTTGAAGAACGGGATGCAAATATCCACGCTTGCAGGCAAATCGGCGCGCCAAACCTGTTTGGACACATGCACAGCGGTCACGGAATCCTCGATCTTCAGATGCGGAAAGGTTAACAAATCAGGGGGGCTCTGGCGACTGAACAAATATACCCATAATCAGTATTATGTTAAATAAAGTAATGCGACGCACCGTTACTTGCGGTAGCGCGGCCAAGCCGCTATCAGGCGCGCAACCTCGTTACGTGAAAGGCCGTTCCGCATGATCCCGCGCTATTCCCGCCCCGATATGGTCGCCATCTGGTCACCGGAAACCAAGTTCCGCATCTGGTACGAGATTGAGGCCCATGCCTGCGACGCGCAAGCGAAACTGGGCGTGATCCCGGCAGAAAGCGCAGCAGCGGTCTGGAAAGCCAAGGATGTCGACTTCGATGTCGCCCGCATTGACGAAATCGAAGCCGTCACCAAGCATGACGTCATCGCCTTCCTGACCCATCTGGCAGAGATTATCGGCAATGACGAAGCGCGTTTCGTTCATCAGGGCATGACCTCTTCCGATGTGCTGGACACCACCTTCAACGTGCAGCTTGTGCGCGCGGCCGATCTGCTGTTGGCCGATATGGATGCGTTGCTGGAGGCGCTGAAACGTCGCGCCATGGAACATAAATTCACCATCCGCATGGGCCGCAGCCACGGCATTCATGCTGAACCGACCACCATGGGCCTGACGCTGGCGCGTTTCTACGCGGAAATGAAGCGCAACCGTGACCGTCTGGTTGCCGCGCGCGCTGAAGTGGCCACGGGTGCGATTTCCGGCGCGGTCGGCACATTCGCCAATATCGACCCGGCGGTCGAGGCGCATGTCTGCGATCAGATGGGCTTGGTTCCCGAACCGATCAGCACACAGGTCATCCCCCGCGACCGGCATGCCATGTTCTTTGCCACGCTGGGTGTGATCGCCAGCAGCATTGAAAACGTGGCGATTGAAATTCGCCACATGCAGCGCACCGAAGTGTTGGAAGCGGAAGAGTTTTTCAGCAAGGGCCAAAAGGGTTCGTCGGCTATGCCGCATAAGCGCAACCCGGTATTGACGGAAAACCTGACGGGTCTGGCGCGGCTGGTGCGCATGGCGGTCATCCCGGCCATGGAAAACGTGGCACTTTGGCATGAGCGCGACATTTCGCATTCGTCGGTCGAGCGGATGATCGGCCCGGACGCGACCATCACGCTCGATTTCGCCCTCGCTCGCCTGACGGGTGTCATCGACAAGCTGGTGGTCTATCCTGACAATATGATCACCAATATGAACAAATTTCGTGGCCTTATCCACAGTCAGCGCGTGCTTCTGGCGCTTACCCAAGCCGGTGTCAGCCGCGAAACCTCTTATACGCTGGTGCAGCGCAATGCCATGAAGGTCTGGGAACAGGGTGCCGATTTTCTGGACGAATTGCTGGCCGACACCGATGTTCGCGCGGCGCTGAGTGAAGAGGCAATCCGGTCAAAATTCGATCTGGATTACCACACCAAACATGTCGAGACTATCTTCGCGCGGGTCTTTTCTGCGTAATTCCAAAACATGTATTGAAAACGCAAGATTCGTGCTAGCCTTTGTTTCACCCAAGACGAAAGGTGACGCATGAAACTGAAAATGACTCTCGCAGCACTCGTTCTCGGCTTTCTTCCGGGGATGGCAGCCGCCAGTTGCGGTTGGAACAAAGAAGTGACCGCAAATGCCTGCGCCGAAGGCCAGGTCTATGACAGCGAAAGCGGAAGCTGCATCACGCCGGCCACCAGCTAATTTGAGCGCCCCTCTTAGAGGGGCGTTTTTTATTGTGACGTCAACGAATTCTTCAGGGGTTTGGCGCTAAAACAGGTCTGGTCTTTTTGAACAGGCGTGTCATGTCCGGATCAAATCTTGCGCTGGCGTCGATTGGGGCCTCTGCGCCTCAAACCCAAACCGTGCGCCCTGCCCCGCAGCCCAAGCCCCGCGCCCGCACCGACCATCTGACCGGCACGCAGAAAGCCGCGATCATCGTGCGCGTCTTGCTGGCTGAAGGGGTCGATTTTCCGTTTGCCAACATCCCCGCCCAAGACCAGACCGATATGACGCAGGCATTGGCATCGCTGCGGTTGATCGACAGACCAACCATGTGCGCCGTGGTTGAAGAATTTGTCGAGATGCTGGAACAGGTCGGATTGTCCTTTCCAGAGAATATCGAGGATGCGCTGAAGCTTCTGGACGGCAAACTGGATGCGCAGGCCACCCGCCAGTTGCGCACCTTGGCACGCGGGGGCGATGGCGCGGACCCATGGACAGAGATTGAACTGGCGGAAGACGCCGACCTGATCCGGATCCTGCAACAGGAAAGCACGGTTGTGGGCGCAGTGGTGCTATCAAAATTGAGCACGGACAAGGCAGCAGCACTTCTGGCAGCCCTGCCCGCCGATCTGGCGCAAACGCTGGCACTGGCGGTGGCCCGCACCGAAACCATCGCGCCTGAAGCCGTGGCGCGCATTGGCGCGGCCCTTGCCGAACAAGTGCGCGACAAACCGTTGCGCGCCTTCGCCAGCCCTTCGACCCGCCGTGTGGGAGAGATCTTGAATTCAACAAATGCAAGCCTGCGCGATCAGCTTTTGTCCGGGCTGGAACAAAGCGATCAGGTGTTTGCAAGCGCCGTGCGCAAAGCGATTTTCACGTTTCAGGATATTCCTTTGCGTGTCTCTGCGCGCGATGTCGCCAATCTGGTGCGCGCGGTGTCAGAGGATGATCTACGCACCATTCTGGCCGCTCAAGATGCAGGCAGCGCCCCGACGATGGACTTTTTGCTAGAGAATATGAACAAACGTCTGGCCGAAGGCTTGCGCGAAGATGCCGCTGCCCTGCCCCGCCCTTCAGCCAAAGCGCTTGACGCCGCGCAAGCGCGCATTTCGGGCGCGGTCCGGGCCATGGCGGATGCAGGCACGATCAAGCTGGTCAGCCAAGACGAGGAAGGTGCTTAACGCTCGGTCAGTTTCAGCTCGATCCGTCGGTTCTGCGCGCGGGCTTCGGGTGTATTGGCCGTGTTCACGGGGCGGTACTCGCCAAAGCCGGTTGCCGCCAGACGCTCTGGCGGGAAACCAAGAGAGTCGGTCATGAAGCGCACGACTGATAGGGCACGAGCTTGGCTTAGCTCCCAATTGTCGGCAAATTCCGCACCGGGTGAGAGGGCCAGATTGTCGGTATGTCCATCGACCCGCAAAATCCAGTCGATATCATCGGGAATGCGGTCCGACACCTCGCGTAAAATGCGGACAACATTGGTAATTTGCGCGCGTCCCGCTGGGGCCAGATCAGCCGAACCCAGTTCGAACAACACTTCGGACGAGAACACGAACCGATCGCCCACGACCTGGATTTCGTCGCGCCCCTCCAGCAAGTCGCGCAAGCGCCCGAAGAATTCGGACTGGAACCGCTCCAGCCGCGCGCGCTCTGCCGCTTCCAGATCGGCGCGCGCTTTTTGCTCTGCGGCAAGTTCGGCCAAGGCGAGGTTCAGGTCGGACCCAAGCGCTTCGATCTGCGTATTGGCAGCATCCTCGCGGGCGCGCGCCTCTCCCAACAGGTCTTGCAACCCACCGACCTGCCCGCGCAGCGCCGCGACCTGCTGGTTTAGCAATTCAAGCCGGCGCGCCTCTTCCGCGCTGGCGTCATCTTGCGCGGCAATCGTGTCACGCGCGGCGGCCAAAAGGGCTGCTTGACGCGCGCGGTCGCTGAGGGTCTGGTCCAGTTCGGTCTGAAGCTCGGATTGTGCCGCCCGCGCCGCCGCCAACAGCGTAAGCGTGTCTTCGGCGCGGGCGCGTTCGGCTTCCAGCGCCAAGGTCAGCGCTGTAAGTTCTGTATCAGCTTCCGCCAACCGCGCGCGCAACGCCTCTGCGGCGGCGGCTTCGGCCAGCCGGGTGCGTTCTTCGTCACTGAGTGCGGTTTCCACATCGGCCAAACGGGCACGCAAGGCTTCGGCGGCAGCGGCTTCGGCCAAACGCGCGGCTTCAGCCGCGTCAAGCTCTTCGGCCGCGCGCGCGGCATCGGCCAGCGCCGCAGAGCGCTCGGCCTCTGCCTGATCTAGTTGTGCGGCAAGCTGCGCCAAGGAGACCTCTCGCCCTGCGGCCTCTGCCTGCGCATCTGCCAGCGCGGCTTCGACCGCATCGGCTCGCGCCGCGGCCAGACGCGCGGCCTCTGCCTCTGCGTCCAGTTCAGTGCGCAGATTGGCCAAGGCCAGTTGCAGCGCCTCTTGCTCCGAGATCAGCACCGCTTGGGCCGCTTCCAATTCGGCCAATTCCACGCTCAGCGCCTGCCCCTCTGCCAAAGCCGTGTCGCGCGCACCTATAAGCGCTGCGACCTGCGCTTCGAAATCTGTGATCTGGGCACGCGCCTCGGCCAGATCCCCCTCGCGGGCCGAGAGATCGCGGGTCAAGCCCGCGATGGTCGCCAGTTGCGCCGCGATCTGCGCTTCAGCCGCGCCGACATCATCGCGCAGGCCCGACACTTCGCTTTCCAAACTGCTGACCCGCGCGCGCGACAACCCGAGCGCATTCGCAAGCTGCGCAACTTCGGCGCTCAGGCCTTCAAGCTGGGTGCCTTGCGCGCTGATCGTATCGCGCAGCACGAATTGCACGATCATGAAAATGGACAACACGAACATCAGCACCAGCAAGAGTGCTGTCATCGCATCGACAAAGCCCGGCCAGATGGCGCTGCTGACATCGCGTTGGCTTCCCCTGCGCGACAGCGCCATGGTCAGACCCCATCCTTGCGCGCCGCAAAACCACCGCGCGACAATTGCCGGACCGCCAAGGTCAGAGTGGACAGATCAGAGCGCAGATCGGCCGTGGTTTCCAAGCGTCCGGCAGACAATTCTTCGGCAATGCGCAACAGCTGGCCGTCGATGTTGCGCAGGCGCAGGCGGATTTCAGCGTCGGAATGCGGGCCGCCTTGGGCATCGTCGCGCTGGTAATAGCCCAAGATCTGCTCTTGTCCGGCGGCAATGCGTTCAAGAAGCGGCTCGCTTGCGCCCATGCCACTGCTGGCCAGCCGGTCGATCGCCTCGACCAGATAGCCAAGTGCTTGATCAAGCTGCGCGCGCTCGGTGTCTGCCTGCACTTGCTGGCGGCGCATGGCCTCCATCTGCTCGGCCATGGAATCGAGAACTTGCACGATGGCGCCAAGTTCTTGGCCCTGCTCGACCTCACCCCCGGCAAAGCCCAGGCGCGTGATCGACGACAGCCATTCTTCCAACTGGCGATAGAAACGGTTTTGCCCGTGGCCTGCGAACAATTCCAGAAGCCCCACCACAAGCGAGCCCGCAAGCCCCAGCAAAGACGACGAAAATGCCGTGCCCATCCCACCCAGCTGCGCCTCCAGACCCGACATCAGGCTGGCGAACACCTCTATCCCGGTTTGAGATTCGTCCGGCGCGAGCGATCGGATGGTTTCCACAACCGCGGGCACCGTGGTGGCCAAACCGTAGAACGTGCCCAAAAGGCCCAGAAATATCAGAAGGTTGATGATATATCGCGTAATGTCGCGCAATTCGTCCAGACGTGTGGCGACCGAATCGAGAATGGATTGGGCCGACGCAGACCCGATCTGCGCCCCCCTGCCCCGCCCGCGCAGCAGCGCGGCCAAAGGCATCAGCAGTCCGGGTGGAATGGTGGCTTCGTGGCCAACACGCTCTGCCGCGAATCCTTCGATCCAGACAATCGAGCGATTAAGCTGAATGACCTGCCAAAATGTCGCCAAGACCCCGATGATGAAAACGAGGAAGATCATCCCGTTGAGCCAGACATTGGCTAGAAAAATCCCCGACACCCGCGGGAACGCGACATAAGACCCAAGTGCGACCAACACGATGACAATCAGCATCAAGGTGATCTGGCGCACAGGTCTGGAAAACTGCGTTTTTGCCCCAAACTGGGTCCCGGGTAGGGATCGGGCCATTGGTCCTGCCTTGGTCCGTGGTCATTGGCGCAACCTTAATTCCGTTCGTGATAGGTGCCAATGATCAATTCCGCATTACGCCGCAAAATCTTGTGTGTTGCGACATCCGGCACACAAAACAGAACCGCCCCATGCAGGTTATGCAGGGGGCGGCATTGGGCGCAGATAACACAGCCATGCGCGATCAGGCGGTTTGATCCACCTCTTGCGACCCGGTGTCGCGGCGCTTGCGGTTTTCGGACATGAAGTCGTCGAATTCGGCCTTGTCCTTGGCGTCGCGCAAGCGGGTCAGGAAGGCATCAAACGCGGCTTGTTCATCTTCTAGGCGGCGCAGGGTCTCTGCTTTGTAAGCGTCAAACGCGCTATTGCCAGAAGAGGTATAGGCTGCGCCGTGGCGCTTCGTTTTACGGCAGGATGATTTGAACATGGATTTCCCCCAGATCATATAGGCAAGAAGAGCAAGGCCCACGGGCCAAAAAACGATGAAGCCAAGGACCATCGCGGCGATCCAGGCTGGTTTTCCATATCCGTCAAGCCAATATTCGGCGCGGCGAAACCAGTTCGACGGGGCGGCAAGCGTTGTCATGGTATCCCTTTCAGATGTTGTGTCACATTATATTGTGAATGTTATTCACATTTACATAAATGGGTTAATGCCCTCCGCTCTTCAAGGACAAATCGTATCTTTTTTGAAATTTTAGGATGCGCGCCAAATCTAGTGCTTTGGCGCTGAATACGCGACGGGGGCAGCGCCCCCGGCTAAGGTCGCCCAAAAGCGCCCGGCCTATTCTGCTGCGACGGCTTCTTTTGTGGCAGGGTTGTAATTCAGCGCCGGGGCCAGCCAGCGTTCGGCCTCTGTCAAATCCATTCCCTTGCGCGCCGCGTAATCGGCAACCTGATCGCGCTCCACTTTCGCCACGCCGAAATAATAGCTGTCAGGATGCCCGATATAGAGGCCAGAGATCGACGATCCCGGCCACATTGCCATGCTTTCCGTCAGCGTGACGCCAGTCGCCGCCTCGGCATCGAGCAACTTGAATAGCGTGCGTTTTTCCGTGTGGTCGGGCTGCGCCGGGTAGCCCGGCGCGGGGCGAATGCCGGCATAAGGTTCGGCCACCAGCTCTTGCGGCGTGAACCCTTCATCCGGCGCATAGCCCCAATAGTCGCGGCGCACGCGGGCGTGAAGCGCCTCTGCCATCGCCTCGGCAATGCGGTCGGCGAGCGCCTTCACCATGATCGCCCCATAATTGTCATTGGCTTTGTCAAAGCGCGCGGAAATCTCTGCTTCTTCTGGGCCTGCCGTCACAACGAAGCCGCCGACATGATCGGCAATGCCTTCGGGGGCCACGAAATCCGACAGCGCCAGATTGGGCCGCCCGGCCCGCTTGGAATGCTGCTGGCGCAGGGTGTGGAGGGTGGCCAATTCCGTGCCGCGAATGGCGTCGGTGAACAAGTGGATATCATCGCCCACCGAATTCGCAGGCCAGAAGCCCACTACGGCGCGCGGGGTGAACCATTTCTCGGCGATGATACGTTGCAGCATCTCTTGCGCGTCTTGGAACAGCGCGCGGGCCGCCTCGCCCTGTTTCGGATCGTCCAGAATTTTGGGGTAGACGCCTTTCATCTCCCATGTCTGGAAGAAGGGCGTCCAGTCGATATATTGCGCGAGATCGGCCAAGTCCCAATCGTCGATCACCCGCGCCCCGGTGAATTTGGGCGCGGTCGGGCTGTAGCTGTCCCAATCCAGCCGCAAGGGGTTGGCGCGGGCCTTGGCCAGCGGCAGACGGTCCTTCGCAGCCTCCGCGCGTTCATGGCGCGCGGTCACTTCGGCATATTCGGTGCGGATGCCGTCGATGAAGCCCGCTTTGTTCACAGGCGATAACAGGTTGCTGACGACCCCCACCGCGCGGCTGGCATCGAGCACATAGACCGCAGGCCCCGAATAACGCGGTGCGATCTTGACCGCCGTGTGCACTTTCGATGTGGTGGCCCCGCCGATAAGCAGCGGCAGGTTCAGGCCCGCGCGCTCCATCTCGGACGCCAGATGCACCATCTCATCAAGCGACGGCGTGATCAGCCCCGACAGGCCAATGATATCGACCTTTTCCTCACGCGCGACCTGCAAAATCTTGTGCGGCGGAACCATCACGCCCAAGTCGATCACGTCGTAATTGTTGCAGGCCAGCACGACACCGACGATGTTCTTGCCAATGTCGTGCACGTCGCCCTTGACGGTCGCCATCAGAACCTTGCCTGCCGATTGCCGACCCGTGCCGCCATTAAGGCGCTTTTCCTCTTCCATATAGGGCAGCAGCACCGCCACGGCCTGTTTCATAACGCGGGCGGATTTCACCACTTGCGGCAGGAACATCTTGCCCGCGCCGAACAGGTCGCCCACCACGTTCATGCCTGCCATCAGCGGCCCTTCGATTACATCAAGGGGCTTTGCGGCAGCTTGGCGGGCTTCTTCGGTATCCGCGTCGATGAATTCGGTAATGCCGTTGACCAGCGCATGTTCCAGCCGCTTGTCGATGGGCCACTCGCGCCATGCCAGATCGCGCACGCGCTCTTCGCGCTTGCCGCCCTTGAAGCGGTCGGCGAGGTCCAGCAGGTTCTCGGTCGCGGTGCCGCCCGCCTTGGGCTTACGGTTCAAGACCACATCTTCACAGGCCTCACGCAAATCCGGATCGATCTGGTCATAGACCGCCAATTGGCCCGCATTGACGATGCCCATATCCATGCCCGCCTTGATGGCGTGGTATAGGAACACCGCGTGCATCGCTTCGCGCACCGTGTCGTTGCCGCGGAAGCTGAATGACAGGTTCGACACGCCGCCCGACACATGCGCATGCGGCAGGTTCTGGCGTATCCAGCGCGTCGCCTCTATGAAATCGACCCCGTAATTGTCGTGTTCTTCAATGCCGGTGGCGACCGCGAAGATATTCGGGTCGAAGATGATGTCTTCAGGCGGAAAGCCCACCTCTTCGGTCAGAATGCGGTAGGCGCGCGCGCAGATTTCAGTCTTGCGCGCGAAGGTGTCGGCTTGGCCTTGCTCGTCGAACGCCATGACCACGACCGCAGCACCATAGGCCAGACACAGCCGCGCCTGTTCGCGGAACTGGTCCTCGCCTTCCTTCATGGAAATCGAGTTCACGACCGATTTGCCCTGCACGCATTGCAGGCCTGCCTCGATCACCTCCCATTTGGAGCTGTCGATCATGATCGGCACGCGGGCAATATCGGGTTCGGCGGCGACAAGGTTCAGAAACTCGACCATCGCCTTTTGGGAATCGATCAGCCCTTCATCCATGTTCACATCGATGATCTGCGCGCCGTTCTCGACCTGCTCGCGGGCCACGTCCAGCGCGGTCGCATAGTCGCGGTTCACGATCAGCTTGCGGAACTTGGCGGACCCGGTGACATTCGTGCGCTCGCCGATATTTACGAAAGGAATGTCGGGCGTCAGGACAAAGGGTTCCAGACCGGACAGGCGAAGATAGCGGGTCATGCGGGCACCTTTCGGGGGGCGTGGGGGGCGACGGCGTTGGCAATTGCGCGGATATGGTCGGGCGTGGTGCCGCAGCAGCCGCCCACGACATTCAGCAAGCCTTCGCGCGCGAAGCCTTCAATAAAGCCAGCGGTTTGCTCTGGAGTTTCATCATAGCCGCCGAACGCATTGGGCAGGCCCGCATTGGGGTAAGCGCAAGTCAGCGTATCGGCCACACCGGCAATTTCGGCTAGATGAGGTCGCATCGCTTCAGCCCCCAGCGCGCAATTCAGCCCCACGGTGAAGGGGCGCGCATGGGACACCGAATGCCAGAAGGCGGTCGGCGTCTGGCCCGACAACGTGCGGCCCGACGCATCGGTGATGGTGCCCGAGATCATCAAGGGCAGGCGTTGGCCGATTTTTTGGAACACTTCAAACGCGGCAAAAATCGCAGCCTTGGCGTTGAGCGTGTCGAAGATCGTCTCAATCAGGATAATATCCGCGCCGCCCGCGATCAGCCCTTCCATCTGCTGCCCGTAAGCGCGGCGCAGATCGTCGAACGTCACAGCGCGGTAGCCGGGGTCATTCACATCGGGGCTGATGCTGGCGGTGCGGTTCGTCGGCCCCACGGCACCGGCCACGAAGCGGCGTTTGCCATCCTTCGCCTGCGCGCGGTCTGCGGCACGGCGGGCGACCTGCGCACCGGCCACGCTCAGATCGTGGATCGCGCCTTCCAAGCCGTAATCGGCCTGCGCGATGGTGGTGCCGGAAAACGTGTTGGTTTCCAGAATATCGGCGCCCGCCATGGCGAATTGATAGTGAATATCCTCGATCGCGTCGGGCTTGGTCAGCACCAGCAGATCGTTATTCCCCTTTTGCGGGTGGTCTGTGTGGTGATGGCGGCAGCTTGGCCCATGGATATGACCATTCCCGGAATAATCCTCTTCCGACAGGCCCAGCGTCTGGATCATGGTGCCCATCGCCCCATCCAAGATCAGGATGCGCTCTGCGGCCAGCGCGTGCAACTCGTCCCAGACCGGAGCATTGTGCAAGGAGATATCTTTCATAGGGGCCGTCTTCCGTCGTAAAGGGGTGATCAGCATATAACCCTGCGCAATCTGATAAAAAACCCCATGTTATTCACGCTGAATATGAAATTCGTTCATATTCAACATGCGCGCTTGGCCACGTCGCGCGGCATTGGGCGAATTTCAGACGCCGACAAAATGTTCGGACACGTCCGGCGTCACATCCTCCATCGCGCCGGTCCAGACGGTTTCTCCGCGCGCAAGGATCGCGGCGCTGTCAGCCACTTGGGCCAGTTCGCGCAAGGATTTGTCAATGACAAGGATGGACATGCCACTCTCGCGCTTCAGCAAGGCCAAGGTCGCCCAAATCTCGGCACGGATCAGTGGCGCAAGCCCTTCGGTCGCTTCATCCAAGATCAGCAAGCGCGGATTGGTCATCAGCGCGCGGCCAATGGCCAACATTTGTTGCTCGCCCCCCGACAGGGACGATGCGCGCTGGCCCATCCGTTCGCCCAGACGCGGCAACAGGTCCGTCACCCGCGCCATGGTCCAATGGCCGGGGCGCGCTGCGGCTATCAGGTTCTCGGCCACAGTCAGGCTTGCAAAGCAGCGCCGTCCTTCGGGGACCAGCCCAAGACCAAGGCGGGCGGCGCGAAAGCTGGGCAGAAGCTGCAAGTTCTGACCGGCAAATTCCAGCCTGCCCTGCGACGGGATCATGCGGCAGATGGCCTTGACGGTGGTGGTCTTGCCCATGCCGTTGCGGCCCATCAGCGCCAGCACCTCGCCCTCTGCCAGCGTGAAATCCACCCCGAACAGGGCCTGACTGGCCCCGTAGCTGGCGCTCAGGTTTTCGACGCGTAGAAGCGTCATGCCTCGTCCCCCAGATAGGCGTCGCGGACATCGGGGTTGGTGCGAATCTCCTCCACATTTCCGGTGGCGATGATGCGCCCATAGACCAACACGCTGATCCGATCCGCCAGCGCGAAAACCGCGTCCATGTCGTGTTCCACCAGCAGGATCGGGGCCTGATCGCGCAGCCCGTCCAGAAAGCCTGTCAGCGTCTTGGACCCTTCGGCACCCAGCCCGGCCATGGGTTCATCCATGACAAAGGCGCCCGGGTTAAGCGTGAGCGCGACCGCGACTTCCAGCTGTCGGCGTTGTCCATGGCTGAGGGCGGCGGTGCGGGTATGCCTGTTATCTGCCAGCCCCACCCGCTCTAAGGCGGCTTCGGCCCGATCGCGCAAATCCCGGTCGCGCATGAATGGCGCAAAGAACCGCCACACGCGCCCGCTGGCCCCCAGCGCGCCCAGCATCGCGTTTTCGAGCACGCTGTCTTCCATCGCAAGCGCGGAAATCTGAAACGTCCGCCCCAGCCCCTTTTTCGCGCGGGCGGCGGTTGTCAGTGCAGTCACATCCTGACCGGCCAGCCAGACCTGCCCCGCATCGGGTGCCAAACCACCACAAATTTGCTGGATGAGCGTTGATTTCCCTGCGCCATTCGGGCCGATCACGGCGTGTATCTCGCCTGCGCGCAGGTCAATGGAAATACCATCGCTAGCCTTCAAGTTGCCGAAGGATTTCGAAATGCCACGGGTTTCCAGAATAACGCTGCTCATGCCTGCCCTTTCGGCCCGCACAACAGCCCGATCACGCCGCCGCGCGCGAACAGCACCACGCCCAGAAGGATCGCCCCCAGCGCGATATGCCAATGCGTGGTCCAGCCGCCAAGGATATGGTCCAGCGTGACGAACAGGATTGCGCCGATCACCGGCCCCAT
>JAFGVZ010000041.1 GCA_016937725.1 Paracoccaceae bacterium | reverse complement strand
CTGCACACGGATCTTGCGCAATCCATCATGCCGGGTTTCGCGGCTTGGGCGCTCGGGGCCGGGGTCGGGCCCATCTTCGGGGATTATGAGATTACCGAGATGGGCATGGCCTTCGCGCTCTTCTGTTTCCTGCCCCTGTGCCAATTGACCGTCGGACATGCGCGGGTTGATGTGTTCACCTCGTTTCTGGGGGCAGGGGCCAACCGGAGCTTGCGCCTTCTGATCGAGGTCGCATTGGCGATGGCGCTGGTATTGATCGCGTGGCGCTTGCAAGTGGCAACTGTGGCGCGGATCAATTCCGGGCAGACGACTTATCTGTTGGAATGGCCGGTCTGGTGGGCCTATGCCGCTTCCTGCGTCGCTGCATGGGCAGGCGTCGTCGTCGCGGCCTACATGGTCTGGGTGCGCCTGCTGGAGGTGGCACGCGGCCAAGACATTATCGGCGAAGGCGGGGAGGTCGAGCATTGAGTGACATCGCCATCGGCATCTTGTCTTTCCCGGCGCTGCTGGTTCTGATTTTTCTGCGCGTGCCGATCGGGCTGGCCATGTTCCTGACGGGGCTTGTGGGGCTGATCTGGGTCACGGGCGGGTCACTTGTGCCACTGGCGCGGCTGGAAACCGAAACCTTCACCACTTTCGCCAGCTATTCGCTGAGCATTATCCCCATGTTCTTGCTCATGGGCCATTTCGCCACCTTGGGCGGCATGAGTCAGGCGCTGTTCGCCGCCGCTGCGGGGTTTCTGGGGCATCGCAAGGGGGGCGTTGCCATGGCTGCTATCGGGTCGAGCGCAGGGTTTGGCGCGATCTGCGGGTCGTCGCTGGCCACCGCCGCCACGATGAGCCGTGTGGCCCTACCCGAACTGAAACGCTACGGCTATGCGGGCGGGTTTTCCACGGCAACGCTGGCGGCGGGTGGCACGCTGGGCATTTTGATCCCGCCCTCTGTGGTGCTGGTAATTTATGCCATCCTGACCGAACAGAACATTGCCAAGCTGTTTTTGGCGGCCTTCATACCCGGAATCATGGCGGCCATCGGCTATGTGATCGTGATCTCGATCTATGTGCGGGTGAACCCAGATGCGGCCGGTCTGCGCCCGCCGGTGCCATGGACAGAGCGCATGGCCGCATTGGTCAAGATATGGCCCGTGCTGCTGGTCTTTGGCCTTGTGGTCGGCGGCATCTATGCAGGCTGGTTCACCCCCACCGAAGGCGCTGCCGTCGGTGCGTTGGGGACGGGGCTGATTGCGTGGGTCAATGGTGGGCTGACACGCGCGACCTTGGCTGAAAGTTTCATCGTCACCGCCCGCGCCAGCGCGATGATTTTCTTCATCATCTTCGGCGCGGCGTTTTATAACGGCTTTCTGGCGCTGACACAGGTGCCGCAAAGCATTGCGGAATTCGTCGGCTCGCAAGGCTATGCGCCCTTCGTGGTGCTGCTGATCATCCTGTGCTTCTATCTTGTCTTAGGCTGCGTGATGGACAGCCTGTCGATGATCCTGCTGACAATCCCGATCTTCTGGCCGGTGATGATGGAGCTTGATTTCAACTTCATCACCATGGCCGAATTACACGCCATGCGCGCCGCCGAAGCCTTGCGCGCGGGCGTGGACATCGCGCCAGAGATGTTACGAAGTATCGAAGATGCCTTGGCCGCCGGGGTCGAACTGACGCGCGAGCAGACCCGCGCGCTCGGCTTGCGCCGGGTAAACGATCTGGCGTTGGAGCGCGCCAATCTGGAATTGGTGGCAATCTGGTTCGGTATTCTTGTGCTGATCGTGGTCGAGGTGGGGCTGATTACCCCGCCTGTCGGCATGAACCTGTTCGTCATCAACGCGATGGACCCGAAAACGCGCATCACTGACACTTATCGTGCAGTTCTACCCTTTGTCGCGTCGGATCTGATCCGTGTGGGCATCCTCGTGGCGTTCCCCGCGATCACCTATTTCCTGATCGCGGTTTAGGCCGAATGCCGTCAGAATTGCGGCGCGCATGGGCCGTCGCCAAAAAATCAACTCAAAGTCGTCCGAAAAGACCCTGCCGCGGACCTATTTTCGGCGCTGCTTGCAAGGATAACAATCGAAGAGCAAACAAGAGGCAGAGACCATGAAACCGACCCCGCAGGCACCCCGTCCCAATCTTGCGCTAGAGGTAATCCTGTCGATGACGGGTCTTCCCCGCCGTCTGAGCGAACGCTACGATGCGTTGGAAGTGGCGCGCGACGAAGCGCTGCCGCCGCGTGGCCATATCAGACACTGACCGCGACATTCGGCAGGGCCAGCGCGGTCAGCAAGTCGCGCACTTCTTGTCGGGCGGCGATCTGGGACATGTTCATCGATTCGCCGCCGATGTCTTGCAAATCCATCAAGGTCAGACCTTTTGGGAACAATTCGCGGAAAATAACGCGCTCGCTGAACCCCGGCGCGATACGAAACCCGATGCGCTTGGACAATTGTTCCAGCGCAGTGCCGACGCGACGCTTGTTGTGCATGGCCGTGGTGCCCAGACGGTTGCGCAACACGATCCAATCCATCGGGCGCAAACCTGCTTCGGCGCGGGTTTGTCGCGCTTTCCAGACCATTTCGGAATAGATGGAAGGGGCCAGAACCCGGCCCGTGTCGGGATCGGTCCGAGCCAGCAGGTCGAAATCGATGAAGCTGTCATTGATCGGGGTAATGAGTGTATTCGCCACGGAATGCGCGAATTGGCTATAGCGCGTGTGCGAGCCAGGACAGTCGATCAGCAGGAAATCGGCCCAGCCTTGGGCTTGCTCCAGCGCGGCCCCCATCCGCAAATCGGCCAGTTGTCCCCCCTCTGGCACGGTGGCAGGGTCCAGATCCGGCAGCGCAATGAAATGCGGGCAGGGCAGGTCATAGCCGGTCTTGGCCATAAAAGTGCGACGATTCTCGATATATCGGCCAAAGCTAAGCTGGCGCAGATCAAGGTCCATCGCGGCCACGCGCCAACCCATCCGGGCCAAAGCGACCGAGACATGCATGGACATGGTCGATTTGCCCGACCCACCCTTTTCGTTGCCGATGGTGATGATATGCGTCACGCCTGTTCCCCGCTTGTTCAGGGCACATCTATGCCGGGCAATGTGCAGGTGCAAGCTGGTGCGGGCCATGGAAAAGGGCGCAACGGCAGATGCCCTTGCGCCCCGGATCACAGGCCTGCTTGCGCTTAGAAGCCCAGACCGGCGTATTTGTTCTTGAACTTCGACACACGGCCGCCCGCGTCCATCAGGCGCGCGCTGCCGCCGGTCCATGCCGGGTGCACGGTTGGGTCAATGTCCAGCGAGAGCGTGTCGCCTTCGGACCCCCAGGTCGATTTCATTTGCACGATCGTGCCGTCAGTCATCTTGACGTTGATCAGGTGGTAATCGGGATGCGTATCAGCTTTCATGGTCGCGCTCCTCAGGCTTTATCGGTCATGGGACGATAGTTGGTCTTTTCGACGATACGCGCAGACTTACCGCGACGGTCGCGCAGGAAGTAGAGCTTGGCACGACGCACGCGGCCACGGCGCACCACTTCGATGCTGTCGATATTGGTGGAATAGAGCGGGAAAATACGTTCGACGCCTTCACCGAAAGAGATTTTGCGCACGGTGAAGGACGCGGCAATGCCGGTGCCATGACGGCGGCTGATGCAGACGCCTTCGAAATTCTGCACGCGCGAACGGGTGCCTTCGGTCACTTTGTAACCAACGCGGATGGTGTCACCGGCCTTGAAATCCGGAATGGTCTTGCCGAGTTCGGCAATTTGCTCGGCTTCGAGCTGTGCGATCAGGTTCATCGCATGTCCTTTCATGTCTCGTGGTTTGCCCACGTCTTGATGGTGCTGGCCAGAGCTCTGATCTTCGACCGGGTCCGCATTTTGCGCCCGTCAGAGAATGCCCAAACGTATTGGTCTGTGCCGCTGGCCCAAAGCACCCCGACCGAAGCTATGGGGTTTCACGCGCCAACATGCCATGACCCGAATCCGGGTATGACAGCGCGGCGTATAGGCGCTGGCCCGCGCCCCGTCAAGCATCCCGTCACGCGCCGCGCGGTATGTCAAAGCCTTTGGGGGCCAGCGTGAAGCCCTCGAAGCGGAAGGCAGGCGACACGGTGCAGCCGACAAGCGACCAGTCGCCCATGCTGCATGCTGCTTGCCAATAATCGGGCGGCACGATGGCTTGGGGCGCGTGGCCCTGCGTCACATCGCCCAAGATGGTCCGGGTCGCAGGCCCCGCATCTTTTGCCGCCATATCCAGGGCCAGCGGCGCGCCTGCATGGAAATGCCAGATTTCTGTGGCATCGACCTTGTGCCAATGACTGCTTTCCCCGGCTTGCAGCAGGAACAAGATGGCCGTGCCAGCCGAGCGCATGCCGTTCGGAGCGTCTGCAATCCATGTCTGGCGATACCAGCCGCCTTCGGGGTGGCGCTTCAGCCCGAAGCGGGCGATCATATCAGCGGCGGTCATCATGCTGTGTCCTTTCAGGCCAAAAGGGCGCTGAACCCGTCCCAAACCAGTTTCAACCCGACAAGTGTGATCATGGCATACATCAGCGGATAGAACACCTCTGCGCGCAACCGCTTTATGATGGCGGCACCCAACAGGGTCGAGATCACCGCCAGTGGCAACAGCACCAAGGCGCTGATCATTGTGGGTGCGGTGAACTGGCCAAGGGCGGCATAGGGCACAAGTTTCACCACATTGACCACCGCGAAAAAGATCACGCTGGTGCCAGTATAGACCCGTGGGTCCAGCCGCAGGGGCAGGGTGTAAATCTGAAACGGCGGTCCCCCGGCATGGGCAACAAAGCTGGTGAACCCGGCCACGCTACCCCAGATGGTGCCGCGTGCGCGGTTTTGCCCAGCGGCCTGCCCCGGTCTTTTGCCGCGCGTCAGGGCCATGCGGGCGACAAACCCCAAGGCGATCACCCCAACCAGCAAGCGCACCATGGATTCGGGCGTGTAGGCCGCAGTCAGCCCGCCAATGGCAATGCCCAAAGCCGCGCCCGGAAGAATGTGCCAAAGCGTGGCCCGGTCGAACCAGCCGCGCCATGTCCACAGGCTGACCGCGTCCATCATTAGCAACACAGGCAGCAGCAAAGCCGCCGCCTGCACCGGCGACATGACCAGCGACAGGATCGGCACGCCCATCAGCGCGAAGGCCCCGCCCAAGCCGCCTTTGGACAGCCCAACAAGAAAGACCGCGACGAAGGCCGCGGTCAGACTGGGGATGTCAGTGAACAGGGTCAGTTCGGCCAAGGCCTGCATCAGCCGACCCGGTAATTCGGGCTTTCGCGGGTGATCTGCACGTCATGCACATGGCTTTCCTTCAGCCCGGCATTGGTAATACGGACGAAATTGCAGCCGCCGCGCATGTCTGCCACGGTGGCCTTGCCGGTATACCCCATGGCCGCGCGCAACCCGCCGACCATCTGGTGCAGCACATTGCCGACGGACCCTTTATAGGGCACTTGGCCCTCGATCCCTTCGGGCACCAGCTTGTCGCTGGCGGCGTCCTTCTGGAAATAGCGGTCTGCCGATCCGCGCGCCATGGCGCCAAGGCTGCCCATGCCCCGGTAAGATTTGAAGCTGCGGCCCTGATACAAGATCACCTCGCCCGGTGCTTCATCCGTGCCTGCGATGGCGCTGCCGACCATGGCGCAGCTTGCGCCTGCCGCGATGGCCTTGGCAAAATCGCCCGACATCTTGATGCCGCCATCGGCGATGACCGGAATATCGCCCGCGGCT
>JAFGVZ010000244.1 GCA_016937725.1 Paracoccaceae bacterium | reverse complement strand
GGGCAGACGCTTTTCGTCGATGGCGGCTTTACCGCGAAATAAGGACAGACCATGCGCGCGTTACTCTATACCGGGCCGAACCAGATGGAACTGACCGACTTGCCCGCGCCGGTGCCCGCCGAGGGCGAGGTTCTGGTTGCTGTCCACGCCGTTGGCATTTGCGGGTCCGACATGCATGCCTATCACGGGTATGACGATCGCCGCCCCGCGCCTTTGGTGCTGGGGCATGAAGCGGCGGGGATTGTCGCGGACGGGCCGCGCAAGGGGCAGGCCGTGGCGATCAACCCGCTGGTGGTAGACCCCCATTGCCCCGCGGCGCTGGCAGGCCGCCCTCATTTGTCACCCAGCCGCGCAATCATCTCTATGCCGCCGCGACCGGGCGCGTTTGCAGAATACGTGACCATCCCCGAACGCAACCTGCTGCCCATCCCCGAAGGACTGTCCATGCGCGACGCGGCCTTGGCCGAACCCGTCGCGGTGTCATGGCACGCGGTGCGGATCGGGCTGGAGCGTTTGGGCCAAGCCGCCCCGCGCGTTTTGATTCAGGGCGCAGGCGCAATCGGCGTGGCCGCCGCCTTGGTCGCCCGCCACATGGGCGCGGCCAGCATTCATGTGGCCGAACCCCATGCCGGGCGACGCGCGACCCTTGCAGCAGAGGTGGGGATCGACACTTTCGACCCTACCAGCCATGGCCCCGGCGCGGATGCCTTCGATCTGGTGATTGATGCGGTGGGCGCAAAGGCGACCCGCGCCGATGCCTCGCGCCTAGTGCGGCCCGGCGGGGTGATCGTGCATGTGGGGCTGTTGCCGGGGCAGGAGGGCTTCGACATTCGCCGCATCACGCTACAGGAAATCTGCGTGACCGGGTCTTATTGCTACACGCCGCAAGACTTTGCCGATGCCTTGGCCGCCCTTGGGGCGGGCGCTTTGGGCGCATTGGGTTGGGTCGAAACACGCGCGCTGGAGGATGGCGCGCAAGCCTTTGGCGATCTGGATGCAGGCCAGGTGAATGCGGCCAAGATCGTGTTGCAGGTCGTCTGAGGGCGCTTAAACCCGCTTCGCCCGCTGCATGGCCCGTTCCAGCCCATCCAGAAACCGCGCGCGGTCGGCTTTGGAAAAGCTGCGCCCGCGACCTTGGTGGAACGGGTCTGCTGCGCGGACATCGGCCATCAGGTCACGCGTGGCCAAAACGCTGCCGATATTAGCTTCGGTCAATTCGGACCCGTCATGACGCAAGACTTGCGCCCCTGCGGCCACACATTTGGCGGCCAATGGAATGTCAGACGTCACAACCACATCGCCCGTTTCGGCGCGGTCTGCGATCCATTTATCTGCCTCATCCGCGCCTGCGCTGACGATGACGGTCTGGACCAACGGGTTTTGCGAGGGACGGATCCCCCCGTTCGAGACGATCACCATCCGCGCCCGGTGCCGTGTGCCGACGCGCTCGACCTCTGCTTTCACCGGGCAGGCATCGGCATCGACATAGATGACCGGGTCAGATTTCGGCATGGTAATGGATCGCGCTCGTGTTGATGTAAGAGATGCGCAGCTCCAGCGGTCTGTCATTGTAATCCACGGCCACCCTGCGCACGCGCAGAACGGGCGCTCTGGGTGCGCAGCCCAATTCTTTGGCGCAATCGGGGTCGGCTGCCACGGCGGTCACCTGTTCCAGAGCGCGAAAAACGCTGGCTCCGAATTCGGTTTGGTAAAGCTGGTAAAGCGTGTTTGGCAGCGGATCGGGCGCAGACACCAAGCGCCCGAAACGCTCTGCATCAAGCAGGATATGCTCGTAGATCAGCGGTTCCCCTTCGCCATCGCGCACACGGGTAATGCAGACAACCTCTGCATTTGTGTTTAGGCCCAAAGCCTGAGCCTCTTCTGGCTGTGCAAGACGGCAAGTCCGGCCAAGAACGCGGCTTTCTGGCTGAAAGGTCGTGCCATCGGCGCGCCGCAGGTTGAAGAAGCGAAACAGCACCGCGTCGCTGTCATGGCTGGAGACGACCGTGCCTTTGCCTTGCCTGCGCTGCACCAACCCTTCGGCGGCCATGTCCAAGAGCGCCTTGCGCAATGTGCCGACAGCCACGCCGTATTCCTCGGCCAGCCGTGTTTCCGAGGGCAAGAAGGTGCCCGGCGACCATTCGCCGGATTCGATGCGCGCCAGCATCAAGTCGCGCAACTGCTGGTGAAGCGGCTGGGACACCGGGCGCAGGGACATGGACACCTCCGAACAAAACGATTTCATGTATTTACCCGTTAAATGCGGAAAACCCAACGGAAAAGCGGTAAGGGCATTGACCTTACTTTATCATATAAACTATATAGAAGTGAAGCCAGAGAATGACGGCACAAGAATCGGAACGCCCCCCTATGTCCAAGACCAAGATCAGCCTTGCAGATGCGCGCCAGTTGGTGGTGGATGTGTTTGCAAATGCGGGTATGCCGGTGCATCTCGCCGACCCTGCGGCGCAGGCGCTTGTCTTGGCAGAGCAAGAAGGGCTGCCCTCGCACGGCTTGGCCCGTGCGCCGTTCTACGCGGCACAGATGGTGGCGGGCAAGGTGGTGGCAGATGCCGCCCCGACGGTCGAATGCGACGGCGCGGTTATCCGGGTCGATGCCGGTTTCGGGCTGGCCTTCGCGGCGATAGACGCAGGCGCGCAGGCGGCCCGCGACGTGGTGCGTGATTTGGGCGTGGCCGTTGTCAGCGTGACGCGCTCGCACCATTTCGGGGTTGCGGGGCAAGCGGTGGAGCCTTTCGCCCGCGAAGGGCTTATTGCACTCGCCTTCGCCAACGCCCCTGCCGCGATGGCCCCTTGGGGCGGCAGCCAACCGCTTTACGGCACGAACCCGATTGCCTTTGCCGCGCCCCGCGCGCAGGGCGACCCGTTGTTGATTGACCTGTCGCTGTCCCATGTCGCGCGCGGCAAGGTGATGCTGGCGCAAAAGGCGGGTGATGCTATTCCCGAAGGCTGGGCGCTGGACACGGACGGCAACCCGACCACCGATGCCGATGCTGCCATGGCGGGCACGATGGTGCCGTCGGGCGGGGCCAAGGGCGCGGCGCTGGCATTGATGGTCGAAATGCTCACCGCAGGGCTTGCAGGCGCGCATTTCGCCTATCAGGCCAGTTCGTTGTTCGACGACAAGGGGCCAGCCCCGAACCTTGCGCATTTCATCCTTGTGCTGGACCCCGCGCGTTTTGCGCCCGGCTTCACCGACCGGGCCGAGGCCATGTTCACGGCCATCGAAGCACAAGATGGCGCGCGCCTGCCCGGTGCTCGCCGCATGGCAGAACGTGCCGCCCGCGCCGACCAGATCGAGATACCGCAACAGCTTTACGACACGCTCATGGGCTTGGCCCGTGGCTGACAACCTCATCTAAAAGGGAGAGAGGACATGACCGCAAACACCTACCCCCAGCTTCTTGTCCATGACAAGGTCGACAATGTCGGCGTCGTCGTGGTCGAGGGGCTGACCGCCGGCACCGATATGCTGTGCGTCTGCACCGAGGATAACAGCGATTTCCGCCTGACCGCCAAGGCAGATATTCCCATCGGTCACAAGGTCGCGCTGAAGGATCTGGCCGAGGGCGATACCGTCATCAAATACGGCGAAGACATTGGCCGCATGGTGGGCAGCGCCGAGGTGGGCGGACATGTCCACACCCACAATATGAAAACCAAACGCTGGTAAGGGGGACCGATCATGGCATTCGATTTTTCACAAGATACGGTCAAGGCATGGCGCCGCGAAAACGGGCGCGTCGGTGTGCGCAACCACGTTCTGATCCTGCCGGTGGACGACATTTCCAACGCGGCCTGCGAGGCCGTGGCGAATAACGTCAAAGGCACCATGGCCATTCCGCACGCTTACGGGCGCTTGCAGTTCGGCGAAGATCTGGACCTGCATTTCCGCACCATCATCGGCACCGGGGCAAACCCGAACGTCGCCGCCGTGGTGGTCATCGGGATTGAGCCGGAATGGACCAAGATCATCGTCGATGGCATTGCCAAGACCGGTAAGCCCGTCGAAGGGTTCTGGATTGAGCAGAACGGCGATTTCGAAACCATCCGCCGCGCAAGCTGGAAGGCCAAGGAATACGTGCAATGGGCGACCGAGTTGCAGAAAGAGGATTGCCCGGTCACGGACCTCTGGGTCTCGACCAAATGCGGCGAATCCGACACGACCACCGGTCTGTCCTCCTGCCCGACTGTGGGCAACATGTATGACAAGCTGCTGCCGCATGGCCTGTATGGCGTGTTCGGGGAAACGTCCGAAATCACCGGGGCGGAACATATCTGCGAAAAGCGCGCGGCGAACCCGGAAGCGGCGGCCAAGTTCCGCAAGACCTGGCAGGCCTATACCGATGACGTGATCGAGGCGCACAAGACCAATGACCTGTCCGACAGCCAGCCCACCAAGGGCAACATCCTTGGCGGTCTGACCACGATCGAGGAAAAGGCGCTGGGCAATCTGGAGAAGATCGGTCGCACCAGCACCTATATCGACGTGCTGGAACCGGCAGAAGCGCCTGCCAAGGGCGCGGGCCTGTATTTCATGGACACGTCTTCGGCTGCGGCGGAATGCGTGACGCTGATGGCGGCGGCGGGCTATGTCATCCACACCTTCCCCACCGGGCAAGGCAACGTGGTCGGCAACCCCATCGTGCCGGTCATCAAGATCTCGGGCAACCCGCGCACCCTGCGTACCATGTCCGAACATATCGACGTGGATGTGACGGGTGTGCTGCGTCGTGACATGACCATTGACCAAGCCGGGGATTCGCTGATCGAGATGATCAAGCGCACCGCCAATGGTCGACTGACCTGTGCCGAAGCCCTTGGCCACCGCGAATTCTCGATGACCAAGCTGTATCGCTCGGCCTGATCGGGGCAAAAGCCAAACGGGGGCGCGCCATTCGTGCGCCCCTTTTTCATGCGGACCACAAATATGCCCAAGCTGACAGACCTGCCCGCCCGCGCGAAGCCACTTTTGCCGGGGCTGATGCTGAGTGCCACCATCGCCGCCGCCGCCAGCTTTCTGGGCGCGCATTACGGTGCACCGGTCATGCTGTTCGCGCTGCTTTTGGGCATGGCGTTCAACTTCATGCATACCGAGGGGCCGTGCGGCGCAGGTGTCGATTTTGCAGCGAAATTTGTTCTGCGCTTGGGCGTGGGTCTGCTGGGTATTCGTATCGCGCTGGAAGATCTGGCGCAAATTGGGTTTTCCGGAGCGGCGCTGCTCATCGGGCTGATTGCTGCGACCATCGCTACCGGGTTCATCGCTGCCCCCTTGTTCAAACGGCAATGGCGGTTTGCTTTGCTGACGGGCGGGTCCGTGGCCATTTGCGGGGCATCCGCCGCTTTGGCCATCGCCGCCGTCATCCCGCACAACGACAAGACCGAGCGCAACACGTTGTTTACCGTGATGGCGGTGACGGCTTTGTCGACCGTGGCCATGGTCATCTACCCGCTGCTATTCGGTGTCTTGGGGTTTACAGCGGTCGAACAGGGCTTCCTGATCGGGGCCACCATCCACGATGTGGCACAAGTGGTCGGCGCGGGCTTTACCGTGTCCGACACGGCTGGTGAAACGGCGACCATCACCAAGCTGTTCCGCGTGGCCATGCTGCCGGTGGTGCTGGTCGTGATCGGTCTGGTGCTGCGCGTCAGTGGGGCCGGGCAGGGCCAAGGGCGCGTTGCGCTGCTGCCATGGTTCATGGTGCTGTTTCTGGCATTGGTCGCTTTGGGCAGCGTGGTGGACTTGCCGGTGGCCTTGGTCGATCAGGTCAACACATTGTCGCGCATCTGCCTTGTGACCGCGATTGCGGCCCTTGGCGTTAAGACCTCGCTCAAAGCATTGGCGGCGGTCGGGCCGGGGCATATGGCGATTGTCGTGGTCGAGACGTTGGTGCTGTTGGCTTTGGCGCTTGGCGCACTTCTGCTGTTCCACCCGATCTAGGCGGTTAGCCAAGCGTTTTTGGCAGCGTGGTTCAAAGCGGACCAGACTGGAAAAGCCGTATCTTCATCCCGCCATGCGGGATCGGTGCGCCGGCATCCAGCTTCAGGCCCGTGGCATGGGCCAGCTTGGCCTCTGTCGTGACCAGCCCCACACGCCAGCCTTGGAAATGTTCAGCCAGAACTTTGCCCAAGCTGGCATACAGCCCATAAAGCTGCCCGATATTGCCGATGCGCCCGCCATAGGGTGGATTGACCATCACCAGCCCCGGAGCGCAATCGGGGCGGGCCAGCGCGCTGACGGGTTGGCAGGTGAATTCGGTCCAGTCCGACAGCCCGGCACGCTCTGCATTGGCGCGCGCGCCTTGGATCGCGCCCTGGTCGCGGTCAAAGCCGAGATAGCGCCGCTCGGCGCGTCGGGGGGGCGTCGACGTGGCAGGCAAGTTTTTGGCGGCGGCGAAGTGCTCGAATGCAAAGCTGCGCGCGCGGCCCGGTGCCAGCCCCGCAGCGATGTCGGCGGCTTCCAGCACAAAGGTGCCAGACCCACACATCGGGTCCAGCACCGCTTGGCTGCCGTCAAAGCCCATCTGCCGCAGGAACGCGGCGGCCATCGTTTCGCGCAGGGGCGCTTTGCCGGTAAACTGTTTGAACCCGCGCTTGTGCAGCCCTTCTCCCGACGTATCAAGCGAGATGGTCGCCAGATCATCGTCGATCCGCAGCATCACGCGCAGGCCCTCTGTGGCCGAGATGGGCGCGCCGACCGCATCTGCAATTGCCGTCTCGATCCGCTGCGCCGCTGCCTTCTGGTGGTAAATGCGCGAGCGGGTGCAACTTGCCTCAATCCGCACTGGCACATCGGCGCGCAGCCAATCGGCCCAAGGCAGCTTGCGCGCGCGCTTGTCCAATTGGGCCAAGTGCAGCGCACGGAACTCGCCAATGCGCAACAGCACACGGCTGGCGATACGGCT
>JAFGVZ010000040.1 GCA_016937725.1 Paracoccaceae bacterium | reverse complement strand
CCGGTATACACATCGCCATTGGCTTGGGTCAGCACGCCTTGGCCGTGCAGCGCGCCTTCCAGCCACTCGCCTTCATAGCGCACGCCATCGGGGCGGGTCAGCGTGCCAGTGCCATGGCGCAGATCGGCCAGCATCTGGCCTTCATACACCGCGCCATCGGGATAAGAAATGCGCCCCTGCCCCTCGCGCGCACCAGCCACCCACGTGCCGGTATAGGCATAGCCATCTTCGCGCACGAGCGTGCCTTCGCCCTGCGGTTCGCCATTCACGAAAGCACCTTCATAGACGGCCCCATTGGCAAAGACGCGGCGGCCTTGGCCAGTGATCGCACCTTCAGCCCAATCGCCTTCATAGGTCGAACCATCCGCGAAGGTCATCTTGCCTTGGCCCTGCGGGCGGCCCGCGATGAACGCGCCTTCATAGACCGCGCCGGATGGGTAGCGCGCAACACCTTGCCCGGTGATCTGCCCTTCGACCCATTCGCCTGTATATTCGAACCCGTTGGGCAAGCGGTAAGTGCCTTGGCCGTGCTGCAATCCGTCGCGGAATTCGCCCTCGTAGATGCCACCGTCTTCATATTGGCGGGTCAGAACGCCATCGGTCTGGGCAAAGGACGGCAGCGCCACGGGCGCGGACAAAACGAGCGCTGCGGCAAGTGCGCGCGCAAGGGCGGTGCTAGAAGCCATGACGCAGTATTCCCCCTGATCTTTTGGCGCAAGCCTAGTCGCGGGGGAAGCACCGCGCAAGGGGGAAGGACGGGCAGAAACACTCCGAACCTTGGCCGAATTCGTCACAGATCGGTCACAAAAGAAACATCCCAAAGCCATCGTTTTCACCGACGCAAGGAGCGCAGTCAGCACAAGGATCCCAGCGCACATGAAGCCGAGCTTGAAACGCCTCTCTGCGGCATGGCGCGACGAAAGCGGTGCTGTCACGGTCGACTGGGTCGTGTTAAGTGCCGCGACGCTGACCGTTGGGCTCAGCACAATGACCTTGGTGCAAACCGGCGCGGTCGATCTGGGCAACGAGATCAACATGTCCCTCACCTCGACAGAGATCGGCGGGGCCGCGGCGTTCAGCTTTTACCGGCTGACAGAGCAGCAACAAACTGAAATGCTGGCGGTCTACATGGCGCGCACGCCCGAGCAATTGGTCGCCAATTCGCAAAGCATGTCCGACAGCTTTCAGGCCACGCTGGACAGCGGCAATCTGGACGAAGCCGCCGGCTGGATGGACCGCCGCCACCTAAACCAGACCGCGCTAGAGGCAAATGGCCTGACCGCCGCCGAAGGGTCCATGACCGTGGCCGAGATGGAAACCCTGTTCCTTGCTGCGGGCGGCAGCTGACCCGCCAGCCCCTTCCCTTGACCGGCGAGCGTGATATGTGAGGGTTTTGTGCCCATCACCAAGGCCCTGACCGCATGTCCGACCATTTTCGCCTGACCCTTGCCCAGTTAAACCCGACCTTGGGCGATCTTGCGGGCAATGCTGCCAAGGCGCGCGCCGCTTGGGCACAAGCCAAGGCCGAGGGCGCGGATATGCTGGCACTGCCAGAGATGTTCCTGTCGGGCTACCAGACCCAAGACCTTGTGCAGCGCCCCGCCTTTCTGGACGATCTGTGCGCGACGCTCGACCAGCTTGCCCGCGACTGTGCCGATGGCCCGATGATGGGCATTGGCCTGCCCATGGTCGAGGGCGGCGCGATCTATAATTGCTGGGCGGTGTTGGGCGGCGGCAGCCTGCGCGCCGTGATCCGCAAGCATCATTTGCCAAATGAACACGTGTTTGACGAAAAGCGCATTTTCACGTCGGGCGACATTTCGGGGCCGTTTGTTGCAGGACCACTCCGCATTGGCACGCCCATCTGCGAAGATGCGTGGCACGAGGACGTGGCTGAAGCGCAGGCCGAATCCGGGGCAGAACTGCTGCTGGTGCCAAATGGCTCGCCCTATGCGCGGGGGCGGTTCGACACGCGCATGACCCATATGGTCGCCCGCGTGGTCGAGAATGACCTGCCGCTGGTTTACCTGAACCTTGTGGGCGGGCAGGACGACCAGGTGTTTGACGGCGCAAGCTTTGTGCTGAACCCCGGCGGCAAGCTGGCGGTGCAACTGCCTGCGCATGAGGAAGCGATTTTCAGCGTGGATTTCACCCGTGGTCCCGATGGCTGGCAAGCCGAAACGGGCGAGCGGGCAATCTTGCCCGATGCCTTGGCGCAAGACTACCGCACCATGTGCTTGGGGTTGGGCGATTACCTGCGCAAATCGGGGTTTTCCAAGGTGGTGCTGGGGCTGTCGGGCGGGATCGACTCGGCACTTGTGGCCACCATCGCCGCAGACACGCTTGGGCCAGAGAATGTGCATTGCGTGATGTTGCCCTCGGAATATACCTCGCCCGCCAGCTTGTCAGATGCCGCCGATCAGGCCCGACGTTTGGGCTGCAAGCTGGACGAAGTCAGCATCGAAGCGCCGCGACGTGCTATGACCGATGCGCTTGCCCCCATCTTCGCGGGCCTGCCCGAGGATGTGACCGAAGAAAACCTGCAATCACGCCTGCGCGGCACGATCCTGATGGCGATTTCCAACAAGACCGGGGCCATGCTTCTGACCACCGGCAACAAATCAGAGGTCGCGGTGGGCTATGCAACCATCTATGGCGACATGAATGGCGGCTATAACCCCATCAAAGACCTGTATAAAACGCGCGTCTTCGACATTTGTCGTTGGCGCAACACAAACCATGCACCGTGGATGAAGGCGGCGGCGGGCGAAGTAATCGTGCCTGCGATCATCGACAAGCCGCCTTCGGCAGAGTTGCGCGCCGACCAGCGCGACGATGACAGCTTGCCCCCCTACGAGGTGCTGGACCCGATCCTAGAGGGGCTTGTGGACCGCGACCTGTCGGTCGCCGATCTGGTCGCGCAGGGTTTTGACCGCGACACGGTCGAGCGCATTGCCCATCTGATCCACATTGCGGAATGGAAGCGCTTTCAATCCGCCCCCGGCCCAAGGCTAAGTCTGCGCGCCTTCTGGCTGGACCGGCGCTATCCGATGGTCAACCGCTGGCGCGACAGGTCTGCGCAGGGCTAAGGCACGCAAGCTATTGCCCAAATGAATCACAACACGGTTTATCCCCGCCCGCAGGGCTGTTCTTGGCAAGGATTTGGCGTATAACTCGCCAAAGCGCACAGATCGCATCCAAGGTCGCCACCAGAGCAGCCACGCGAGGCGAGAGAGAGGCAGTATGTCACGGTCCAGAGTAGCAGGTATTTCGCTCGTCCTTTGCCTAGGCCTTTCGGCCTGCATGCAAGGCACCGGCAGCACACAATCCGCCCCCGGCAGCAGCGCGCGCGCGGGCAGCGTGGTGGAACGCGACGTCGAAGCGCCCAATGTCTTTTCCAAGCGCGACCAAGGCCTGTGGGATGGGCGACCGTCCTTGGGCGGCGTATGGGTTGCCCACCCCGATGTAGATGCGCCCGAACGGGTCATCATCCGCAACCGCGAAAGCGGTCAAGAAACCATCGGCGCGCTGTTCAAACGCGAACGGATGAATCCGGGGCCGGTGTTTCAGGTCTCTGCCGAAGCGGCACAGGCGGTGGGCATGCTGGCGGGCGCGCCCACCAACCTAGAGGTCGTGGCGCTGCGCACCGAAGAAATTCGCACCGAACCCGAACCCGTGGCGGCCCCGGTGGAAGAGCCTGCTGCCACACCCGAAACACAATCCGCAGCGGTTGCAGCCGAACAACCCGCCGCGCAGCCTGCCGCGCCTGCCGCTGCCGCAGCATCCGATGCCAGCGCACCCGTCGCTGACGCGCCTGAAACCCTGATCGCCATGCCAGAGGCCGAAACGCCCCGTCGCGGCGGTTTCCTGTCGCGCCTGTTCGGACGTGGCGACCGGGCAGAGCCAGAGATCACCACGGCACCGCTGGACGCGACCTCACCGCTGGCCGACGCACCCGCCGCCGTGGCATCGGGGGCGCCGTTGCCTATGCCGACCCCGCTCTCCAGTGGTGCCCCGACGGCGTCTGCGCCGCCGAGCAATCTGGACAGGCCCTTTGTGCAGATCGGTATTTTCAGCGTCGAATCCAATGCCAATGGTGCGGCCCGCGCCATGCGCAATGCGGGCCTAAGCGCCAGTGTCAAACCCGGCAGCACCCAAGGCAACAGTTTCTGGCGCGTGGTCGTTGGCCCTGCTGCCACGGAAGCGCAGCGTGGCGAGATGCTTGCGCAGGTGCGCCGCCTTGGCTTTGCCGATGCCTATGCCGTTCGCCGCTAAAGGAGGATTCATGTTCCGCCATCTTGCCACGCTTGTTCTGGCCACCGCCGCCGCCCTTTCCATAGGGAACGTCACGCAGGCGCAAGACGGGCCGGGCGGGTTCGTGACCCGTGCCACCTCTGCCTATGTGGTCGATCTGGGCACGGGCACGGTGCTGCTGAACAAGAATGCCGAACAGCCCTTGCCGCCCGCCTCCATGTCCAAGCTGATGACGCTGGAAATGCTGTTCGAAGCCATCAAGGAAGGCCGCGTCAGCCTGAACACGCCATTTTCCGTGTCGCAACGGGCCTATGAAATGGGCGGCTCGCGCATGTTTCTGGAACTGCGCGACCGGCCCACGGCAGAGGAACTGATCCGCGGCATTGCCATCATGTCGGGCAATGACGCCGCCGTGGTGGTTGCCGAAGGGCTGGCGGGCACCGAGGAAGCTTATGCCCGCATGGCCACGCAGCGCGCGAGAGAGATGGGCATGTCGAACACGACGATCATGAACGCCTCTGGCTGGCCCGACCCGAACCATCTGATGTCCAAGCGCGATCTTGTGACCTTGGCTGCGTTCATGATTAAAGAGCACCCGGAATTCTACCCCTACCTGTCAGAGCGTGAGTTCACTTGGAACGGGATCACCCAAAGCAACCGGGTGCCACTTCTGGGCGCAGGCGTGGGCTTGGATGGCTTGAAAACCGGCTTCACATCTGCGGCGGGGTATTCTTTGACCGGCTCTGCACAGCAGGGCGGGCGGCGCATTGTCTTTGCCTTTGGCGGACTGACCAACGAGCTTGAACGCAGGCAAGAAGCGGAATCGATCATCAACTGGGCATTCCGGCAATTTGCAGAGGTGACGGTTGCACAGCCTGACAAAGTTCTGGCCGAAGCCCCGGTCTGGTTGGGCGCGGCTGACACCGTGCCGCTTGTGGTGGCCGCAGAGGCCCGCGCCTTGGTTCCTGCCATTGGCTCTGACACATTAAACGCCCGTGTGGAATATGATGGGCCCCTGCCCGCCCCGATCGCCAGGGGCGATATTCTGGGCAAGCTGGTGGTCGAACTGCCCGAAATGGACCCGATCAGCTTTGATCTGGTCGCTGGTGCCGATGTCGCGGAAGGTGGCTTCATGGTGCGCGCACAGGCGGCAGCTTTGCGGTTGATCGCGCTGGCGCGGGGCGGATCCGAGACGGCGCTGAACTGAGAATGGGCGCGCGCGGCCTGTTCATCAGCTTCGAGGGTATAGACGGAAGCGGCAAATCCACCCAAGCAAGGCTGCTGGCAGAGCATTTGGCCGCGGCAGGCCGTGACGTGGTCGCCACGCGCGAACCGGGCGGCGCACCGGGGGCCGAAGCCATCCGCCGCCTGCTGGTCGAAGGCGACCCGGCGCGCTGGTCGGCGGAAACTGAAATCCTTTTGTTCAACGCCGCACGGCGCGACCATCTGGAACGCACGATCCAGCCTGCTTTGGACCGTGGTGCGGTGGTCGTCAGCGACCGTTTCGCCGACTCAACACGCGTCTATCAGGGCGTGGCCCGCGCCAGCCTGCGCCCGCTGGTGGACCGGCTGCACGATCTGGTCATCGGGGTGGAGCCAGACCTGACTTTCGTCATCGACATGGATGCGCGCGCCGCCCTTGAGCGCGGTCTGGCCCGGCGCTCGGGCGAGGACCGGTTCGAGGAATTGGGCCTTGGGTTTCAGGAAGCCTTGCGCGCGGGGTTTCTGGCCTTGGCGCGGGAATATCCAACCCGTGTGCAGATCATTGACGGCGCGCGCGCGCCAGAGGTGATTGCGCAGGACGTGGCCGCGCGGGTCAAGGCGCATCTGCCATGAGCGACGCACCGGACTTGCCTGACCAGCGCGAGGGAGCGCCGCATCCCTGTGCCACGCCTTTGCTGTTAGGCCAAGGTGCCGCCGAAGCCGCCTTCCTGCAAGCTTTTGGCTCTGGCCGGATGCACCATGCGTGGTTGCTGTCTGGCCCTATGGGCGTCGGCAAAGCCACGCTTGCATGGCGGATTGCGCGGTTTCTGCTGGCGGGTGACGGCGGCGGCATGTTCGGCCCGCCCGACACGCTGGACGTGCCCGAAGATCACCCGACCGTGCGCCGCTTGCGCGCGGGCGCAGATGGCGGGCTGTTGGTCATTCGGCGTGGGCTGGACGACAAGGGCAATCTGCGGCGCGACATCACGGTCGATGTGATGCGCCGCCTGCACGGGTTTTTCGGCCTGTCGGCGGCCGATGGCGGTCAGCGCGTGGTCATTGTCGATGCGGCGGACGAGATGAACACCAACGCCGCCAACGCGCTGCTGAAAGCGTTGGAAGAGCCGCCCGCCAATGCCACATTGTTGCTGGTCGCGCATCAGCCCTCGCGGCTATTGCCCACGATCCGCTCGCGCTGCCGGGATCTGCGGCTGTCGGCCCTTGGCCCAGACGATTTCGCCGCCGCCCTGACCCAAGCCGGGGTCGAGGGCAACCCGGCCACGCTGGCGGAACTGTCGGGCGGGTCGGTGGGCCAGGCAGTAGAACTGGCGCTTGGCGGCGGGGCCGAAATATATGCCGAACTGGTTGCGCTCTTCGCCACCCTGCCCCGCATGGACCGGGCGCGGGCGCTGCGACTGGCCGACTCCATGACCGGCAAGGGCAACGAGAGCCGCTTCGCCCTGTTCCTGCGCCTGTTCGACCTGTTCATGGCGCGGGCAGCGCGCGCAGGAATCATGGGTCCGGGGCCAGAGGCGGTGGCGGGCGAGGCCGCGTTACTCTCACGCATCGCGCCCCACCAACAGGCGGCGCAAGTTTTGGCGGAACTGGCCCCAACGCTGTCGGCCCGCGCCCGCCACGGGCGCGCGGTCAACCTTGACCCTGCCGCGCTGGTGCTGGATATGGTGCTGAAAACCGAAGAGGGGTTACGCCCCGTATTGGGACAGAGTGCATGACCCAGCCGCAGCTTGTTGACAGCCATTGCCACCTCGATTTCCCCGATTTCGATGGCGAGCATGAGGCCGTGATCGGCCGCGCCCATGCAGCGGGCGTCACGCGCATGGTCACGATCTGCACCAAGCTTTCAGCACTGCCCAAGGTCCAGGCGATTGCCGAGGCGCATGACAGCGTGTTTTTCGCCGCGGGCACCCACCCGATGAGCGTGGCCAAGGAACCCATGGTCACGGTGGCAGAGTTGGTTGCGCTGGCTGCGCACCCCAAGATGGTCGGCATTGGCGAAACGGGGCTGGATTACCATTACACCGCCGAAAGTGCGGCAGTGCAGGCCGAAAGCCTGCGCATTCACATAGAGGCTGCGCGCCAGACCAAACTGCCGCTGATCATCCACGCCCGCGACGCAGATGAGGATATGGCGCGTATTCTGACCGAAGAACACCGCGCAGGGGCTTATACCTGCGTGATGCATTGCTTTTCCAGCAGCGCCACGCTCGCACAAGCCACGCTCGACCTTGGCTTCTACCTGTCCATGTCGGGCATCGCCGCCTTCCCGCGCAGCGCGGATTTGCGCGCGATTTTCGCATCCGCCCCCGCGGACCGTATTCTGGTCGAAACCGACGCGCCCTACCTGGCCCCGCCACCACACCGGGGCCGCCGCAATGAACCGGCCTACACCGCCCATACCGCCCGCGTGGGCGCAGAGGTGTTCGGCATGACCGAGGCCGCCTTCGCCGCCCAGACCAGCGCCAATTTCGACCGCCTGTTCTGGAAGGCGGTGGTCTGATGGCACACTTGCGCGCCACGATCTTAGGCTGCGGGTCGTCTGGCGGGGTGCCGCGCTTGGGCGGGCATTGGGGCGAATGCGACCCCGAAAACCCCCGCAACCGCCGTCGCCGCTGCTCGCTATTGCTGGAACGGATCGGGCCGGAAGGGGCCACACAAGTGCTGATCGATTCAGGCCCCGACATGCGCGATCAATTGCTGGGTGCAGGCGTCGGGCGGCTGGATGCAGTGGTTTACACCCATGCCCATGCCGACCATGTGCACGGACTGGATGACCTGCGCCAGATCGTCTTTAACATGCGCGAGAAGCTGCCGGTCTGGGCCGATGGCGCAACGCAGGACTCGCTTTTGTCGCGCTTTGGGTATGCTTTCATCCAGCCGCCGAACTCGCCGTATCCGCCCATTCTGGGCATGAACAGCATTGACGGGGCCTTCACCATTGACGGGCTGGGCGGCCCGCTGACCCTGCATCCGATCCGGCTGAACCATGGCGGGATCGACGCGCTTGGCTTCCGCGTGGGCGGTCTGGCCTATTGCCCCGATGTGGTCGGCATCTACGACGAAAGCTGGCCCTTGCTGGAGGGGCTGGAGGTCTGGATCATCGACGCTTTGCGCCGCACACCGCACCCGACCCATGCCCATCTGGACCTGACGCTGGATTGGATCGCCCGCGCCAAGCCGGCGCGCGCGGTGCTGACCAACATGCATCTGGACCTTGATTATGCGACGGTCGCGGCGGAAACCCCGCCCCATGTCACCCCGGCCTATGACGGGATGACCGTGACCTTGGCGCTTTAACATGCAGGCTTTGGCCGATGTCATCCTGCCGGTCTTTCTGGTGATCGGCTTTGGCTATTTTGCCCGCTGGCGCGACCTGATTTCCGACGCTCAGGTAGACGGCGTGGTCTGGTTTACCCAGACCTTCGCCATTCCCTGCCTGTTGTTTGCCGCCATTTCCCGGCTGGACCTTGGGCAAGACTTCGACTGGCGTTTGCTGGTCAGTTTCTACGCGGGCGCTGTCATCAGTTTCGCGCTTGGTTTCGCGGGCGCGCGGGTGCTGTTCAAACGCGACTGGGAAGATTGCGTCGCCATCGGCTTTGTCGCGCTCTTTTCCAACACGGTGCTGCTGGGCCTGCCGATTTCGGAACGCGCTTACGGCCCCGATGCTCTGGCCGCGAATTACGCCATTATCGCACTGCATTCGCCCATCTGCTACGCCATTGGCATTACCACGATGGAGATGATGCGCAATCGCGGCGGGCGCTTGCGTGATACCGCCCGCCGCGTGTTCAGCGCCATGTTCCATAACGCGCTGGTGATTGCCATCGCCTTGGGCTTTGCGGTGAACCTGTCCGGCCTGCCAGTGCCGGGCGTGATGGATGACGCGCTGGATATGATGGTGCGCGCGGCCTTGCCTGCGGCGCTGTTTTCGCTTGGCGGGGTGCTCTATCGCTACCGGCCAGAAGGCGATTTGCGCACGATTGTCTATGTTGTGGCGCTGTCGCTTTTGGTGCACCCGGCGATCACCTTCGGGCTGGCCAAGGCCTTCGGGCTGTCGACCGACGCGCTGCGCTCTGCCGTGGTCACAGCCGCCATGGCGCCGGGGGTGAATGTTTACGTCTTTGCCAACATGTATGGGCGCGCGAAACGGGTCGCCGCGTCCTCGGCGTTGATCGGGACGGGGCTTGTTATGCTAACCGGCTGGGTCTGGTTGCAGGTCTTGCCATAAGCAAAGGGCCGCGATTGCGCGCGGCCCTTGTCGTTGCGCTCAGCGCAAATCCGGCGGCGTGCTCTCTGCCACCAGTTCCGCCACCAAAGCATCCAGCGCCTGCGTTTCGGTCCGCGTATCGCCCAAGCGGCGCACAGAGACCGTGCGCTCGTCCACCTCGCACGCGCCCACCGCCAAAATCACCGGCACTTTGCCAAGCGAGTGCTCGCGCACCTTGTAGTTGATCTTTTCGTTACGCAAATCCAACTCGGCGCGCAGGCCCGCCGCTTGCAGCGCCGCTACCACCTCGCGGCAGTAGTCGTCGGCATCCGAAACAATGGAGGCCACCACCACCTGACGCGGGGCCAGCCACAGGGGCAGTTTGCCCGCGAAGTTTTCAATCAGAATGCCGATAAACCGCTCGAACGACCCCAAAACGGCGCGATGCAGCATGACAGGGCGGTGCTTTTCGCCGTCCTGCCCGATATAGTTGGCATCCAGACGTTCGGGCAGGTTCGGGTCCACCTGCAACGTGCCGCATTGCCAGTCGCGCCCGATGGCATCGGTCAGCACGAATTCCAGCTTGGGGCCGTAAAACGCGCCTTCGCCCTCGAAAATCTCATACGTGTGGCCTGCCGCGACCACGGCCTTGGCCAAAGCGTCCTCGGCGTAATCCCAGCTTTCCTCTGTCCCGATGCGCTGCTCTGGCCGGGTGGACAGCTTGATGCGCCATTGCGTGAACCCAAGATCGGCATAGATACCCGACAGAAATTCGATGAATTTCTTCGATTCCGCTTCGATCTGGTCCGGCATACAGAAGATATGCGCGTCATCCTGCGTAAAGCCGCGCACCCGCATAATGCCATGCAGCGCGCCCGAGGGCTCATACCGGTTGCAAGAGCCAAACTCGGCCATGCGCAAGGGCAGGTCGCGGTAGCTTTTCAGGCCGACATTGAAAATCTGCACATGGCAGGGGCAGTTCATGGGTTTCAGCGCGTTGATGGTTTTCTCGCGGGCATGATCCTCGTCCACTTCGACGATGAACATGTTTTCCTGATAATTGTCCCAATGCCCCGACGCTTCCCACAGCTTGCGGTTCACGACCTGCGGGGTGTTCACCTCGACATAGCCGCCCCGACGCTGCTGGCGGCGCATGTAGTCTTGCAGCGTGGTGTAGATGGTCCAGCCATTGGGGTGCCAGAAAATCTGGCCCGGCGCTTCTTCCTGCATGTGGAACAGGTCCATCTCGCGGCCCAGGCGGCGATGGTCGCGCTTGGCCGCTTCTTCTAGCATGGTCAGATGGGCTTTCAGATCGGCCCGGTCCTTGAACGCGACGCCGTAGATGCGCTGCAACATCGGACGCGTGCTGTCACCCAGCCAATAAGCGCCGGCAATGCTCATCAGCTTGAACGCGTCGCCCGGAACCTGGCCTGTGTTCTGCAAATGCGGGCCACGGCACAGATCTTGCCAATCCCCGTGCCAATACATCCGCAGGGGCTCATTTTCGGGGATGCGGTCGATCAGTTCGACCTTGAAAGGCTCACCCGCATCCTTGTAGTGCTGAATCGCGCGGGCGCGGTCCCAGACTTCGGTGCGCACGGGTTCGCGCGCGTTGATGATCTTGCGCATCCGCTCTTCGATCCGGGCAAGGTCCTCAGGGACAAACGGCTCGGCGCGGTCGAAGTCGTAAAACCAGCCTTTGTCGCGCACCGGGCCGATGGTCACTTTCACATCCGGCCAGATTTCCTGCACCGCGCGCGCCATGATATGCGCCAGATCGTGCCGGATCAGTTCCAGCGCCTGTGCGTCATCCTGCATGGTGTGAATGGCGATGCTGGCATCCGCCGTGATCGGCCATTGCAGGTCGTAATGCGCGCCGTTCACGGTGGCGGAAATCGCTTTCTTGGCCAGCGATTTGGAAATGCTCTCGGCCACCTCTGCCGCCGTCACGCCCGCGTCATACTCGCGTGCATTGCCATCGGGAAATGTCAGGGAAATCTGGGCCATAAGCCTGTCCTCGTCTGTTTGGCGCCCACGGAACGCCCGGTTGCGGGTTATATGTGGCGCAGGGTTTGACCTTGGGCGCGGGGAAAGTCAAGCTGCGCGCAACATGAAGGAGAGCAAATGACCCGACCCGCAGTTCAGATTGCCTATGACATGCTGTCCTCCGAGGATGAGGGCCGCATCTGCCGCGACATATCAGAGACTGCCTGCAAGGCGCAGCCCGGCAGCTTTCTGCGCCACGCGCTGGCCTTGGGGCTGAACAAATCCGCCGACGGGCTGGTGGACCCAAAGCTGGTTCTGTCTTGGCTGATGACGCATCTTGGCGCGCCTGCCGCGATGATCGGCTTTCTGGTGCCGATCCGAGAGGCGGGGGCGCTGTTGCCGCAACTCTTCACCGCCGAGCGCATCCGCGCCATGGCGCGGCGCAAATGGGCATGGGCGGGGGCAGCCTTGGGGCAAGGCGCCGGCGCGGCGGTAATCGCCTTGGCGGCGCTGACCAGCACCGGCACCATGGCTGGCGTGCTGATCCTACTGGGGCTGGCGCTTCTCGCAGTGTCCCGCTCGGTCGCGTCGGTCGCCTACAAGGACGTGTTGGGCAAGACCGTCGCCAAGGGCCAGCGCGGCACCGTAACGGGGCTGGCGGGGACATGGGCGGCGGGCGTGGGGCTGGCCTTCGCGCTGGCGCTGATCTGGCTGGCCGAGGCGCGCTTTGCCATTGTCACAGGCGCGCTGATCGCGGCGGCGATTGCTTGGGTCATGGCGGGCGTGGTCTTCGCAGGCCTACAAGAGGAACCGGGCAAAACCGAGGGCGGCGGCAATGGCGCGGCAGCGGCGCTGGCCAACCTGCGCTACCTACGCGAAGACGCGGGCCTTGCACGGTTCATCATCGCGCGCGGGCTGTTGACCGCGACCGCACTGGCCCCCCCTTGGTTCGTGGTGCTGGCTTCGGGCAACGACGCGCTGCAAGGCTTGGGGGCGTTGGTGTTGGCCAGCGCCTTGGCCGCGCTGGCATCCAGCTATGTCTGGGGGCGGCTGGCGGACCGGTCTTCACGCATGGTGCTGGTGCTGACGGGGGTAAGCGGTGCGGCCTCTATGGGGCTGGCACTGCTATTCGTGGCGTTGGGGCTGGCCGGAACGCTCTGGGCCATGCCACTGGCGCTGTTCGGGTTGATGGTGGCGCATCAGGGCGTGCGGCTGGGGCGGTCCACCTACATCGTGGACATGGCCCCGCCCGACCGCCGCGCGATCTACACTGCGATTGCGAATACCGTGATCGGGGTGATCCTGCTGGCCAGCGGCGTGTCCGGCGCATTGGCCGCTTTGGGCGGGGCGGAATTGACGCTGGCGCTGTTCGCGCTGATGGCGTTGAGCGGGGCGTGGGTGGCTTACGGGTTAGAGGAATTGGGCGATGGTTGAGTATCTGAGCACTGACACAGGCCGCAGACTGGCCTATCACAAGTCCGACGGGCGCGGCCCCGGCATTGTCTTTTTGGGCGGGTTCATGTCGGACATGTCCGGCACCAAGGCCGTGTGGCTAGAGGACTGGGCACGCGCGCAGGGTCGCGCTTTCCTGCGGTTTGACTATTCGGGACATGGGGAAAGCTCTGGCGCCTTTACCGATGGCTGTATTGGTGATTGGGCGGCGGATGCCATGGCCGCGCTCACCGCGCTGACAGAGGGGCCGCAAGTGCTGGTCGGGTCATCCATGGGAGGGTGGATCGCGCTGCTTTTGGCGCGCGCCATACCAGAGCGGGTGCACGCGCTGGTAGGTATTGCCGCCGCGCCCGACTTTACCGAGGACAGCATGTGGCCCGGCCTGAGCGACGCCCAGCGCGCCGAGATCATGGACAAGGG
>JAFGVZ010000243.1 GCA_016937725.1 Paracoccaceae bacterium | reverse complement strand
GGCCCCATTGCCCTGCGCTACCCGCGCGGCAACGGGGTGGGCGTGACCATGCCCGAGCGGCCAGAGGTTCTGGAAATCGGCAAGGGCCGCATCGTGGCCGAGGGCGAGCATGTGGCCTTTCTGTCCTTCGGCGCGCATCTGGCCGAAGTGCGTCTGGCCGCCGAGGCTTTGGCCGCGCGTGGCATCACCTGCACGGTTGCCGATGCCCGGTTCGCCAAGCCGCTTGACCATGCGCTGATCGACCAGCTTGTGCGCCACCATGCGGCAGTTATCACGGTCGAACAAGGCGCACAGGGCGGCTTTGGGGCGCATGTTTTGCATTACTTGGCCAATTCCGGGCAGTTGCAATCGGGGGCCGTGCTGCGCACGATGACCTTGGCCGACAGATTTATTGAACAGGCCAGCCCGGAAGTGATGTATGCTCAGGCAGGGCTCAGCGCGCGCGACATTGCTGGAACGGCTTTGCAAGCCTTGGGGCTAGAGGCCTTTCCGGCGGGCAAGACGCAGGCTTTGCGCGCCTGACCCGCAACCAAAACGACAGGGAGGAATTGAATTAAATGGCACATTCGGAATTCAAGGAAGCGCCGCCGCTACATGGTTGGGCCATCGCCATAGGCGCGGGCGCGCTGATGTTTGGCGTCTCGCTTATCCCGCTGGACCTTGGCGCGATTGCCGCGGTCGCGGTCGGGGCTGTGGTGGCATTGATCGTGGGTGTGATCTTCACGCTGGCGGAAAGCGCGCCCAAGGGGGCGGCCCCCGCGCCGCGTGTGGCAGCCCCGTCGGTCGCGCCCGCTGTAACCTCTGCTGTGGCCACCGCTCCAAGTGCGGCTGATGCCCCTGAACCCCATGCTGCCGAACCGGCGCCTGTCGCAGAAGACGCGCCCGCCCCGATGGCCGCCGCCCCTGCGGAGAGCGCCGAAGTGGAAAGCGCCGATGTCGAACCTTCGCAACCCAAGGGTCTGGATGCCCCCGTGGGTGCGGCGGATGATCTGAAACGCATCAGCGGCGTTGGCCCGGTGCTGGAAGGCAAGCTGAACGCGCTGGGGTTCTATCATTTCTGGCAGATTGCCAAATGGACACGGGCCGAAGTGGATTGGGTCGATGGCTATCTAAGCTTCAAAGGCCGGATCGACCGCGACAACTGGATTTCGCAGGCTGCGAAGTTGGCGGAAGACTCGCCCTCGAAACCACCCGCTTGATCCTTGCTGCGCCAATGTCGCGGGCCATATTCAGGCCCGTGGCAGAGTGGCGAAAGGCAAACCATGGTCAATGCACCCCCGATCACAACCGGCCGCGCGCTGGAGTTGCTTTTGGCTGGCTGGCAGGCGCAAGCCACTGGCGCGCTGACCGCAAGTTGGATGCTGCATGGCCGCCCCGGCATTGGGAAAACCGAGATTGTGCAGATCTTGGCCGACCGCATCGGCGCGCGGCTTTACGACCTGCGCCTGACCACGATAGAGCCGCAAGACCTGCGCGGACTGCCGTTTTTCGACATGGAGCGCCAGCGCACCATCTGGTTTCGGCCAGAGGATTTACCGGATGACCCGACCGCGCCTTCGGTGCTGTTTCTGGATGAATTGACCGCCGCCGCGCCTCAGTTGCAGCCGACTGTTTACGGCCTATTGCAGGAACGCCGCGTCGGGCCGCATCGTTTGCCCGATAGCTGTTTCGTGGTCGCGGCGGGCAACAGCGTCGAGGATGGCGCGATTGCCTATGAAATGGGGTCTGCGCTGTCGGACCGTCTGGTGCATCTGAACCTTGTGGCAGAGGCGGGCGATTGGCTGCAAGGCTACGCGGTGCCGCAGGGGCTGGACCCGGCGGTGATTGCCTTCATTCGCACACGCCCCGATTTGCTGGACACGGGCGAGGCCGCCTTGCGCCGGGGCGATATGATCGCTTGCACGCCCCGATCTTGGGCGCGGGTCTCGGCGCTGATGCGGGCGCTGCCAGACCGCGCTTTGCGCAACACTGCCATTGGCGGCGTGCTGGGCGAAGCGGTGGCCGCCGAATTCCTGCTGATCGCGGATGAGATCGCGGCGACCGTGCAGATTGACGACCTGTTGGAGGCAAGTGGGAAAGCAAGGCTGGCGCTTTACCCACCGTCGATGCACGGGATGACCGCGCTCATTTATGCGCTGGTGGCGCGGGCGGATGCGGGCAATATGGGCAAGTGTATTGAAATCATGGCTGAAGCGCGGGCGCTGAAGGGTGCGCCCTTCAACGCCATGCCCTTGGCCGAACTGGGCGCCCATGGGTTTGAAATGCTGATCCGCAAGGCGCTGGACAATGACATGGCAGGGGCGTTCCTCGACTCGCCCGCCTATGCCGCCTATGCCGAGGAGCGGCGCGCGGCGGGGCTGGAATGACCCATTCCAAACGCGCGACCCGTGCGCTGCAAGCGCTGACCGAACGCGACCCGGCGCTGGCGGCCTTGTCGTTATGGTGCCAGCATCGCGATGCGGACGGGTTGGAGGCGGCGGCGGAAACCACGGGGAGTGTCATTCGCTATGGGCCAGACTTTGCCGCGCTGCCGCCGCATGAGCAAATCGGGCTGGCGGGCCATCACATTCTGCATGTGGCTTTGCAACATTCCGACCGTATGGCCGTCATGGCCGCGCGTCTGGGCGACGGTTTCGCGCCCGATCTGTGGCAGATTGCATCGGACGCCATCGTGAACGAGGCCATCGTGCAGGCGGGCCATGCGCTGCCGCGTCCGGCGCTGACCCTGTCGAAATTGCTCGGGCGGTTGAACGAACAAGGCGGGCTGGCCGATTGGGATTGCGAGCGGCTCTATCGGCGCATGGCCGACACGCCAGAAGGCGCAGGCCGCGCGCGCAGGCAGGCGCAGGAGGATGGGCAAAAGCCCGACCTGCGCCCCGGCGGCGGCGATGGGGCCGGTCAAGGCAAGGATAAGGGTGGCACGGGCGAAGCCGAATGGCGCGCGCATCTGGCTCGCGCCATGGCGGCAGGGGCGGCGGCGGGGTTCGGGCTGGGCGTGCTGGGGCGGCGTATGGCTGACCTGCCCGCGCCGCGCATCCCGTGGGAGGTTGTCTTGCGCCGCCTGCTGGCGCGCGCCACTTTGCACCGCCCTGAACCCGTGCCCTTGCGCCCCTCGCGCGCATGGCTGGCTGGGGCCGGGCGGGCGGTGCAAATTGGCGCACCCCTTCCGCCGTTCCAGCCCCGCACGCGCTGGCAGGGCACAGCCCCGCGCATTGTGCTGGGCTTGGATTGTTCGGCGTCTTTGGCCGATGACACTCTGCGTCTGCTGCTGGCCGAGGTGCAGACGATTGCGCTGCGGGTTCAGGCCAGCTTGCATCTGCTGACATTCGACGAAGGGTTGCACCATGACATGTCCCTCGACCCCGCCACTGCCCGCGCAACGCTTGCCGCGCTGGACCTGCCGCAAGGCGGCGGCACCGATTTTCGCCCCGTGATTGCGCGCGCAGGGGAGCTTGCCCCCTCGGCCCTTATCATCCTGTCCGACATGGACGGGCCGACCGGCCCGCGCCCGCCTTTCCCGGTCATCTGGGCCGCGCCGCAACCCGACCCGAAGCAAGCGTCGTTCGGGCATGTGCTGTCACTGGCTGGCTGAACGCGCGGCCATCATGGCCGCCAGCCGCGCATGGGCGGATACCTCGCGCGCCTCCAGCCCGATATCGTGCACGGCAATCTTGCGCGCCAAACTGATCTTTTGCAAATCTCGCTCTGTCAGGGGCGGCTGAAACAGCGTGCCTTGCACCAGCGCGCGTTCATCGCGTGTCAGGTCCAGAATGGCGGGGCCATCGTCCGACTGGACCGAGACAAGCGACAGCGGCGTGATGCGCAACATCTCAGACTGCTCGATCACCAGATGCAAGCGTCCTGCCTCGACCCCGCGCCCGGCAGCGATCTTGGTCAGGATGGTGCGTGCGCGGTCGCGCAGCAGGTCCAGCCCGCGTTCGGCCTCGGCCTCTGACACCAGCCCTGCGCGCTGACCGGGCGGCACACGCAAGAGCCGCGCCTCGACCAGATAGATCAGGATCAGCATGGGGATCGGCGCTTGCGCGATGGCCAGCGCATAGTCGCGCCAGATGAGCGTGGCCACCACGAAGGGCATGAGCGCCACCATATAGCGCAGGAATTCCACCTCGAAGACCAGCCGCGCCCAAAGGCCAAGGCTGCCACCGCGCGGCCAAAGTGCCGTGCGCCCCATGAATTTGCGCGGCACCTGCCGGATATGCAGCGCGCCCCGGTTGGCGATCGTGGATTTCGTAACAAGGAACATGCGCCATAGGTGCGCCGCAGGCGCAGGCTGTCAAGCGCGGGTCAGGTGGTCCACCAGGTCTGGCCCGTGGCCAAGGCCAAAAATCCAGCCTTCTTCCGGCAAAGCTTGGGGCGGGGGCGGGGCAAATAGTCGAGGCAGAAGGCCCGCGCGGTCCATGGCCTGCACCGCTTGCGCCAAAAGCGCGACTTGGGCCGCATCCCGCACGACAGATGGGTCGGCTGCCCGCACTGGGCCATCGATCAGCGCAGTATAGGTTTCGACCAGCACGATGGGGCGGTCGGGGGCTTCAAACGGCCAGACCGCCACATGCCCCGGCGCGCTGTCACGCAGCCGTGCCAAGACCGGCAGGCCGACAAGGTTTTGCGCACCCACCGCGCCCGCGCCCGCCAATTGCCAGCTTGATTTCGGGTAAAGCCCCTGCGCGCGGGCGACCTGTTCTGTCAGGCGAAATTCGGACAAGCCCTTGGGCAAAACGGGTTTGCGGCGGAAAAGGCCCGGCACATCGGCTTTCGCGCCATTGCCCCAAAACGGGCCATCGCCGGGGAAATGGCTGTTGGCCATGGCAGCGACATCGCGCAGGTTGTGGCGGTTGCCGGCGTCATCGGTGATATGCTGGCCCAGCCAGTCCCACAGCGCGAGGGCCTGTGCCTGTCCGGTCAGGGCGCGCGCAAACCCCGCTGGAAACCCGAAGGACAGATCGCAGGCCAGAAGCAAGCGTTGGCCTTTGGCGCGCGTGTCGTGAAACACCTGTGCCAGCCGCGCCTCTGCCTGCCTGCGCGTCGGCAGGTTCAGGGTCTGCACACCGTCCGGGCCAGCGACACCCAACCAGATGGAATCGCGCCCGGTTTTGGGCAGGCTGGCGGCGGACCAGTCCAGAACGGCGATGGTATCGAAGGTCATATCCGGCTTTCGCATTGTCCATGGATAGTCTAGCCAAAGCTGACGTTTAAGGGGTTGATGTCAATGTATTCCAGTCAGGACCTGCGCCCATGATCGCGCCATCGGTATTCCTGACCGGCTTGGGCGTGGGGCTGGGCCTGATCCTGGCCATCGGGGCGCAGAACGCGTTCGTGTTGCGCCAAGGTCTGCGCGGCGAGCATGTGCTGGCGGTGGTGCTGGCTTGCGCGCTGTCGGACGCGGTGCTGATCGTGCTGGGCGTGACCAGCTTCGGGCAGATCGCGCAGGTGCTGCCATGGCTCGACCCGGTCATGCGCTACGCGGGGGCGGCGTTTTTGGGCTGGTATGGCTGGCGCGCGGCCAGGAGCGCGCTGCGCTCGACCGAGGCGCTGGTGGTCGATGGCCGCGCCGCCGCTGCACCCTTGGGCCGCGTGCTGGCCACCTGCTTGGCGCTGACATGGCTGAACCCGCATGTGTATCTGGATACGGTGGTGCTGCTGGGCACCATCTCGACCCGCTTTCCGGGCGAGGAAGTCAGCTTCGGGGCCGGGGCGGTGACGGGGTCGTTCCTGTTCTTCTTCAGCCTCGGCTACGGCGCACGCCTGCTGCGGCCCTTGTTTGCGAGTGCAAAGGCATGGCGGGTGCTGGACGGGATGATCGCGCTGGTGATGTGGGGGATCGCGGTGAAGCTGGTGGTGGGGTGAGGGGGTGGTTTGAGGCCGACGCAGGCTGTTGGTGTGTGCAAACTACTTAATTCTTTTTTCTGAGGCTGCCATTTCTTTAACCTCACTCAGTTTGCGGTTGAGCCAATTCAAAACGTGTCCAGCGATTTCTATCGCTTGCTTTGATGGGTGAATATCTGGATTCGGCACGCGCCAAAATCCACTACCAGTTTTTATGTCTGTGAGAATAACATAATGCTCATTCTCTTCTACGACCTCTTTTGGAATAGTGCCACCAGCATACTTTCCAGCGTTCGTGAAAATAGTGCCATCTGGAAGCCGCTGAATTTCACCATCTGGCCCGATAATAGTATTTTTTGACATAGTGACCAGAGAATATCCTGATACAGATATAATGTTTCCGATAGAAACAGCTCTCGGACTCACACTGCGTTTAGTTTCGAACACATGGGTAGCTTGATTCCTTGCCTGAAATGCATACTGAAGAATTGGGTTTGACCTCTGCTCATACAGCAATCTGTCGGACCAAGCTTTAGACGGGCCATGGCTAGTTGCACGTCGCATGGCCGAGACGGCCTTGGCGTAATGATCTAGAAGACCGGACCAAGCTCTCCAGAGCTTTCGCGTTTCTTCTACCGACGATAGTTCAATGAAAAAATCATTCACATACTCGACTTCCTGCGCCGCATTGGCAATAATCTCTTCGTAACCTGTTCTCATCGGTAATCTCTACATCCCCTTTTGCTAGGATTAATTCGAACGATAGGTAGAAACCAATCAGCAAACAACCGACATATCTTTCTTGACCGTTGTCTTGATGTTGCGGCATCAAGTGACCGTCCGCTTCGTCTGGAAAACCTACCATCCCCAATCAAAACACTAAACGCCCCCCTCCGCCTCCCGCAACCATCCCCACACCCTTACCGGCGTCAGCGGCATGTCCACATGGCGCACCCCGCGCTCCCACAGAGCATCCAAAGCCGCGTTCGACAAAGCCGCCAAAGCGCCCACGGTCCCCGCCTCGCCGCAGCCTTTCATGCCCAGCGGGTTGGTCTTGGACGGGACCGGCACGCTCTCGAACCCGAACATCGGGAAATCCGTCGCGCGGGGCATGGCGTAATCCATGAAGCTGCCGGACAAAAGCTGGCCGTCCGCGTCCAGCGCCACCTCTTCCAGCACTGCCTGCCCGAAGCCTTGGGCGATGCCGCCATGCACCTGCCCCTCGGCCAGCATCGGGTGCATGAGGTTGCCGAAATCATCCACCGCCAGATAGCGGTCCAGCCGCAGCGCGCCTGTTTCGGGGTCGATCTCGACCTCGCACAGATGCGCGCCGTTGGGGAAGCAGCGCCCCTCCAGCGTGATGCGGGCGTCATGGCGCAAGAGGTCCGTTTCGCCCGCTTCGCGCGCCAGTTCCGCAGCTTCGACCAAGGTAAACCGCTGGTTGGTGCCGGGGGCGGCGAAAATGCCGTTCTCGAAGGCGAAGGGTGCGCCGGTCTGGCGGGTCAGGAAGTCGGCGAAATCCGCGACCATCTGGCGGGTCATGGCATAGGTCGCGGTCGATTGCACCGTGACAGAGCGCGACCCGCCCGTGCCGCCGCCCGTGGCAATCTGGTCGCTGTCGCCTTGGACAATCTCGATGCGGTCCTCGTCAATCCCGGTCAGGTCGGCCAAGTAGCGCGCATAGACCGTTTCATGCCCTTGCCCGTTCGATTGCGTGCCCACGAATAGCCGCACGCCGCCATCTTGGGTAAATTCCAGCGCGGCATTTTCGGAGGTATCGCCTAGGATCGCCTCGACATAATAAGCGAGCCCCATGCCGCGCAACAGGCCCTTTTTGGCGCTGGCGGCGCGCCGTGCGGGGAACCCGGCCGCATCGCCCAACTCGGCGGCGCGGTGCAGCAGCCGCGCAAAGTCCCCGACATCGATGGTTTCACCCATCGGCGTGGCAAAGGGCAGCTTGTCGGGCGCGATCATGTTGCGGGCGCGCAGGTCGAACGGGGATAGGCCGAGTTCCCGCGCGGCCATGTCCAGCGTGCGCTCCAGCAGCGTGATGGCTTCGGGCCGCCCTGCACCGCGATAGGCATCGACCGGGGTGGTGTTGGTATAGACCGCCTGCACATGCAGATCGGCCAGTGGGATGTCATACACCCCCGTCAGCACCTTCGAAAACAGCGCGGTCTGGATGTTCTGGCCGAATTGCGAATTATACGCCCCAAGGTTGGTGGTGGAGCGCACGCGGTAGCCGAGGATCTTGTGGCTGTCGTCAAAGGCCAGTTCCGCCGTGCTGGTCAGGTCGCGCGCGCCATTGTCCGACGCGATGGATTCGCCCCGGTCAGCCACCCAGAGGATCGGGGCGGCGATCTTGCGCGCCGCTGCCGCAAGCGCGTAATGTTCGGGGTAGACCATCACCTTCATGCCGAAGCCCCCGCCCACATCGGGTGTGGTCACGCGCACATTCTCGGGGTCCAGCGACAGCGCCTTGGCCAGTTCCGATTTCAGCCGCCACACGCCTTGGCCGTTGAAGGCCATGTGCAGGCGTGTGCCGTCCCACTCGGCCATGGCCGCGCGCGGCTCAAGGCTGGCGGCGGTCACACGGTTCTGGCGCACGGTCAAGGTGGTGATATGGGCGGCTTTGGCAAAGGCTGCGTCGGTTGCGGTCTGGTCGCCCAAGCGCCAGTCGAGGGCGAGGTTGTCGGGGGCTTCGGGGTGAATTTCCGGCCCGCCGGGGGAGAGCGCCAGCGACACCGGCAGGTCGTCATATTCCAGCGAGATCGCGTCCAGCGCGTCCATCGCGGCTTCGCGCGTGTCGGCCACGACCAGCGCCACTGGCTCGCCCACATGGCGCATGGTGTCCGTGGCCAAGATGGGCCGGTGTGGGGCCGCTCCCTTGCCGCCGCGCGTGTCGGGCAGGGTGATCGCGTAGACCGACGCGGTGACGCCCATGGCGATCAGGTCCGCGCCGGTCAGGATGGCGCGAATATCGGGCAGGGCGCGGGCCTCGTCCACATCGAGCGAGGTGATGCGCGCATGCGCCACGGGCGCGCGCAGGAACACGGCGTGCAGGGCGTTTGCGGGGGCGATATCGGCAAGGTAGCGGCCTTGCCCAGTCAGAAACCGCACATCCTCGCGCCGCGTGCCGCCCTGAGATGTCCCGAATGCCTGCATGGTGATGCTCCTTCTTTGAGCAGGAGGATAGGCGAAGCGGGCAGGGGTGCAAGGGGGGCTATGCGGCGCAGACAATCCGCGACCGCCCGAGGTGGGTGCGGGGAACCCGCGCCCGCCGTGGGGGCGGGCGGTCGCGGGTTGTCGCGCGGGGCGCGACCGCAGATAGTCAGTCCTTGGGTTTGTGTGACGGGCGCGAGGGTTTGCCTGAAATTTCGCGGGTGATGCCCATCGCCAATTCGTATTCGATGCGGAATTTTGAGAATACCGATTGCGCCCAGAAAAACGCATCATCGCCCATTGTGACGGCGTAGGCGAGGATGTCAGCGCCATTGTTGTAAACGAAGTTTCCGACAGGACCGCCGATTGCTCCGTCTACAATCGAACCGCCGACAAAGCTGAGGACGTTGATGACAACATTACGGGACAGTATCGGGCGCGTTCCCGACAGCCGATCATCCGCGCCCGGTTTGAGCATTTCGGCGGCCACATCCTTCACTTCATCCGCAAAAGGCGCGTCAGGTTGCTGCACATCCTCCAGGAGTTTGGCGGACGTGTCCTCTTGTTCTTGTGTCAGCCCCGCCGCGCGCTCTGCCTCTTGGCGCTCTATCAAGGTGCGCACATTGTCATCTGCCAGCGTCACGCCGGGTAGAATGTCGAACACCGCTTCCATGTTGGACACGGTCTCATCGTCGAACTTGTGTTCGCGGCCTGCGCGGCCTTTGTGCAGGCGGCGCAGCTTTTGGTAGCTTAGGTGCAGCTTGACCATGTGCAGATCAGATACGTCGCCCGCGCTGCGGTCCTGCAATTCCCCGGCAATCCGATACAGGTCGTCATGCGCATTGCCCTTGCGGCGTAACACGTCCAGCAGCCCGCGCAGGTCGCCCAGCGCGGCTTCTGTCACCGGGTCGGTGGAAATGCTTTCGGCAAAGAACGCGAACCCCTTTTCACCCCAGATTAGCGGCAGGGCCGGGTCTTGCTCTGGCGCTTTGGGAATGCCCCCAATCGGCTTGGGTGGTGAGCCATCCGGGATGTATGGCTCCGGCCACTTGGGCAGATTGCGCAAATAATCCAATGTTAGTCTACCACGATCATCAGCGTGATCGACAGCCGCCAGAGCCGCTAGACGAGAATCGCGTTTGGTGGCGGGGATGTCGCGGTAGTGAATTCCAGCACCTTCCATAAGGCCATACTTTCCAAGCCCCTCTAGTCTAGCAATTGGGCGCAGGTCGCTAACCTGTGTATGGTTTAAACTGAGTGCTTGCAGGCTTGTTAGGCTTTGCAGCGGCATGAGGTGGCTGACTTGTGTGCCGTCTAGCTTGAGTATCCGTAGGTTTGTCAGTGTTTTCAGTGCCTTTACGTCGCTAACGTTTGTGTTGTTGAGAGTGAGCACCTGCAATTCTGTCAGTCCTGCCAGAGGCGCGAGATTTGCAATCTTGGTTTTGGCTAGGTTGAGGGTTCGTAATCCAGTTAGTCCCGCAATTTCTGGCGGCAACTCTTCTAGTGCGCGATAGTCCATGCCGGATAAATCCAATCGGGTCTCCCCCTCCGCCTTCACCCGCGCAATCTCGGCCCTTGCCGCCTCGTACGCCTGTTCCGCCGCATCCATCCGTCAAATCCCCTGATCCAATCGC
>JAFGVZ010000242.1 GCA_016937725.1 Paracoccaceae bacterium | reverse complement strand
ATGGGGTCGGACGGGGCCGCCGTGGCCGTGGACCCGAGCGTTGCGATGGAGAAGTATTTCGTCCCGCAAGGCATTTCGGCGGACATCATCGCCACCGAATACGGCTTCACCCGCGACATGGCCGATGCTTTGGCGGTCGAAAGCCAACGCCGCGCGGCGCAGGCATGGCAGGAGGGACGGTTCAACTGCTCTGTCGTGGCCGTGCGTGACATGAACGGCCTGCCCATTCTGGAGCGCGACGAATACCTGCGCCCCGGCACCGATATGCAAAGCCTTGGCGCGCTGAAACCCGCCTTCAAGGATATGGGCGAAGTGATGCCCGGCTTCGACAAGGTGGCGCTGATGAAATACCCGCACCTTGAGAAAATTGAACATATCCACCATGCGGGTAATTCTTCGGGCATTGTCGATGGCGCGGCGGGTGTGCTGATCGGCAGCAAGGCGTTTGGTAAAAAATATGGTTTGAAACCAAGGGCTAAAATCCGCGCGACCGCCAAGATCGGCACCGATCCGACGATCATGCTGACCGGCCCGGTGCCGGTGACAGAGAAAATCCTGCGCGACAGCGGGATGCAGATTTCCGATATTGATCTGTTCGAGGTGAACGAAGCCTTCGCCGCCGTCGTCCTGCGTTTCATGCAAGCGTTCAACGTGCCCGACAGCAAGGTGAACGTGAACGGTGGTGCGATTGCCATGGGGCACCCGCTAGGTGCGACGGGAGCGATGATCATCGGCACGCTTCTGGATGAGTTGGAACGCACCGGCCAAGGCATGGGCCTTGCCACCTTGTGCGTCGCATCCGGCATGGGTGCCGCGACCATCATCGAGCGCGTGTAAGGGAGGGGAACATGCAGGAATTTACTTACAAGACCGATGCAGATGGCGTGGCGACCATCACATGGGACGTGCCCGGCAAATCCATGAACGTGCTGTCGCTGGAAGGCTTCGCGCAACTCGAAGCGCATATTGAAACGGCGCTTGCGGATGAAGCAGTCAAGGGCGTGATCATCACATCCGGCAAGCCCGATTTCGCGGCGGGCATGGACCTGAACATCCTCGCCACTGGCAAGGGCGTGGTCGATGAAGACCCGGCCAAGCAGGTCTTCGACGCGATCATGGGCATGCACAAGATCCTGCGCAAGATCGAGCGCGCGGGGATGGACCCGAAGACGCTGAAAGGCGGCAAGCCAATCGTGGCGGCGCTGCCCGGCACGGCTTTGGGCATCGGGCTGGAACTGCCGCTGGCCTGCCACCGGATTTTTGCGGCGGATAACCCGCGCGCCAAGATCGGCCTGCCAGAGATCAAGGTCGGCATCTTTCCTGGCGCGGGCGGCACGACGCGGCTGGCGCGCAAACTGGGTGCGATGGGGGCGGCGCCCTTCCTGTTGGAAGGCAAGCTGGTCGATCCCAAGCGCGCGAAAGCGGCGGGGTTGGTGGATGAGGTTGCCGCCCCGGAGGAACTGCTGTCCCGCGCGAAAGACTGGGTCTTGGGCGCGAAAGACGCCGATCTGGTCAAACCCTGGGACGCCAAGGGCTACAAAATGCCCGGCGGCGCGCCCTATCACCCGGCGGGGTTCATGACCTTCGTGGGCGCCTCGGCCATGATCAACGGCAAGACGCAAGGGGTTTACCCTGCGGCGAAGGCGCTTTTGTCGGCGGTGTATGAGGGCGCTTTGGTGCCGTTTGACACCGCGCTGAAGATCGAGGCGCGCTGGTTCACGAGCGTTCTGATGAACCCGTCATCCAGCGCGATGATCCGGTCGCTGTTCATCAACAAGGAAGCGCTGGAAAAGGGCGCGAACCGTCCCGACGCGCCCGATGCCAAGGTGCGCAAACTGGGCGTGCTGGGCGCGGGGATGATGGGCGCGGGGATCGCTTATGTTGCTGCCAATGCCGGGATTGACGTGGTGCTGATCGACGCTTCGCCAGAGGCCGCGGAGCGCGGGCGCGCGCATGCGGAATCCATCCTCGATACCGGGATGAAGCGGGGCAAGGTAACGGAGGAGGGGAAGGCAAACGTGTTGGCACGTATCACGCCGACCACCGATTACGCGGCGCTGGAAGGGTGCGATCTGGTCATTGAAGCGGTGTTCGAAGACCCGAAGGTCAAGGCAGATGTCACACAGAAAGCCGAGGCCGTGCTGGGCGCGGATGCGATTTTCGCCACCAATACCTCTACCCTGCCGATTTCCGATCTGGCGCAGGCCAGCACGCGCCGCGCCAATTTCATCGGCATCCATTTCTTCAGCCCGGTGGACAAGATGGCGCTGGTCGAGATCATCAAGGGCCGCGAGACGGGCGATCTGGCCGTGGCCAAGGCGCTGGATTTCGTGCGCCAAATTCGCAAAACGCCGATCGTTGTGAACGATGCGCGCTTCTTTTACGCCAATCGCTGCATCATCCCCTACCTAAACGAAGGGATGCGGATGGTGCGCGAGGGCGTGGCGCCTGCGCTCGTGGAAAACGCCGCCAAGCTGATGGGGATGCCGCTGGGGCCGTTGCAGCTTGTGGATGAAACCGCGCTTGATCTGGGCGCAAAAATTGCCAAGGCGACCCGCGCCGCGATGGGTGACGCTTATCCCGATGGCGATGTGGACGAGGTCATCTTCTGGATGGTCGAGCAAGGGCGCTTGGGCCGCAAGTCGAACGCGGGCTTCTACAGCTATGACGAGAAAGGCAAACGTCTGGAGCTGTGGGAGGGCTTGGCGGCGCAATACCCGCAAGCCGAAGACCAGCCTGACCTTGTCACGGTTCAACATCGCCTGATGTTCGCGCAAGCCTTGGAGGCCGTGCGCGCGCTAGAGGACGGCGTTCTGACGGACATCCGCGAAGGCGATGTCGGCGCGATCATGGGTTGGGGCTTTGCGCCGTGGTCGGGTGGTCCGTTCTCGTGGCTGGATATGCTGGGCGCGCCCTTTGCAGTCTCGGTCTGCGACCAGTTGGAGGCCGCCCATGGCGGGCGGTTCAAAGCGCCGGCCCTATTGCGGCAGATGGCCGAGGACGGCCACCGCTTTTATCATGCGAAAGCGGCGAAAGCCGCGTAAACAACAGGCAGGGGCGGCTCAGGCCGCCCTTTGCTGTTTCAGGCTGGCGGCCAGTGCGCTCAGGTCCGAGAGCGGCAGTCGCATATATTCCCGCTCTGGCCCTTGCGTGCAGGCATCCAAAGGCGAGAAATCGCTTTCCGCGCGCGCGGTCAGCAGCGCCATGCCGCAGGTGTGGATCAGTTGTTCTTGCTCGAAGGTGGGCATGAAAACCCGCAGATCGCCGCTGATCGGCACGCGGCGAATACCTTCAAACCCTTCCAGCATAAGCGCTTGGATCAGCACGAACGGATCGCCATAGCGCTCTTCGGCAAAGTCCGATTCGATGATGATTTCCTGAAGCGGCAACATGTCGATCTGACGACGATTGCCCAGCACGCCTTGCGGAACGACCATGGTAAAGGCCTTGTGCGCGGGCAGCGCGTGTTGCGGAATGGTCAGGTCATGCACGCGCGTGACGGGCTGCATGCCGTTGTCAAAAGTCAAAACCATTTCGCCCGCTTGCAGGGTTTCGATCTTGCGCCAGCCAGTTCCGGTGGCGACCAGCGTGCCCGGCAGCAAGCCATCTTCGCGCAGCGCCAAGGAATACAGTTCGGCATCTTTCATCATGGCCGCCGAGATCGCGGCCACGTCGCTTGCGCGCGACTGCGTTCCGGCATTCGCCTGCAAACCGAAAGGCTTGGGATGTGTCATGGGGTCCGACTCCGATAGAGGAAGCATGGTTAATGGTTGACTTCTTTTGTGGCGCAAATTGGGCCAAATCCGGGTATTTCGACCGTTATGCCCAAATAAGCTGTGCTCGGTCATCATGCCGGGCGCACCAAGGTGGACAGGAAGGGCACGATCGCGGCGCTTGCCGTGTCGAGCTGCGTTTTCCGGCCGAATAGAGAAGCACGGAAAGCGGTGGCCTTGGCCCATGTCACGCAAGGATAATTCGGGGTCGCAGTTTTGCTTGTGGCATGACAGGCCACCAGTGCAGAGCCATTGGCATGCACCACTTCGGCATCTGCGAAAGCCAGCATGTAGCTGCGTGGGGCCACGCCCAAACCACAGCGCGCAATGCCCTTGAAGCCTTCCAAAAGTGCAGCGGGGACCAGAACGCACGGCGTGCCAAAGTGGCGCTGGGCATAGTCGCAGCCCAACAGCACAAGCTGGCTGGGCAGCAATGTCATGGCCGAACGATTGCCAAGCGCCCCTGTGGGAACCATCAGGCCCCAAGCCGCGTTGCCGCTGCGCGGGTCGCGGTTGATCGGCGCACTGGCGCAACTGGCCAGTTTGCGCATGCCGTTGTCGAAGGTCAGGACGCTCTCGCTCGGACGCAGCGTTTCGACCGCACGCCAACCGCGCTCGGTGGCGACCAATGTGCCAGTCATCAGCCCTTCGGCCAGAGCGCCGAAATCGGGTAGGGCGGTGTCGCTGGACGTGGCCACGGGCCAGACATCGCTGCGGTCTTGGATAGTGCAGAAACGCGCACTGGAACTGGAAACCGGTTGAAGTGAGAGAAACATGGCGTAGCCTCGCTTTTCGGTTGTGACCCGCTTGGGGTGTGATGGCGCTACGTTAAGTTGTGTTAACGGACAAAATCGGGGACAAACTTGGGTAATTTCAAGAATTGTCGTCTTTGTTGCGCCACATTGCCCGGGCTTTGCGGGTCGCCCTTGCAAAACCGGATCGAGATTGCTTAGTCATACGCAAGAATATTTCGCGTAAGGGCTGTGCAGGCTTCGGTCCATTGCGCAGCACGCAATCAGGAGGAAAGCATGGGCTGGCTGAACGACGAAACCGGGTTGGAGAAATGCGCGGCCAATTTCACGCCCCTGACGCCCTTGTCGCATTTGCGCCGGGCCGCCGATCTTTTCGCCACCCGCGATGCGCTTGTCTACGGATCTGAGCGGCGCAGCTATGCCGAGTATCACGCCCGCGCGTCGCGGCTGGCATCGGCCTTGGCCGCGCAAGGTGTTGCACCGGGTGATGTTGTGGCAACGCTTCTGCCCAACGTGCCAGCCCATGCCGAGGCGCATTTCGGCGTGCCCGCCTGTGGGGCCGTGCTGAACGCGATCAACACCCGGCTGGATGTAGATACGGTCGCCTATATTCTGGGCCATGGCGAAGCGAAGGCCCTTCTGGTCGATTCTGCGCTGCTGGATTTGGCCGAAACCGCCTGTGCCACGCTGGACGCGCCCCCCATGCTGATCGAAGTGCCCGATGCGCAGGCTGGCATCGCCGCCAGCGGCAAGCACCTGATCTATGACGAGCTGCTGGCGAAGGGTGATCCCGATTTCGACTGGATCATGCCCGGCGATGAATGGGAAAGCATTGCGCTCAATTATACATCCGGCACAACCGGGCGGCCCAAGGGCGTGGTCTACCATCATCGCGGTGCGTATCTGTCCACGCTGTCGCAGCCGATCTCGTGGCAGATGACACTCTTTCCACGTTACCTGACCATCGTGCCCATGTTTCATTGCAACGCATGGTGCCATCCATGGATGCTGCCCGCGCTGGGCGGGGCGATGATCTGCCTGCGCGACGTGACCGCCGCCGGGGTGTATGATGCCATCGGCGGGGAAGGGGTCACGCATCTGGCGGGTGCGCCCATTGTCTTGCAAACGATCATCAACGCCAAAGAGCATGAGCGCAAACCTTTCGACCACATTGTGCGCGTGTTCACGGCAGGCGCGCCGCCGCCTGCCGCGACGCTTGCTGCCATCGAACCCTTGGGGTTCGAGGTGACGCAGGTTTACGGCCTGACAGAAACCTACGGCCCAGACACCGAATGCCTATGGCATGACGGGTTCGACTACCTGAGAGGCGACGACCGGGCAGAGGTAAAGGCGCGCACCGGTGTTGCGATGCCCTTCATGGACGGCGTGACGGTCATGGACCCCAATACCATGACCCCGGTGCCGCGCGACACCGCCGCGCTGGGCGAGATCATGCATCGCGGCAATGGGGTCATGAAAGGCTATTACAAGAACCCGGAAGCCACGAAGGACGCTTTTGCGGGGGGCTGGTTCCATTCCGGTGACATCGCCTACGTCCATGCCGACGGTTACATCAAGATCGCGGATCGCTCGAAGGACATCATCATCTCTGGCGGCGAGAATGTCTCTTCGGTCGAGGTGGAGGGCGTGCTGATGAAGCACCCTGCCGTGTCGCTCGCTGCCGTGGTCGCCAAACCAGATGAAAAATGGGGCGAAGTGCCCTGCGCTTGTATCGAGCTGAAAGAGGGGCAAGACGTGTCCGAAGCCGACTTGATCGCCTTTTGCCGCGAACGTCTGGCCGGGTTCAAAACGCCCAAGCGGGTCGTGGTGATGGACTTGCCCAAAACCTCGACCGGAAAAATCCAGAAATTCGAGTTGCGCGCACAGGTGCGTGATTTGTAGGCATCTGGTCAAGTCGCGCGCTCTGAGATAGGCAAGGGACCTACCTCTGTTGCAGGCAAAGGGCGCCATGACCGCGCTGGACAAGTATCGCAAACTGGAAGGGCTCGGCCTTTGGTCGGCGCGGGTCGAGGACCAACGCCGCGAGGTCGTGGTCAATTTTGGCGATGCGACGCTTGTCATATCCGACAGCCGCAGCATGCAGGTTCTGTCGCATTGGTCCTTGCCCGCCGTGCAGCGGCGCAACCCGCGCGAGCGCCCTGCGCTTTACAGCCCCGAAGGCGATGGGGCCGAAGTGCTGGAACTTGATGACGATTGGCTGATCGACGCGCTGGAAGAGGTGCAGCGCGCGCTTGCCCCGCCCCGTCGCTGGCGCGACCGCTTGGGGCTGAAAGGCTATGCGGGGCTGGCTTTGGTGGTGCTGTTGGGGGTGGCCATGCTCTTCCCCCCGGCGCTGGAGCGGCACACTGCGGCAGTGCTGCCCTGGACCACGCGCCACGACATTGGCAAACGGCTGGCCGACGACCTGCTGGCCCAAGGCGCCCAGGTCTGCAATACCGCGCAGGGCCGCGCTGCGTTAGATGCGCTGCATCGGCAAGTGCTGGGGCAGCCTGCCGATGTGCGCATCATGCAAGGCACGCCCGCGCCGCGCGTCACGGGCTTTCCCGGCGGGGTATATGTGATTGATGCACGGCTTCTGGATGCTGCGGACAGCGCCGAGGCGATCGCGGGCGCGCTGTTGCTGGCCGAAGCACGGCAGCGCTTGGGCGACCCGGTGCGCCCGGTTCTGGCGCATATCGGACTATTCCAGACCCTTGGCCTGCTGACCTCTGGCAACGTTCCGACCGAGGCGCTGGCGGGCTATGCGCAAGACCACGTTCGCCAACCTGCGCCTTTGCCAGAGGCTGCAGCGCTTCTGGCCCGGTTCGAAGCGCTTGGCCTGTCGTCGCGTGGCTTTGCCGACAATCCCGAACCGCTCGACCCCGATCTGGGGCCGCTTCTGCCCGCTTTGCGCGCGGGCGACCCGATGGCAGGCGAAGCGCCCAGCCGCGCGCTTTTGAGCGACGGGCAATGGGTCAGCTTGCAGAATATCTGCGCGTTCTAGGGTTTATTGCGCCGAACGTGCGCTAAAAGTTCAGTTTTCGAACATTCAGGCTTAGCCACTGACCTCTGTGATCGCCCGCGCGATCAGGTCCAGGCAGCGCGGCGATGAAAAGCGGTGATCCTCGTCCTTGACCAGTTCCAGCCGCATATCCGGGCAATCGGCATGGTCCATCAGCCGCAGGGGGACCGATGTCGCAACCGCCTCATCCTTGGTGCCTTGCAAGAGGCGCACGGGGAAGGGCAGAGACAGCGGCGCGCGCAACACAAGCTGGCGCTTGCCATCCTCGAACAAGCGGCGGGTCAGGGTATAGGGGGCGTCAAAATCGTTGGGTAGGGTGGTCTGGCCCTTGTCCATGATCTCGGCGCGCTGGGCGTCGCTCAGGCCGGGCCACATGCTGTCCTCGGTAAAGTCGGGCGCGGCGGCAATACCT
>JAFGVZ010000241.1 GCA_016937725.1 Paracoccaceae bacterium | reverse complement strand
CGGTTGTCCAAGCTGCCACCATAAGGCCCGTCCAGATCGTTGGTCAGGGGTGACCAGAACTGGTCCATCAAATGCCCGTAAGCCTGCAATTCGATCCCGTCCAGCCCCGCTGCCTGCATCCGCTCTGCGGCATCGGCGTAATCCTCGATAATACGGGCGATGTCCCAATCTTCGGCCTTTTTCGGAAACGCCTTGTGCGACGGTTCGCGTGCGTGACCGGGCGAGACAACGGGCAGCCAATCCGCCTTGTCCCAGCGTGTGCGGCGGCCCAGATGCGTGAGTTGGATCATCACCGCGCAACCATGGTCGTGGCATTCATCGGCAAGCTTTCGCATCCAGCCCACCACCTCATCCTTCCATGCCAGAATATTGTTGAACACCGGCGGGCTGTCACGCGCCACGCTGGCAGACCCCGCCGTCATGGTCAGCGCCACACCCGCGCGGGCGCGCTCAGCGTGGTAAGCGCGGTAACGGTCCTTCGGCATCCCGTCCTCTGGGTAGGCGGGTTCGTGGCTAGAGATCATCAGCCGGTTTTTCAGGGTCAGGTGCTTCAGGCGATAAGGCTGGAGAAGGGGATCGGTGGACATGGCGCTGGCTCCGTGGGGTTTGGCAGAGCAAAGCGCAAAATGTTCAGTTGTGTCAAGTATTCGTTCAGTGCTGTCCATTTTGGCTTGCTGCCCGCCCGCGCTGCGCCTATTCTGCTTGCATGGACATCTCGCACGATCCGGAAAAAACCTCTGGCTGGCGCGGTTCGCGCGAGCTGTGGCTGGCTGCGGCCAAGCAGGCCTTTTTGGACGGCGGGCTGGATGCCGTGAAAATCCAGCCCTTGGCCGCGAAGCTGGACCTGTCGCGCACCAGCTTTTACTGGTTTTTCAAGGACCGCACCGCGCTTCTGGACGCGCTTCTGGCAGAGTGGGAGGCGCAGAATACCGGCGCGTTCATCGCCGCCTGTAATGCCTATGCAGACGGCATCGCCGAGGGCATTCTGAACCTGATCGTCGTCTTTCAAGACGAAACCGTGTTCGACCCGCGGCTGGATTTCGCCGTGCGCGGCTGGGCGCATCAGTCCGACGCGGTCATGGCGCGGGTGGAAGCCACCGATGCCACCCGGCTGGAGGCAATTCGCGGGCTGTTCAGCCGCTTCGGCCACACGCCGGACGATGCAGACATTCGCGCGCGCACTGTGTATCTGACGCAGATCGGCTATATCTCTATGCAGGTCCACGAGGATCTGGCCACCCGCATCGCCCGCGTGCCGGGCTATGTGCAGATCTTCTGCGGACAAAACGCCACGGCGTCGGAACTTGCACGGTTCCATGCGCGTATGGGGGTGGGGGCTTAGAAAAGCGACCCTTGTTCGGGCTTGGGGGCTGCGCCCTTTGCGGGCTTTCCCCGTTTGCCGGGCAGCGCGTCAATCTCGCCATCGGCAAATTCCACCTTCAGCGCGGTGGCCTGCCCCGCCGCCTTGGCAGAGGTCATGACGCCACCAGCATCATTGCGCACCACGGCATAGCCGCGCTTGAGCGTCGCGGGGTAGCCGAGCGATTGGCGCAAGCGTTCGAGCGCTGCAAGGCGCGTTCCAAGCGTATCAAGCTGCGCTTTCGCCGCACGGTCGGCACGCTGGGTCTGGCTGGCCAAGGTATCGGCCCCGCGCGCGATGGGGAAGGTCAGCATATCGGGGCGCATCCGGTCGGCGCGCGACAGCTTCGCGCCCGCATTCTCAAGCCGCGCCAAGGCGGCGCGGTCAGCGCGCGCCACCTGCGCGTCCAGACGGTCCTGCCCACGCGCGATCTGGCCCAGAAGCGTGGTGGGCCGCAACCCAGCGCCCGCGCTGCGCAGCTCTTGCCGTTTGCTTTGCAGCGCGGCGCGCAGGCTACCGGGCACCCTTTCGGCCCATTGGTCGAAGCGTTGCATCGCGGGCGCAAGCAGGTTTTCAGGCCGGGGCAATGCGCGGCCCAGATCGCGCAGGCGTTGGCGGCGCAGCGCCACGCTTTGCGCGCCACCCCGCACTAGCCGCGCGCCCAGCGTCGCGAGATGCGCCAGCAGATCGGCCAGCACCGGCACCGCCATCTCCGCCGCCGCCGTGGGGGTGGGCGCGCGCTGGTCGGACGCGTGGTCGATCAGCGTGGTGTCAGTTTCGTGGCCGACCGCCGAGATGAGGGGAATGTCGCTGGCGGCTGCCGCGCGGACGACGATTTCCTCGTTGAAGCCCCATAAATCCTCTATTGACCCACCGCCGCGCGCCACGATCAGCACATCGGGGCGCGGGATCGGGCCGCCCTTGGGCAAAGCGTTGAAACCCCTGATCGCCGCCGCCACCTGCGGCGCGCAGGCTTGCCCCTGCACGGCCACAGGCCAAACCAGAACATGCACACCGAAACGGTCGTGCAGCCGGTGCAAGATGTCGCGGATCACCGCCCCTTGGGGGGATGTCACGACCCCCACCACCCGCGGCAAATACGGCAAGCGGCGCTTTCGGCCCGCATCGAACAGCCCTTCCGCCGCAAGCGCCTTGCGCCTTGCATCCAGCATGGCCATCAGCGCGCCTGCCCCTGCGGGTTCAACGCTTTCAACCTGCAACTGGTATTTCGATTGCGGCGCAAAGGTGGTCAGGCGGCCTGTGGCGATCACCTCCATCCCCTCTTCCGGGCGCACCTGCATACGCGCGACTTGGCCCTTCCAGCTAACGCCAGCGATCACGGCGCGGTCGTCTTTCAGGTCGAAATACATGTGGCCCGTGCGCGCGATCATCACGCGGCCCACTTCGCCCCGCACACGGACGCGGCCAAATTCGCCTTCCAGTGTGCGTTTAACCGCGCCGGACAAGTCGGACACGGTAAATTCGGGCGTGTTGCCCGGGCTTCCGCCTTCGGGTTCGTCAATCAGGTCCATGTCGCGCGCCTTCGCTTGTCACCGCGTGGCGCACAGCCTAGAACGCGCGCAGGCAAAGGCCAAGAGAGGGCGCGCGATGAATATTCTGGTTCTGGGCAGCGGCGGGCGTGAACACGCGCTGGCATGGGCGATCCTGCAAAACCCGAAATGCGACCGGCTGATCTGCGCGCCCGGAAATGCGGGCATGGACCAGATTGCCGATTGCGCCGATGTCGACATTTGCGACGGGTCCGCCGTGCTGGCCTTTTGCGAGGAAGAGGCTATTGATTTCGTCGTCATCGGCCCGGAAGCGCCCTTGGCCGCAGGCGTGGCCGACCGGCTACGCGATGCGGGCGTGACCTGTTTCGGGCCATCGGCGGCAGCGGCGCGGTTGGAAGCGTCCAAGGCCTTTACCAAGGAAATCTGCGCCGCCGTGAACGCGCCGACCGCCGCCTATGCCCATTTCACCAATGCCGATGCCGCCCGCGCCTATGTGCAGGCGCAAGGCGCGCCCATCGTGGTCAAAGCCGACGGGCTGGCAGCGGGCAAGGGCGTGATCGTGGCAATGACGCTGGACGAGGCTTTGGCCGCTATCGACACCATGTTCGGCGGCGAATTCGGTGCCGCTGGCGCTGAGGTCGTGATCGAAGAATTCATGCAGGGCGAAGAGGCGTCGTTCTTCGTGCTGGTCGATGGAGAGACATGCCTGCCCATTGGCACAGCCCAAGACCACAAGCGCGTGGGCGATGGCGACACCGGCCCGAATACCGGCGGCATGGGCGCCTACAGCCCCGCGCCGGGGCTGACCGATGCGATTGCGCGGCAAGCCTTGGACGAGATCGTGCGCCCTACCATGGCCGAAATGGCGCGCCGTGGAATGCCCTATCAGGGGGTTCTGTATGCCGGGTTGATGATTGAGAACGGCCGCGCGCGGCTGGTGGAATACAACGCCCGTTTCGGCGACCCGGAATGCCAGGTGCTGATGATGCGCCTTGGCGCACAGGCTTTGGACCTGATGCTGGCCTGCGCTGAAGGGCGGCTGGATCAGGCCCGCGTCAACTGGGCCGATGACCATGCTTTGACGGTTGTTATGGCCGCGCAGGGCTACCCGGGCAGCTATGCCAAGGGCAGCGTGAT
>JAFGVZ010000039.1 GCA_016937725.1 Paracoccaceae bacterium | reverse complement strand
GCCGAGATGTATCTGGGCAACCCCAAGAATTTCGGCAACCAGTTGAAATACGCCGATAAACGCGAAAGCCCCGTCGCCATCATCATGGGCGAGGATGAGGCCGCACGCGAGGTGGTGCAGGTGAAAGACCTGATCCTTGGGGCGCAGATCGCGGCGGAAGCCTCTGTCGAAGAATGGAAATCGCAGGCGCAACAGGTGGAAGTTCCCCGCGCCGACATGGTCGCCAAAGTGCGCGAGATACTGGCCCGCTACGCATGAGCCGCGCCGAGGACATAGCTGCCGACCTGCTGGCGCGGATGCTGGACGCAGGGGCCGCGCGCGTGACGCCCGACATTCTGCAACCGGCGGAAACACTACTGGACCTGTATGGCGAGGATATTCGCGCGCGCGCCTATGTCACCCATGACCCGGCCTTGGGCGAGATGATGCTGCGCCCGGATTTCACCGTGCCCGTAGTGCAGGCGCATATGGCGGGCGGCGCAGAGCCTGCGCGCTACGCCTATGCGGGGCCGGTCTTTCGCAAGCAATCGGCTAGCCGCGCACGGGAATATCTGCAAGTGGGCTACGAGGTGTTTGCCCGCGATATGGCCGCGCAAGCGGATGCCGAAGTATTCGCTTTATTCGCCCGGTTGTTGCAAGCCTACGGCCTGCGCCCGGTCACGGGCGATATGGGCCTGATCACCGCCGCCGTGGCGGGGCTGTCGACCACGGACCGGCGGCGCGCGGCGCTACTGCGCCATGTCTGGCGGCCCAAGCGGTTCCGCGCGTTGTTGGAGCGGATGCGCGGGCAGGGACCGCTTGCCACCGAGCGCGCGGCGCTGATCGAGCGGTTGCGCGCGGCCCCGGCAGAGGCGCTGATGGCCGATGCAGGCCCCCATCTGGGCTTGCGCTCGGAAGAGGAGATCGCGGAGCGCATTGTGGCACTATTGGAAGATGCGGATACCGCGCCCATCCCCGAGGGCCAAGCGCAGGCGCTGGAGGTGCTTTTGCAACTTGCCGCACCCGCGCGTGACGCCCTTGCGCAGATGCGCGCCATGGGCTGGGAGGCAATCACCCCGGCGCTTGACCGGCTGGAAGCGCGGCTGGGTGCGCTGGATGACAAGGGGATAAACACCGAAACCTTGCCCTTTGAGGCCAGTTTCGGGCGCACCAATATGGAATATTACGACGGGTTCGTCTTCGGCTTCATCGCGCGCGATGATATGCCGCCCGTGGCCTCTGGCGGGCGCTATGATGCGCTGACGGCGGTTTTGGGCCAAGGCCGCGCCATTCCAGCGGTGGGCGGTGTGATCCGGCCCGACCTGCTGGCCCAGTTGGAGGGGGCGCAATGACCATCAAGCTTGGCGTGCCATCCAAAGGGCGGCTGATGGAACAAACCTTCGACTGGTTCGCCGATCGCGGCCTGCGGCTGGCCCGCACCGGGGCCGCGCGCGAATATGCCGGCGCGGTGGAAGGTGTAGAGGGCATGGAACTGGTGCTGCTGTCAGCCAGCGAAATTCCGCGCGAATTGGCGGCGGGGCGCATTCATCTGGGTGTGACCGGGTCTGACCTTGTGCGAGAGACCTTGCCAGATTGGCAAGCCTCTGTCGCGGAACTGACCCCTATGGGCTTTGGCCATGCCGACCTGATCTTGGCCGTGCCGGTCACATGGGTGGATGTCGACACGCTCGATGATCTGGATGCGGCGGCAGCGGCGTTCCGCGCGCGCCACGGGTTCCGGCTGCGGATTGCCACGAAATACCATCGCCTAGTGCGCGAACATCTGCGCGCGCATGGCGTGGCCGATTACCAATTGGTCGACAGCCAAGGTGCCACCGAAGGCACGATCCGCAACCTGACAGCGGAAGCGGTGGCCGATATCACCTCGACCGGGGAAACCCTGCGCGCGAACCACCTGAAAATTCTGCAAGGACCGCCCATTCACTGCTCGCAAGCCACGCTCTTTGCCGCCAAATCGGCGTCGTGGACAGATTGTTCCGCTGCGATGGGCTTGCTTTCGCAGCGTCTAGGCGTGATCTTGTCATCAGAGGTATTCGCCAACCCGTAGCATGCGGGCCGGCACAGGGCATGAGTGACGGGGTTACGCGTGGTGTTGGATCGTCAATCTGCAAAGCCCGCGCGCGCGAAAGCCGCGCCGCTGCCGGATGGCAGCAAAAACATGAACCCCTCTGACCTGACCTTCTGGCAATTGGTTGCCGAAGACCTGCGCACCCATCGCGGAGATTGGCTGGCACAGGGTTTTTGGCGCCTGTTCTGGCACCGGTTTGGCAATTGGCGCATGTCGGTGCGCTTCAAACCGGCGCGCATGATGCTGACCGCGATTTATCGCTCCATGTTCAAGCTGTCGCAATGGATGGGCGGGATTGAGCTGCCCTATACCGTGAAAGTTGGCCGCCGTGTCCGGCTGGAACATTTCGGCGGTATGATCCTTGTGGCACGGTCCATCGGCAATGATGTGGTGCTGCGGCAGAATACCACCATCGGTATTGCGCGCGATGACGATATCGCCGCCCGCCCGGTGCTAGAGGACCATGTCGATGTGGGCGCGGGCGCGGTTATCTTGGGCGATATCGTTGTGGGGCGCGGGGCGCTGATCGGGGCAAATGCGGTTGTGACGAAAGATGTGCCGCCCTATGCGGTCATGTTGGGTGTGCCCGCGCGCTGCCTGTGGCTGCGTGACCCGTCAGAGATCGGGGCGGCGTAATGGCGGGCGGTGCGGCACCGTTCCGGCGTCAGGTTTTCTATATCCCGGGCTATGACCCGTTCCCGCCGCGCCGCTACCGCGAACTTTACCGCACCGAGGGGGCGGCACAGGCCGCGATTTCCGGCTATTCCTTGCGGCAACGGCCCTACAAGGGTGAAGGCCCCTATGGCTGGATCGTGAGTGCCCAGATGGAGGGCGCACAGGCCGAAAGCCGTATCCAGATCTTGGAATGGTCGGATATCGTGCGCTCGTCGATGGCGGCAGGCATTTGGGCGACCTATGCGCTCCTGGTGCGCACGGCATGGATTTATATTTCGACCGGCGCCTTGTTCCGGCTGTTTCGGCTGCGTGCGGGGCCGGGCATTGCGGCCATGTATCCGGTCATCATGCTGGTGGGGCAGCTTTTGGTGGCCGTGCTGGCCGCGCTTGCCTTGGGCTGGGCGCTGTCTTTGCTGCTGCCCGCGTGGCTGGCCTACCTGCTGGGCCTTGGCGTGGTCTGGCCCATATTGGAGGGGTTTCGGCGCATGGACGGCAAGTTCTTCGTGCATTACCTGCTTCTGGATTTCGCTTTTACCGCCAAGCACAAGGGCCGCAACCCGCCCGAATTGGAAGCACGGCTGGACAAGTTCGCGGCGCTGATTGCCCAAGCCTTGGCCGACCCGGATCTGGACGAGGTGCTGGTCGTCGGCCATTCCTCTGGCGTGCATCTGGGCGTGTCGGTGCTGGCGCGGGTTATCGCGGGCGAAGTGCCTGCGGGCAAGCTGGCGTTCCTGTCCTTGGGCCATGCCGTGCCGATGCAATCCTACCTGCCGCAGGCGCAAGGCCTGCGCGCCGATCTGGCGGCGCTCTCGCAATCGGACAAGCTGTTCTGGCTGGATGTGACCGCGCCGGGGGACGGGTGTTGCTATGCGCTGTGTGATCCGGTCGCGTGCTCTGGCGCAGGCAGCGACGGGCAGAAATGGCCGCTGATCATCTCGGCAGCGTTCACCCAAAGCTTGGCGCCCGAAACCTACGCCAAGCTGAAGCGCCGCTATTTCCGGCTGCATTTCCAGTATCTTTGCGCGTTCGATGCGCCCAAAGACTACGATTATTTCCAGATCACGGCGGGGCCGGTTTCCCTGGCTGATCGGTTCAAGGGCCGCAAGCCTTCTGCCAGCGTGTCGCGCGCCTGCTATTTGAAGGATGCGGCGTGACCCGTCCGCCCATGCCCGACCACCGCGCCGACCGCGTGGCACTGTGGCGGCATGTGCTGATGTTTCGGCGCGATATTCTGTCGGCCCAGCCCGCCAAACTTTACCGTGCCAAGATGGCAGAGATGCGGCTTCCGTTCCTGCACTCTGTCATGGTCAACACGCCCGATCTGGTGCGGCTGGTGTTGCAAGAGCGGGCGGGCGATTTCCCGAAATCGGGCCGCGTGCGCGAAGGGTTGCGGCCTTTGTTGGGCAATTCGGTGTTCGTGACCAATGGCGCGACATGGGCGCGCCAGCGCCGGATGATCGACCCGGCCTTCGAGGGGGGGCGGCTGCGCGACACCTTTCCCGCCATGTGGAGCGCGTCTGAAGCGATGGCCGCGCGCCTGACCGAGGGCCTGCATGAGGTCGAGGCGCTGACCAGCCACGCCGCCGCCGATGTCATTTTTCGCACGCTGTTTTCCGTGCCGATCGAGGATGCCACCGCGTCAGAGGTTTACCAAAGCTTTCGTGCCCATCAGCGCGCGGCCCCCATTCTGAACTTGGCTGCTATCATCCCGTTGCCGCGCTGGTTGCCGCGCCCGATGCCGCGTCGCGCGCGCGCAACCGCGAAACGCATCCGTGCGTTGATCACCGGCATGACCGAAGCCCGCGCCGCCGCGATTGCCGCAGGCACCGCCCCCGACGATCTGGCCACCAAGATCATGACCACGCGCGACCCCGATACGGGCGCGGTCTTCGAGACGGGTGAAATGGTCGATCAGGTGGCGATTTTCTTTTTGGCAGGGCATGAAACCAGCGCCTCGGCCCTTGCTTGGGCGCTGTATCTGATCGCCACGCACCCGGATTGGCAAGCAGAGCTTGCAGCAGAGGCGCAGGCAATCCGCCCCCATATCGGCGGCCCCGCGCCAGATTTCAGCATTCTGCGCCAGTTCCCCCGCATCCGCGACACGTTCCGCGAGGCGCTGCGCCTTTACCCGCCCGTGCCGATGATGGTGCGCGAAGCGGCCAAGCCCGAGAGTTTCCGCAACCGCCCCATCGCTCCCGGCGCGCAGGTCATCGTCAGCCCGTGGCATATGGGCCGCAACGAACATATCTGGCCCGACCCGCACGATTTTCGCCCCGACCGCTGGCAGGACAACGCCACCCGCGCGCAGGCCCGTGACGGGTATATCCCGTTCTCGGCAGGTCCGCGCGTCTGCCCCGGCGCAGGGTTTGCCATGGCCGAAGCGGTGCTGATTTTGGCGCGTATTCTGGCCGATTGGGACGTGCGCGCCGACCCCGCGCGCGTGCCGGTGCCGCAAGCCCATATGACCGTGCGCGCCCGTGATGGGATTTGGCTGAATCTGTGCCTGCGCCATTAATATTCAAAATCATGAATTGATATGCCGGGGCGGGATCAGTGTACCACAGGCTACGACCAAGGGAACGGGGAGCTGTCGATGGACCTGATCGAGCATTGGAACACCGCCTATACCGCGCGCGCCGAAGACGCGCTGACATGGTTTGAGGCAACGCCTGCGCAGTCCCTGCGCCTTGTGCGCCAGCATCTGCCGCAAGGTGGTGCGCTGGTCGATGTGGGGGCCGGCGCATCGCGGCTGGTTGATCATGCGCTTGCCGACGGGGCAGGGGCCGTGACCGTGCTGGACCTGTCCGACACCGCGCTGGATATCATCCGCGCGCGGCTGGGTGATGCTGCGACGCGCGTGTCATTCATCGCAACTGACATCCGCGACTGGCACCCTGACCGCGTTTATGATGTCTGGCACGACCGTGCGGTGTTCCATTTCCTGACCGATAGGGCAGATCAAGAGCGTTACCTTGCCACGCTGTCCAAGGCCCTTGCCCCTGCCGGGATCGCCATCCTTGCCACGTTTGACCTGACCGGGCCGGAAACCTGCTCTGGCCTTCCGGTGCAACGCTATTCGCCACAGACTTTGGCGGCCACACTGGCTGCACTGGCACCGGGCCAGTTTGCGCCTCTGGCGTCGGAACACTTTGACCACCGAACGCCGAAAGGGAATTCTCAAGCTTTTCAAGTCTCTGTCTTTCGTAAACTGGCCTGAAGCGGCGGTGCTTTGAATCCTGAAAGGATATCTGAATGAGACGTGTTTTCGTTGCGCTTGTCGCGCTGTGTAGCCCCAGTGTTGTCTTGGCTGATGTTTTGACCATCCAGCCCGTGACGGAAAACGTCTGGGCCATTGTCGGCCCGCTGGAACAGCGCAACCCGGAAAACCTTGGCAATAACGCCACCTTCGGGCTGGTCGTGACCCCCTCTGGCGCGGTGCTGGTCGATCCGGGCGGGTCTTGGGCCGGGGCCGCTATGCTGCATGATACCATCCGCCAGATCACCGATACGCCCGTGACCCATGTCATCAATTCCGGCGGGCAGGATCATCGCTGGCTGGGCAACGGTTATTGGCAGGCGCAGGGCGCGACTGTCATTGCCTCTGACGCGGCGGTGGCCGACCAAGCGGCGCGCGGGTCCATGCAAATGACCGGGCTGTCGCAATTGATTGGCGAGGGACTGGACGGGACCGTCCCCAGCTATGCCGATGTGACCTTTGCCAGCGATTACACTCTGGAGCATGGTGGCATGACCTTCCAGATCATGCACCGCGGTCAGGCGCATACGCCGGGCGATGCCTTCGTGTGGTTGGAAGGTGCCAGCACCATGTTCACGGGCGATATTGTCTATGTCGACCGGATTTTGGGCAATGGCGCGCAATCCAACGTGAAAAGCTGGATAGAGGCGTTCGATGCAATGGCCGCCTTTGACCCCGCCCATATCGTGCCCGGTCATGGGCCTGCCACCGATCTGCCCAAAGCCCGCGCTGACAGCTACGACTACCTTGTGAACCTGCGCAGCCAGATCGGTGGGCTGCTGGAAGAAGGCGGCACGATTCTGGACGCACCCGCGATTGACCAATCGGCTTGGGCGCATTTGGTCGAATTCGACAGCCTTGCGGGGCGCAACGCGCAGGCCGCCTTTGAACAGATG
>JAFGVZ010000240.1 GCA_016937725.1 Paracoccaceae bacterium | reverse complement strand
TTGGGGTGGGACGCATTGCTGCAACAGCGCATATCAGAGGTCGAGGCAACCGATCCGAATTGGGCGCTATTGGGTGCGTTCGGCGTGGCCATGGATACGCGTGGCTATGGCCCGGTCTGGTCCAGCTCCATAGATTTCATCGCGGGGCTGATGCCGATGGCTCCGGTGCCGGTCCAATCCTTTGACGAGCTTTTGTTCGTCATGCGCCGCGAAGCGGGGTTGCGCTTTGACGAAGGGCTGAATGGCTGGCACATGTATGGCACCGACATTGTTTGCCAAGCCCGTGACAAGGGTTTGGGGGCCTATTCGGTGGCGTTGCCGCTGATCCATAATGACGGCTACAAGGAAACGCTCGACAGTAAATTCGAGGTTGCCTTTCGCTACATGGCGCGCAAATGGCGCCATATGCTGCCGATCAAAACGCCAGTCATCAAGATCACCCGCTCTGCACGCGACCTGTATAAATGGCGCTTCAACATGTGGCTGTGGCGCAAAGAACGCCGCGCCTTGGCCGCACCCGTTGCGCGCGACCCGCGCGACTATGCGCGGGCCTGTGGCTGGATGGATCTGCGCCCCTCGCTGGACGGCTACAATCCCGATCAGGCAGCAGACCGTGTCAGCGACAAGAACACGTCCTGAAGGTCGGGTTCTTCTGACGTAACATCAACCACCACGCCACCCTCTTGCGCGACGGCGGCCAGAATCTGCCCCGCGCTGATCTGGCTGCGCCGATAGGTCAGCGCCAAGCGCCCATCCGCCCTACGGTCTTGTGTGACACCTTCAGGCAGGGTCAGATCGGCATCATGTTCCAGCGTCAGCACCAGCGTTTTAGCGTCAAGCTGCCCGAGCAGCGTTGCAGTCGTGTCGCGCACCACCACCTCGCCGTGGTTGATGATGGCGATTTCGTCGCACATCTCTTCGGCCTCTTCCAGGTAATGCGTGGTCAGGATGATGGTCATGCCCTGCGCGTTCAGCTTGCGCACATTGTCCCACAACATTTGGCGCAATTCGATATCCACGCCCGCCGTGGGTTCGTCCAGCACCAGAACGGCGGGGCTGTGCACCAGCGCCTTGCCCAGCAGCAAGCGCCGCCGCATGCCGCCCGACAGCGTGCGCGCATAGGCATTTGCCTTGTCCGAAAGGCCGATCAGTTCCAGAATATCATCGGTGCGGCGCTCGGATTTCGGCACGCCGTAAAGCCCTGCCTGCACCTCCAACGCGCCGCGCGGGGTAAAGAACGGGTCTATGTTCAGTTCTTGCGGCATGACCCCGATCGCCGCGCGCGACTGGCGCGGGTTCACGTCCTGATCAAAACCCCAGATCCGCACCTGCCCCGCACTTTTTGTGACAAGCCCTGCCAAGATATTGATCAAGGTCGATTTTCCGGCCCCGTTCGGCCCCAGCAGGCCAAAGATGCTGCCTGCGGGAATGCTCAGGTCCACGCCTTTCAGCGCATGTTTTGCCGGTTCGCCCTTTTGCGCGGCATAGGTCTTGCGCAGGCCCGTGATCTCGATTGCCTGTTTGCTCATCATGGCTCCTACCGGGGCAGGCAACACATCTTGCCGCGCGCGCCGGATTTGTTATGTTCCGTCCATACCTAGGCCATCACGCCACCAGCGACAAGGACAGCCCCATGACCGCCCTGCCCGCAAAACCAGAGCATGACGCCCCGGAAACCGAGATCGTGACCACCATGCGCGTGGCCTGCGACGGCGGCGAAGGCGCTTTGGGTCATCCGCGCGTCTGGCTGTCGGTGTCGCATGACACCGGCATGGTCGAATGCCCCTATTGCGACAAGCGGTTCATCCACGCCGATTACGCGGATGACGCGGCGGCCTGACGCCCGCACACTCTGGCCTTTGCCGCGTCAGCCGCTACTATGCCCGCCAAGCACGAACGGCAAAGGGCACGCGCATGACATTCGGCAAGGACAGCCACCTGCATCTGATCGACGGCTCTGCCTATATCTTCCGCGCCTACCACGCGCTGCCACCCCTGTCGCGCAAGTCTGACGGAGCGCCGGTGGGCGCGGTCGCGGGCTTTTGCAACATGCTGTGGCGCTATGTCGAAGGCAACAAGGGGCCGGATGCGCCCACCCATGTGGCGGTGATCTTCGACAAGGGGTCGCACACCTTCCGCAATGATCTTTATTCGGATTACAAGGGCCACCGCCCCGACATGCCCGAAGACCTGCGGCCCCAGATACCCCTGACCCGCGAAGCCACACGCGCCTTCAACATCGCCTGCGAAGAGCTGGAAGGTTATGAGGCCGATGACATCATCGCCACCCTTGCGCGGCAGGCGACAGAGGCCGGCGGGCGTGTGACAATTATCAGCGGCGACAAGGACTTGGCGCAGCTTATTAACGCGAATGTGTCGATGATCCGCCCCGGAATGCAAGGCAAGCCCGATCAGCTTGTGGACCCGGCGGGCGTGGTGGAATGGTTCGGTGTGCCGCCCGAATTGATGATCGACCTGCAAGCCATCGCGGGCGATTCGGTCGACAATATTCCCGGCGTGCGCGGGGTTGGGGCCGCGACCGCGTCGATCCTGCTGCAAGCCATCGGCCCGGTCGAGCGGCTGTTCGACGAAGGCTCACGCGATGCGGCTTTGTCCGAATTGGCCGATCAGATCGACGGCTATGTGGCCGAGATCGAGGGCCGACTGGAGCGCAAGGTCAAGCTGGGGTCCAAGGCCGACGCCGCCGCCATCGTGGCGCTGTCGGGGGCAGAGGTCGGGGACGAGTTGTCCCCCGCCGAGCTGGCAGACCTTGCCGCCAAGGGCAATGACGCCGCCGCCCAGCTTGTCACCATGCGCGAACGGCTGAAAGTGCTGCGCAACGTCGCCCCCAAAGTGGCCGAGGCCGAAGAGGCCGTGCGCCTGTCGAAAGCCCTTGTGCGGCTGGACGACCAGACGCCCATCACCTTCACGCTGGACGATCTGGCTGTGCGCAAGCCCGACCCCGACACGCTTCTGGGCTTTCTGAACGCGATGGAGTTCCGCACCCTCACCCGCCGCATTGCTGACGCGCTTGGGGCTGATACCCCGGCCTTGCCCGAAGCTGCGCCCAGCCCGCAATCGGAAGCGCCCGACGCGCCCGATTTCGCCGATGCCCGCTACGATTGCGTCCGCGATCTGGAAACCCTGCGCAGTTGGATCACAGCGGCCCGCGAACGCGGCTATGTCGCGGTCGATACCGAAACCACGGCTTTGGATGAGATGCGCGCCGATCTGGTCGGCGTGTCATTATGTATCGAGGCCGGTCACGCTGCCTATATCCCGCTGGCCCACCGCGCGGGCGGCGATGGTTTGTTCGAGGATTCCACTCTGACCGAGGGGCAAATCCCGCTCAACGACGCGCTGGCCGCCCTGAAACCCCTGCTGGAAGACCCGAGCGTGCTGAAAATCGGGCAGAACATGAAATACGATGCCAAGATATTTGCAGGCTACGGCATTGCGGTCGCGCCCATCGATGACACGATGCTGATGAGCTATGCGCTGAATGGCGGCCTGCACGGGCACGGGATGGACGCGCTCTCGGACCGTTACCTGAACCACGAACCCATCGCCATCAAGACGCTTCTGGGCAGCGGCAAATCCGCCATCACCTTCGACCGCGTGCCGATTGACGATGCCACCCGCTACGCCGCCGAAGACGCCGACATTACCCTGCGCCTGTGGCAGATGTTCAAACCCCGCCTGCACGCGTCGCACGTCACCCGCGTCTATGAAACGCTGGAACGCCCGCTTGTCCCCGTTCTGGCCGCGATGGAGCGGTGCGGCATCAAGGTGGACCGCGAAATCCTGTCGCGCATGTCGAACGTCTTCGCGCAGAAAATGGCGGGGCTTGAGGATGAAATCCACCAGCTTGCGGGCGAGAAATTCAACGTAGGCTCCCCCAAGCAATTGGGCGAAATCCTGTTCGACAAGATGTCGCTGGAGGGCGGCAAAAAGGGCAAGACCGGGGCCTATGCCACGGGAGCCGACATATTGGAGGACTTGGCCGCCGAAGGCCACGACCTGCCCGCCCGCGTGCTGGATTGGCGCTCGCTCTCCAAGCTGAAATCCACTTATACCGACGCCCTGCAAGACCATATCCACCCCGATACGGGCCGCGTGCATACGTCCTATGTGATTACCGGGGCGGTCACCGGGCGGCTCTCGTCAACCGATCCCAACCTGCAAAACATTCCCATCCGGTCCGAGGAAGGCCGCCGCATCCGCACGGCTTTCGTGGCATCCGAAGGGCACAAACTGGTCGCGCTCGACTATAGCCAGATCGAATTGCGCATCCTCGCCCATATCGCGGGCATTGACGCGTTGAAGCAAGCCTTCCGCGAGGGGCAGGACATTCACGCCATGACCGCATCAGAGATGTTCGACGTGCCGCTGGACCAGATGACACCGGACATCCGCCGTCAGGCCAAGGCGATCAATTTCGGGGTGATCTACGGCATTTCGGGCTTCGGCCTAGCGCGCAACCTGCGCATTCCGCGCGCCGATGCGCAGGGCTTCATCGACCGCTATTTCGAACGCTTCCCCGGCATCCGTGCCTATATGGATGACACGGTGAACTTCGCCAAAAAGCACGGGCGGGTAGAGACGCTCTTCGGGCGGCGCATCCATACGCCAGAGATCAACACCAAGGGACCGGGCGCGGGCTTTGCCAAACGCGCCGCGATCAACGCGCCCATCCAGGGCACCGCCGCCGACATCATCCGCCGCGCCATGGTGCGGGTGCCGGATGCGATCGCAGGCCTGCCCGCGCAGATGCTGCTACAGGTG
>JAFGVZ010000038.1 GCA_016937725.1 Paracoccaceae bacterium | reverse complement strand
TGTCATGGGGCGCGCGGCAAGGGCTCAGGCCCGCGCCATCGCAGCCAGATCCAGCGCGCCCAGATCACGCATGATGGCGCGCACGGGTGCGGTGAAATATTCGCCATCGCCGGGATGGCTGTCGCCCTCGTGAATGACAAGCGGCGGCAGCAACACGAACGGACTGCGCCCGCCCTTACGCGCCTGCACGATCACGCGGCGTGCTGGCCGTTTCGACCGTGCAGCCAAGGGCAGGACGATCACACTTGCGCGCCCCTCAAGCGCCGCCAGAATATCGGGCAGGCGGTCGGTCAGGTGAATGACCGTCAGAAACCCGCCGTCCCGCGCCCGCCGCAATCCCACATCCAGCCAATCGGTCAAAGGCGTGTCTTCGCGCAGGGCAAGGTCGCGGCCTATGTCCTGCGCGGCTGGACCGTGGGCCGCGTAATAGGGCGGGTTGGCCATGACATGATCGAAGCTTTGGCTGCGGAGGTCGGACGGTAGGGTGCGCAAATCGGCTTCTGCCACGGTCAACGGGGCCGCGTTTTCCAGAGCGTTGCGCCGTGCGAGCGCTGCATAATCGGCCTGTAACTCGATACCCGTCAGGATTAGTCCGGGCACGCGGGCTGACAGGCATAGGCTGGCCACGCCTGCGCCGCAGCCCAATTCCAAAACCGTTTGGCCGCTGCGCGCAGGCACGCTGGCAGCAAGGAATACCGGGTCGGTGGCCGCCCGATACCCGACACGCGGTTGCCATGCCTGCACATGGCCGCCAAGAAAGGCATCACGTGTCAGGTCGCCGTCGGTTGACTCAATCATGCAACGGAATACCATTCTCCCGAAGTATGGAGCTGGCCATGAAAAAATCCTCGCGCCGGACCAGCAAGCGGCGCGGCATCATGCCCAAGGTCGATTCGAGCGTGTGCATATGGACGTCCACATCGAACACCTCTATACCCTCGCCCTGTAGCAACGCTGTGGCGTAGGGTATGATCGTCGGGTTGGTGGTGCGCAAAAGCTCTTTCATGGTCATCATTTAGGGGCGCTGACCTAAGTTTGTCGAGACGGGATGCACAAGATGGACACGCAACATATGCAAGACCGCCCGCATGATGCGCTTGCCGCGCATTTGTCAGACGATCTGACCGCGGTCAACGCGCTCATCCGTCAGACCATGGCGTCTGAACATGCGCCGCGCATTCCCGAAGTGACAGCGCATCTGATCGAGGCTGGCGGCAAGCGTATTCGGCCGATGCTGGTCTTGGCGGCGGCTGAATTGTGTGGCTACGATGGCCCCTATCATCACCATCTGGCGGCGACTGTCGAATTCATCCACACCGCCACGCTGCTGCATGACGATGTGGTCGATGAAAGTGACCAAAGGCGGGGGCGGGCGACCGCGAACCTGCTGTGGGACAACAAATCTTCGGTGCTGGTCGGCGATTACCTGTTTGCCCGCGCGTTTCAGCTTATGGTCGCTTGCGGGTCGCTGCGGGTGCTCGACATCTTGTCCAACGCCTCTGCCACGATTGCCGAGGGCGAGGTGCTGCAACTGACCACCGCGCAGAACCTTGGCACGACCGAGGACCAATATCTGCGGGTGATCCGCGGCAAGACCGCCGCGCTGTTTTCCGCAGCCACCGAATCTGGCGCGGTGCTGGCCGGTGCTTCCGAGGACAAGGTTCAGGCATTGTTCATCTACGGCGATGCGCTGGGCGTCAGTTTTCAGATGGTTGATGATTTTCTGGATTTCGGCGGCGCGGGCGACGGGATCGGCAAACGTATTGGCGACGATTTCCGCGAGCGTAAAGTGACCTTGCCGATAATCCGCGCCTATTCCCGTGCGGACGATGCAGAACGCGCCTTCTGGCAGCGCACAATTGCCAAGGGCGATCAGCAGGACGGCGATTTCGAACAGGCTTGCGCGATCATCGCCCGCCACGGCACGTTAGAGGAAACGCGCGCCGAGGCGCTTGCATGGTCAGACCGCGCCAAAGAGGCGTTGTTGGTCCTGCCCGAAACGCCCTTGCGCGCCATGCTGTCGGACCTTGCGACCTATGTCGTGCAGCGGTTGAAGTAGTGGCTAAAGCGCGTTCAGAATGGCGCGCGCTTGCAAGCTGTCGGCGTTCATCTGGGTGATCAGCTTTTCGACGCCTTCATAAGCGACTTCATCGCGCAGATGGTCAACAAGTGCCACCGACAGCCGTGCGCCATACAGATCGCCTTTGAAATCGAAGATAAACGTTTCCAGATTGGGCGTGTTCACGCCAAACATGGGGCGCACCCCCATCGAAGCCACGCCCTGATAGCGCCCCTTATGCGGGCCATCCATGACATCGACCAACACGGCATATACGCCGAAACGCGGCGGGTGCAGTCCGTCGATGGACATGTTCGCGGTGGGGTAGCCCAAGTCGCGCCCCCGCTTTTCGCCATGTAGCACCGGCCCTTCAATGCGGTGCCAATGGCCTAGCATTCGGGCCGCGCGGCGTGGGTCGCCTTCGGTCAGAGCGGCGCGGATGGCGGTTGAAGAGAAGACCTCTTCACCATGTTTCACCAAATCGGCCACGGTCACGGCAAAGCCCAGTTCCGCGCCAAAGGCCTGCAAATCCGCCGCCGTCCCGGTGCGCCCTTTGCCAAAACAGAAATCCGCCCCGATCACTACGTGGCCGATACCAAGCCCCTCATGCAGCACCTGCTCGGCAAATGCGCGGGCGGAAAGCTGCGAGAGCGTGGCATCGAACGGCAATTCATACAGCCGCTCTACCCCTAACATATCCAGCCTATGCGCGCGGGCTGCTGCGTTCATTAGCCGAAAAGGCGGGGCGTCGGGCGCGAAAAATTCGCGCGGATGGGGCTCGAACGTGACAACGCCCAACGGCGCGTTGGGGCGGCGCGCCATGTCGATCACCGCGCGATGGCCCAGATGCAGCCCGTCGAAATTGCCCATGGCAACAGAGGCGCCACGGGCTGCGGGGTCAAGCCCTGTCCAATGGTGGAAAACCTGCATCTGCCCTCTTTGGGGCAAATGCGCCCCTTAGTCGAATTTGCGGCTGGGCGCGAGCACGGTTGCTTCGCCCTTCAGCACCGTCATATCCCCCACCGTGCAGCGACAATCAAGGGTCACGCGGCGTTTGGCATAGTCGATGGTCAGCACCGTCACTTCGGCACGGACAACGTCGCCGGGGCGGACGGGGGCCATGAATTTCAGCGACTGGCCCATATAGATGGTGCCATGTCCGGGAAGCTGCTCACCGATCACGGCAGAGATCAGCCCGGCGGTCAGCATGCCATGGGCGATGCGGCCTTCAAAAATCGTGTCTTGCGCATAGGCGTCGTCCAGATGCACCGGGTTCCGATCGGTCGACACTTCGGCGAACAATTCGATGTCGCGGTCGGTGACTTCTTTTTGCAGATGGCGCGCCATCCCGATCTCGAGATCCTCGATACAGATCGTGCCACGTGGGAAATTGTCATTCATGCCATTGTCCAACATCGTATCACGCCTTTCCAACGGTTCCGGGCCATGTTGCAGCGCAGCAATAGCCCATCGGGCCGAGTCGCGCAAGTGGCTTGCGTAATAAAATGTCAGTATGGTGGGTTTATGGTGTAATTATGTTGCGTGGCATTCTGTCGCAATCATCTCAGCCGGCCAATGGCGTAGGTCGGCGATTGGCCTTCCTCTGCCAGCCACGCATCCAGCGGGGCTTGTTCGGGCTGTTCCACATCCGGGCCGAACTTGTCTGCCGCCAACCCGCCGGTGATGAACAACGTATCCACCCCTTCGGCCATGCCGCCCTTTACATCGGTCTGGATGCCGTCGCCAATGGCGATCACCCGGTCCTCTGCAAAGGCAAGTCCCAGCTTTTGCGCATGGCGGCGCGCCAGATCGTAGATTGGCGGGTGCGGCTTGCCGAAATAGAGGCTTTCGCCGCCCATCTGGTCGTAGAGCTGCGCCAGCGCGCCTGCGCAATAGATGCGGGTTTCACCGTAATCGACAACGATATCGGGATTGGCGCAAAGCAGTTTCAGCCCCCGCGCCTTGGCTGCAAGAAAACGCCCACGATAATCTTCCGGGGTTTCGGTCAGTTCTTCAAACGGGCCGGTGCAAACAATGCCCTCGGCCTCGTCAAAACTGACGCGCTCGATCGCGGGGCGGTCATGCGCCCAATCGGGCAGGTCGGTGAAGAACCCGTCATCCTTGTCGGGGCCAAGGTGCCAGACCTTCGTGCCGACCGCCCCCATAAACATCGCTTGTTGCGCCGCGTCGCCCGAGGTGGCGATGGCGTCATAAGCATCGGGTGACAGGCCCATATCCTGCAACCGCGCACGCACCCCCGCTTCGGGGCGGGGCGCGTTCGTAACCAGAATGACCCGACCGCCCGCTTTGCGATAGGCAATTAAGGCGGCCTCTGCGGCGGGATAGATGACCTCTCCGTTATGCACGCAGCCCCAAAGGTCCACCAAGGCAAGGTCATAGGTTGCCGAAACCTCGGCGAAGCTTTGCAGGATGCGGGTCATGTCAGGCCTTTCAGAGCGCCAGAACGGGGATGATCTGTTTCTTGCGGCTCATGACACCGGGCAGAACGACCGTGTCGCCCGCGACCGAAACATTGAAGGATTTTTCGGCCACGGTCCTCGTCAGGTCATTCGGAACCAGCATGGTCGCTTCTTCGCGCAGAATATCGACCACGAACAAGAGCACCTGATCGGCGCCATCCTCTGCCGCGACGGGCTCCATGCTGGTCATCAGGCTGTCTTTGCGCGACAGGATCTGCTCGGGCGAAGTGGTTTCCAGAACCGAGACGCGGAATTTCTTGCCGCCCACTTCGTAATTCTTCGAATCCATGCGCAAGAGTTCCGCATCTGAAAACGCAGACACGTCCGACTTGGCGGCGAACATGGCGCTGGCCAATTCGCCCATATCCACGCCCATATCATCGGCCAGCGCATGCGCGATGGCGCGGTCTTCTTGCGTGGTGGTGGGCGAGCGGAATTCCAGCGTGTCCGACAGGATGCAAGACAGCATCAGCCCTTTCACCCACTTGGGCGCTTGCGCCATGTGCTTGCCGATCAGGCTGTGCATAATGGTCGCAGTGCAGGCCAGCGGGCGGATGGTGATGTCAATCGGCCCCTTGGTTTCCAAGCCACCGACCAGCTTGTGGTGATCGATGATCGCGGTCACATCCAGCTTGTTGATATTGACAGGCAATTCGCCGGGGTTGTTGGTATCGACCACAACGGCGGGTGTGCCGTCGGCGATTTCGGTCACGATGCGGGGTTTGGGGCAATCCCACTGCTTTAGGACAAAGGCCGCTTCGGTGTTGGGTTCGCCCAGCAGCACCGCCTCTGCCGGGGTTTTCTTCACCTCGTTCAGGAACCAAGCCCAGATAATGGGCGAGCCGGTGGAATCGGTGTCGGGGGAAAGGTGGCCGAAGACAAGAATGGTCATGGGTCAGGTCCGTCCTGCGTGATGGCGTTTGCCGCGTTATAGGCAGCGCGCGCGCACAGGGAAAGGGGGCGATGACGCGCGCATGGCTGGTGTGGCGCGATGGTGGTCGCTAACGTGGCGCGCATGCAGCGCGAATCCGATCTTTACCCACCGCTCAAGGCGCATTTCGAGGCGCAGGGTCTGACCGTGAAGGGAGAGATAGGCGCGGCCGATCTCGTCGCCATGGGCGGGCCAGAGCCGGTGATCGTGGAAATGAAACTTGGGTTTTCGCTGGCGCTGTATCATCAGGGCATCGCGCGGCTGGCGGTCAGCGATCAAGTCTATCTGGCGGTGAAACGCCCGCAAGGCCCGCAAGCCCGCCGCATTTTACGCGACAATACTGCTATGTGCCGCCTTTTGGGCTTGGGCCTGCTGACAGTGCGTGCGCGCGACGGGCTTGTCGAAGTAATAGCGAATCCCGCCCCCTATACCCCGCGCAAATCTGCCGCAAAGCGCAAGAAGCTGGCGGCAGAGTTTGACCGGCGGCAGGGCGATCCGAACGCGGGCGGGGCTACGCGGCACGGCTTGGTCACGGGCTACCGGCAAGATGCTTTGCGCTGTGCGGCTTATCTGGCCGAATATGGCCCCAGTCGCGGGGCGGCGGTCGCGCGCGACACCGGCGTGCCGGTTGCTACGCGAATCATGTCGGACAACCATTATGACTGGTTCGCGCGAGTGGCGACGGGTGTCTATGCGCTGTCTGACACCGGCCAAAAGGGGCTTGCCGACTGGGATGGCGCGTTGCCGGATTAGCCAAGTGCAGACAGAGTTCAGCTTAACCAATCTGAGATGAAATTTTCCTGCCCCTGCTGGTTGACAGGCTGTCGCACCCTGCCTACCTAAGGGTCGTTAGCACTCAAAGGCATAGAGTGCTAATCAAATTCAACCTGGAACCAAGGGAGTGTTCTCAGATGGCATTCAAACCGCTGCACGATCGTGTGCTTGTCCGTCGCGTCGAAGGTGAAGAAAAAACCAAGGGCGGCCTGATCATCCCCGAAACCGCCAAAGAAAAGCCTGCCGAAGGTGAAGTCATCGCCACCGGCGAAGGCGCTCGCAAGGATTCTGGCGAACTGATCGCGCCCGCCGTCAAGGCTGGCGACCGCGTTCTGTTCGGCAAGTGGTCGGGCACCGAAGTCACCGTCGATGGTGAAGAGCTGCTGATCATGAAGGAAGGCGACATCTTGGGCGTTATCGCCTGATATCGCACCTGACCTAGTCAATTCAGACAACCAGGAGGCACCAAAATGGCTGCTAAGGACGTCAAATTCAACACCAATGCCCGCGACCGTATGCTGCGCGGCGTAAACATTCTTGCCGATGCCGTGAAGGTCACGCTGGGCCCGAAAGGCCGCAACGTCGTGATCGACAAATCCTTCGGCGCGCCCCGTATCACCAAGGACGGTGTGTCGGTTGCCAAGGAAATCGAACTGGAAGACAAGTTCGAAAACATGGGCGCGCAGATGGTGAAAGAAGTCGCCTCGCGCACCAATGACGAAGCCGGTGATGGCACCACCACCGCAACCGTGCTGGCCCAAGCCATTATCCGCGAAGGCCTGAAATCGGTCGCCGCCGGCATGAACCCGATGGACCTGAAGCGCGGTATCGATCTGGCGACCAAGAAAGTCGTCGAATCGATCATGGCGGCAGCCCGTCCGGTCAGCGACAGCGACGAAGTTGCGCAGGTCGGCACCATCTCTGCCAATGGCGAACGTGAAATCGGTCGCCAGATTGCCGACGCGATGCAGAAAGTTGGCAATGAGGGTGTCATCACCGTCGAAGAAAACAAAGGTCTGGAAACAGAGACCGATGTTGTCGAAGGTATGCAGTTCGACCGTGGTTACCTGTCGCCCTATTTCGTGACCAATGCTGACAAGATGGTCGCGGAACTGGATGATGCGATCATCCTGATCCACGAGAAGAAGCTGTCTTCGCTGCAGCCGATGGTTCCGCTGCTGGAGCAGGTGATCCAGTCGCAAAAGCCGCTGCTTATCATTGCTGAAGACGTCGAAGGCGAAGCACTGGCCACGCTGGTCGTGAACAAGCTGCGCGGCGGTCTGAAGATTGCCGCCGTCAAGGCACCGGGCTTCGGCGATCGCCGCAAGGCCATGCTGCAAGACATCGCTATCTTGACCGGTGGTCAGGTCATCAGCGAAGACCTTGGCATGAAGCTGGAAAGCGTGACCATGGACATGCTGGGCCGCGCCAAGAAAGTGACCATCAACAAGGACAACACGACCATTGTTGACGGTGCTGGCGAGAAGGCAGAGATCGAAGCCCGCGTCACGCAAATCCGTGCGCAGATCGAAGAAACCACCAGCGATTACGACCGTGAGAAGCTGCAAGAGCGTCTGGCCAAGCTGGCGGGCGGCGTTGCTGTCATCCGCGTGGGCGGCATGAGCGAAGTGGAAGTGAAAGAGCGTAAGGACCGCGTCGATGATGCGCTGAACGCAACCCGTGCTGCCGTTCAGGAAGGCATCGTTGTCGGCGGTGGTGTGGCCCTGATTCAGGGTGCCAAGGCACTGGCCGGTCTGGAAGGTGAGAATGCCGATCAGACCGTCGGTATCGGCATCGTGCGTCGCGCCATCGAAGCACCACTGCGCCAGATCGCAGAGAATGCTGGCGTGGACGGGTCGGTTGTCGCTGGCAAGATCCGCGAATCCGAAGACAAGACCTTCGGCTTTAACGCGCAAACCGGCGAATATGGCGACATGTTCAAGTTCGGCGTGATCGACCCTGCAAAGGTTGTCCGCACCGCGCTTCAGGACGCAGCCTCGGTTGCTGGCCTGCTGATCACCACCGAAGCCATGATCGCTGACAAGCCAGAGCCGAAAGGCTCGAACGCTGGCGGCGGCATGCCCGACATGGGTGGCATGGGCGGCATG
>JAFGVZ010000239.1 GCA_016937725.1 Paracoccaceae bacterium | reverse complement strand
GCGCGCAAGGCCCGCGCCTGTTCGGCCAGCCGCGAGATATTCCGCCCGCCCGTCAGCACCACGGTCTGAATATCGGGCCGCGCGCGCAACAGGTCGAACGTGCTTTCCCCGATGGACCCGGTGGCCCCGAACACCGATACCCGCATCACGCCCCCAGCAAGGCGGTTTGCGCCAGCACGAGTTCGACAAGGGCCGCCGCCACCAGGGCATCGAACCGGTCCATCACGCCACCATGCCCGGGGATGAGGTTGGAACTGTCCTTTACCCCCGCATGGCGCTTGATCGCGCTTTCGGCAATGTCGCCCGCCTGCCCGGCCATGGCAATCAGGACAGAGGCCAAGATCAACCCAGCCCCTGCGCCCAGAACAGGCATGAATGCGAGCGCGATGGCAATGGCTGCCCCCCAGCCCGCCACGGTGCCGGACCATGTTTTCTTGGGGCTGACACGCGGCCAGAGTTTTGGCCCGCCAAAGATGCGGCCCGCGAAATAGCCCGATATGTCGGACCCCACAACCAGCGCCACAAGCCACAGAACCCACAGCGCGCCATAGTCCCCGCGCAGTGCGATCAGGCCCAGACCCGCAAACAGCACCAGCGCCACATAGGCCCCGGCTACCATCCTGTCCTTGGGAAAGCGCCACGCCAGCAGCACCGCCACGAGCGCGGTCAGACCGACCAGAACCAGCCCATCAAACCGCCATGTGAACACCGCAAGCACCACGGCGGCGGTGAACCCCGCAGCCTCGGCCTTGCCGAAAGGGGCGTCGGGGTCGAGCATCCGGGTCAGTTCCCAGATCATCAGACCCGACAGGACGCAGACCAGCCCGGTAAAGACAGGCCCACCCAGCCAGATCGCGCCAGCGCCCAGCCCTGCCATCGCGGCACCCGAAAGCGCCCTTGCGCGCAGGTCGGAAAATTCGGCCATGGTTATTTCACTCCGCCGAAGCGGCGCTCGCGCAGCCCGTATTCGTGCAGGATGTCGGCCATGGTCTGCGGCGTGAAATCGGGCCACAGAACCGGAGTAAACACATATTCCGAATATGCGGCTTGCCACAGCAGGTAATTCGACACGCGCGATTCCCCCGAAGTGCGCACCACCAGATCAGGGTCGGGCAAATCGCGCGTATCAAGGTAGCGCGCAAAACTCACATCGGTCACGCTGCCCGGGTCAAGATTGCCCGCCGCCACGTCGCGCGCCACGGCACGCACCGCGCGCGCAATCTCGTCGCGCCCGCCGTAATTGATGGCCACCGTCAGATGCACACGGTCGTTTTGCGCGGTCTCTGCCTCGACACTGTCGAACAAAGCCTGCAATTTCGGGTCCAGCCGCTTGCGGTCGCCAATGATGCGCATGCGCACGCCTTCGCGTTTCATGCGCCCGGCCTCTCGGCGGATATAGCGCGCAAATAGCGACATAAGGCCCAGCACTTCCTCGGTCGAGCGTTTCCAATTCTCGGTCGAGAAGGCATAGAGCGTCAGGTAACGAATGCCGATTTCCGGGCAGGAATCGACCAATTGGCGGACACGTTCGGCCCCCTTGCGGTGACCGACAAGGCGCGGCCAGCCACGATTGGTGGCCCAACGCCCGTTGCCGTCCATGATAACCGCAACATGCAGTTGGTTCTGCATGGCCGGGTCTTCGGCACCATCGTTGCGGCTTTGGTCGAAAGTCATGTCATGTCGCCCACCGGAACAGCAGGCCTAGACCTGCATGATCTCTTCTTGTTTGTTGTCCAGCGCGGCATCGACCTTGCCGATGTAGGTGTTGGTCAATTCCTGAATTTCCTCGGACCAGAGCTTCTGCTCATCCTCGGACATGCCCGCGGCCTTTGCCTTTTTAAGCTGATCCATGCCATCGCGGCGCACATTGCGCACGGCGATGCGGGCGCTTTCGGCATATTGCGCGGCGACCTTGCTTAGCTCGCGCCGGCGCTCTTCGTTCAGTTCCGGGATAGGCAGCATGATGATCGTGCCGTTCAGCTGCGGGTTAATCCCAAGGCCAGATTCGCGGATGGCCTTTTCGACCTTGCCAACCATCGACTTGTCCCAGACATTGATCGTCACCATGCGCGGCTCTGGCACGTTGACGGTGCCAACTTGGTTGATGGGCGTGTTTTGGCCGTAAGCATCAACCATGATCGGGTCGAGCATGGAGGCCGAACCGCGCCCCGTGCGCAGCGACGCAAATTCGGTTTTCAACGACGCCATGGCTCCGTCCATGCGGCGTTTCAGATCGTCCAGATCAATCTCTATTTCGTCAGACATGTCTGTTGTGGTCCCCTATTCGGGCGCGGCGCAACACCGCTCGCCCCTTGATACAGAAAAGATGGCAGATGGGATAGCCCGCGCTAGCGATGCACGATCGTATGTGGCCCCTCGCCCGCAAGAATGCTGCGGAACCCGCCCGGACGGTCCAGTTCGAACACGATGATGGGCAGGTTGTTGTCGCGCGCCAGCGCCAGCGCGCTTGTGTCCATCACCTTCAGGTTGCGCGCCAAGGCCTCGTCATAGGTGATCTTGTCGTAGCGTTTCGCGTCGGCGTGCTGGCGCGGGTCTTTGTCATAGACCCCGTCGACCCCGTTCTTGCCCATGAAGATCGCGTCACAGGCCATTTCACTGGCGCGCAGCGCGGCGGCGGTGTCGGTGGTGAAATACGGGTTGCCGGTGCCTGCGGTGAAGATGCAGACGCGCTTCTTTTCCAGATGGCGCACGGCGCGGCGGCGAATATAGGGCTCACAAATCTGGTCCATCGGGATGGCGCTGATAACACGGGTGAACACACCAAGGCTTTCAAGCGCGGCTTGCATGGCCAGTGCGTTCATCACCGTGGCCAGCATTCCCATGTAATCGGCGGTGGTGCGTTCCATCCCCTGCGCCGAGCCTTGCAGCCCGCGGAAGATGTTACCGCCGCCGATGACCAAGCAAATCTCGACCCCCATCTGGTGAACCGCCTTCACCTCTTGGGCGATGCGGGCGACGGTCGGCGGGTGTAGCCCATAGCCCTGATCGCCCATCAACGCCTCGCCCGACACTTTCAGCATGATGCGCTTATATTGCGGGGCCTCTGCTTCGGTCGTGGCGGCGGCGGGTTCGGTCATCGGGGTTCCTTCCATGCGCGCGCCGAAGCCGTGGCAGCACGGGCGCTTTCATCCGGCGCGAAAATGTCGGAAAACGCCACAAGGTTCAATGTGAAAGCGAGGGGCATGCCCGAAATTGCCGCCGCACTAGACGCAATGCGCAGCGATCCGCCGCCTGTGGATCGTCCGGTGCTGCTGGCTGGCCCGACTGCCAGCGGAAAATCGGCACTGGCGCTGGCCTTGGCAGAATTACAGGGCCGCGCTGTGGTCAATGCCGATGCGCTTCAGGTGTATGACATGTGGCAAGTCCTGACCGCGCGCCCCGATGCCGCAGACTGCGCGCGTGCGCCGCATCTGCTTTACGGCTGCGTGGGTATGGGGGTGGACTGGTCCGTGGGCCATTGGCTGCGCGCGATGCGCGATATTCTGCGCCAACACTCGAACCCGGTCATCGTTGGCGGCACCGGGCTATATTTCCGCGCCCTGACCGAAGGCTTGGTCGAAATCCCCCCAACCCCGGCCAAAGTTCGCCAAGAGGCCGATGCGATTCTGGCCGCATCGGGCCTTGCGGCGCTGTTGCAAGACATAGACCCTGACACCGCCCACCGCATCGACCGGCAGAACCCCGCCCGCGTGCAGCGCGCATGGGAAGTGCAGCGCGCCACAGGGCAAGGTCTGGCAGCATGGCAGGGCCAGACGCCGCCGCCGCTTCTGCCGCTCGCGGAAGCGACCGCGTTTGTCATGCTGCCCAGGCCCGATTGGTCGGCCCAGCGAATCGCCACACGCTTCGAGGCGATGATCGCGCAAGGAGCTTTGGACGAGGCGCGCGCCGTGTTGCCCCAGTGGGATGCCCGCGCGCCATGGGCCAAAGCCATCGGCGCGCCGGAGTTGGTCGCCCATCTGAAGGGCCACATCTCGTTGCCAGATGCCATGGAAGCCGCAACACTTGCCACGCGCCAATACGCCAAGCGCCAACGCACATGGTTCCGGGCGCGTATGGCGGGCTGGCATCGCTTGCTTTAACGCGCGGCGCATGAGTCACTCAATTGCAACGCTCGCCCGCAAAGGCGCACGCGACTCACGGTTGCGCGAGGAATAGCACTTCCCCTGCCCGATCCCGGTCTTAATCTTGCCCCGATCAGGGGGAAAACACACAGAATGACACGCATTCCAGACCAACCAAAACGCCTGCGCATTCTTCCGATCTCGAAACTGGCCACCGCGCCCAAATGGCAGCTTGAAACCCTGCGCGCCTTGCGCGAACCTGTGTTTTACTGGTTCACTTCGGGCCAAGGCCGGATCACGCTGGCAGGCAGCACGCGGGGGTTTCATCCGCACAACGCCATCTACATTCCGCCGGGCACCATGTATGGCTTTCAGGCCATGAGCCGCGCGCAAGGCGTGGCCCTGCATATGGGCGAGCCTGCCGGTCTGGACCTGCCCGATACCCCGATGCATTTGCGCCTGCGCGACGCTGCACAGCACAGCGAGGTGTCGCAGATTATTGACGCGATCCAGCGCGAACTGGAGGGTGGCAAGCCTTTTGCCGAGCGTGCCGCGCGCCACCAGATCGGGCTGTTGGCCATCTGGCTGGAACGCCAGCGCAGCAGCGCGGGCGATGACAGCCCACGTGGGATGTCGTCAAACAACGCGAATGAGCGGCTGACCTCGCGCTACACGGCCCTGCTGGAACGGGAATATGGGTCTGCGCTGAATGTCAGCGATTACGCGCAGGTGCTTGGCGTGACCCCCACGCATCTGACCCGTGCCTGCCGCGCCAGTTGCGGGCGCAGCGCGCTGCAACTGATGCAGGAACGCCGCCTTTTCGAGGCCCGCCGCCTGCTCAGCGAAACCGACGTGCCAGTGCAGGACATTGCACGCAGCCTTGGCTTCTCGACACCGAGTTACTTTTCGCGGGCCTTCTCTGCCTCGACCGGGAAACCGCCATCGCATTACCGCAAAGGACGCGGCCTGTAGCGGGTCAATCGCGCTTGCGTTCACCCCGGCACCGGTCAGAGCAATAGCGCACCTCGTCCCAGACCTTGGCCCATTTCTTGCGCCATGTGAACGGACGCCCGCAGGTGGCGCAGGTCTTGGTCGGCAGGTCGGCTTTTTTCAGGTGCTTGGGCATTGCGTCCCTCTGGCTTGCGGCACAGATATGCTGCCCGACGCTGCTGTCAAAACCAATCGCATGACAATATTCGATTGTTCTGCTTGATCTGCGGCGGAATGCCGCGCATCCTGCCACCACGGCGCGCAGGAGGGCGCACCGTTTTCCGGGAGGACCCAACATGCACAAGATTATCCGCGCAGGCATTGCAGCAAGCTTGCTGGCCATTGCACCCCTTGCAGCCATGGCCGAGGGCGCGAAAGTAGCCATCCATGTCGATGAAGAGAGCATTCAGACCATGAATATGGCGCTGAACAATGCCGCCAATATCATCAAGCACTACGAAGACCTTGGCCAAGAGGTAACGGTCGAGATCGTGACCTATGGCCCCGGCCTGCACATGTTGCGCGCCGACACCTCGCCTGTGGCTGACCGCATTTCCACGATGGCGTTGACACATGACAATCTCAGCTTCTCGGCCTGCCTGAACACCGTGCAAGCCATGCAGCAGCGCACGCAAACCGATATTCCGCTGTTGTCGGAAGCAAATACCGTGCCGTCCGGCGCGGTCCGCCTGATGGAATTGCAATACGAAGGCTATGCTTATCTGCGGCCTTAAAGGTCGAAACTGAGTTGCGCCGGGTCGGGTCGCTTGCGCAAAGCGGCCCGTTTTGCCCCGGCGCTGCTGCGATCCGTGCCCCGCGCACGCGAGGCGTGCTTGACCGCGATCGCGCGGGCGGCGGAGCCAAAGCCTGCATCCTTGCGCAACCCCCACATCACATCGCGTGCATGTTTCGCGGCTTGGGCCAGATCGATCACGGGTTCCGGGTAGCGTTTTCCCAGCACCACGCCCGCATTTGGCGCGGTCCACGGTTCGTGCAAATGCGGTGCGGCAATCCCGGCAAGTTCCGGAACCCAAGCGCGGATGAAGCGCCCATCCGGGTCTTGATCGTAACCCTGCTTCACCGGGTTATAAATGCGCAACGTGTTAATGCCCGTTGTCCCCGATTGCATCTGAACCTGACTCCAGTGAATGCCGGGTTCATAATCGGTGAAATAACGGGCCAGAACCGTGCCGGTATCGCGCCAGTCCAGCCATAGGTGGTAGCTCGCAAAGCTCATTAACATGGCGCGCATGCGGAAATTCAGCCAGCCCGTTGCCATTAGGTAGCGCATGCAGGCATCGACGAAGGGCACACCCGTCTGCCCCTCTGCCCAAGCGTGCAAGCGCGCGCTGTCCGATACGCGCAGCCCCTCATGCGCCGGGTGCAGGCAGCGGTGCTCCAGTTCCGGCTCATCCTCTAGCTTCTGGATGAAATGGTCCCGCCATGCCAAACGCTTGGCAAAGCTGGTCATATTAGCCTTCCAGCCGGGGCGGTCGATGGGGGTAGACTGCCGCGCCAGGTCCACCTCGCGCACCGACACCAGGCCCAGCGCCAGATAAGGCGACAGGCGCGAACAGGCCCGCTCGCCCGTCAGGGGTGACGACATCTTGGTCCGATACCCTTCGGCCCGCGTGGCAAGGAAGCTGTCAAGCGTGGCGCGCGCAGCCTTGTGCGTGCCGGTCTGGCGGTGGGCGCACGCATCGGGCGTCAGCCCAAGCGCACGCGCATCGGGCAGACGGTCCGGCAGGTTGGCGGTGTAGATGGGTTCCAACGCGTCTGGCATCTGGGCCAGACCTTGCCGAATGAAGGCGTTGCGCGCGCCCTGCCAGCCATCGCGGCTGCGCAGACGGCGCACCACCGCGCATTGCGGCACTTCTTGCCACGCGACCCCTGCGCCGCGCGCCCAAGCCGCCACCCGCTTATCACGCGCGTAGGTCCAGGCGTTGCCGGTTTCCTCGTGGCTGAGGATGCGGGTTATGCTGAAACGCTTGCACAGCCGCGCCAGTTCCGCAACCGCATCGCCCTTGCGAATAACAAGCGGCTGCCCCAACGCAGCCAGGTCAGCCCTCAAACTGCCCAAGGCCTCGGCGGTGAAAGCCCATTGCCGCGCAGAGGTGTCGGGCAGCGCCCAATACTCTGGTTCTATTACATAAAGAGGCAAAACCCGCGGCCCGGCCATGGCCAGCGCGGGGTGATCGGTGATCCGCAGATCCCGCTTGAACCAAAGAAGGACAGGCGCACTCATAGCGCCCAGATGTATCGCGGCGCAGGCGGTCGTCAAGCGATATGTTCACTTATTGTTCATGTTTCGCGCGCAAGATTGTGATCACCCGAATGGGGGCTGCCTGCTATGCGAAGGAATGCGGTCTCTTGCTTTGCTTGTTCTATTTTTGGCCTCTCCGGCTCTGGCCTGCGCCCCTGTGGCCGTGCCAGAGGCCGAAGCGCATCTGGCCAGCGTCAACGCTGCGCGTGCGTGGGCCGGGCTTGCGCCTTTGGCACAGGATCTGGACCTGTCGAGTATGGCGCAGCGCCATGCCTGCGACATGGCCGATCGCGGTTATTTCGACCATACCGCCCCCGATGGCAGCGGGCTGGTGGACCGCGCGCAGGCCGCCGGGCTGACAGGTTTTTGCCAATTGGCCGAAAACATCGCTCTCGGGCCGCGCGATATTCCCACCGTAATGCGCATCTGGCTGAACTCTGCGGGTCACCGCGCCAACCTGCTGGACCCGGGCGTAACGCATGTCGGGTTCGGTCGCGCGCCGGGGCCGCATTGGGTGCAGGTGTTTGGCGGACGCTGCTGATTGCACCCGTGGCAGCATTGCACTACCTCTGGCCCAAACCGCACGGAGGATATGATGCGCGACGCCGCCCAGCCGATCTACCTTGCCGATTACCAACCGCCCGCCTTTCTGGTCGAGCAGGTTGAACTGACCTTCAAGCTAGCCCCAACTGCCACGCGGGTTCTGAGCAAAATTCGTTTTGCTCCCAACCCGAACGCGACGTCGGGGCAGGATTTGCGGCTGGATGGCGAAGGGCTGCGGCTGATCGTGGCGAGCATAGACAGGGCAAAGGTTGTGGCGGAACCTGATACGACCGGACTGACAGTCTCCGCAGCGGACTTGCCGGATGGCCCATTCACGTGGGAAGCAGAGGTCGAAATCGCGCCCGAAGGCAACACGGCGCTGGAAGGGCTTTACATGTCCAACGGCATGTATTGCACCCAATGCGAGGCAGAGGGCTTTCGCAAGATCACCTTCTACCCCGACCGCCCCGACGTGATGGCGCCCTTCCGCGTGCGCATTGAAAGCGATCTGCCGGTGCTGCTGTCCAACGGCAACCCCATTGGCAGCGGCGCGGGATGGGCGGAATGGGACGATCCCCACCCAAAACCCAGCTACCTGTTCGCGCTGGTCGCGGGCGATCTGCGCGCCACGCAGGACCATTTCACCACGATGGATGGGCGCGATGTGGCGCTGAACATCTGGGTGCGGCCGGGTGATGAGGGGCGCACGGCTTACGCGATGGATGCGCTGAAACGCTCCATGGTTTGGGACGAGCAGGTCTATGGCCGTGCCTATGACTTGGACATTTTCAACATCGTCGCGGTGGATGACTTCAATATGGGCGCGATGGAAAACAAAGGTTTGAACATTTTCAACTCGCGGTATGTTCTGGCCTCTGCCGCAACCGCCACCGATGGCGATTTCGCGGCCATCGAACGCATTATTGCGCATGAATATTTCCACAATTGGACGGGCAACCGCATCACCTGCCGCGACTGGTTCCAATTGTCGCTGAAAGAAGGCCTGACCGTGTTCCGCGATCAGCAATTCATGGGCGACATGCGCAGCCATGCCGTGAAGCGGATCGAGGATGTGCTGACGCTGCGCGCGCGCCAATTCCGCGAAGATGCGGGGCCGCTGGCACACCCCGTGCGCCCAGACAGCTATGTCGAGATTAACAATTTTTACACCGCGACCATCTATGAAAAAGGCGCAGAACTGATCCGCATGCTGCGCCTTTTGGTGGGAGAGGAACGCTACAGCGCCGCGCTTGATCTGTATTTCACCCGCCATGACGGGCAGGCCTGCACGATCGAGGATTGGGTCGCCGTGTTCGAAGAAGCCGCCGGGCGCGACCTGTCGCAGTTCAAACGCTGGTATGAACAGGCGGGCACCCCCAAGGTCACGCTGCTTGAGCAGTGGCAGGACGGCACCCTGACGCTGACCCTGCGCCAGCACACCGCACCCACGCCCGGCCAGCCGCTGAAAGAGCCGCTGCTGATCCCGATCGCGCTGGGGCTGATAGGGCCGGATGGTGCGGACCTGCTGCCCACGCGCGTGCTCGAATTGGACAGCCCAGAGCAGGTTTTCACTTTCGAAAACCTGCCCGCGCGGCCTGTCGTCTCGGCCTTGCGGGGCTTTTCCGCACCCGTCACGCTGGAGCACGCGCAATCCAGCGCCGAGCGCGCCACGCTTCTGGGCCATGACCCCGACCCATTTGCCCGGTTTGAAGCCGGCCGCAACCTTGCACGCGACATCTTGCAGGCAATGGTTCTGGAGGGCGCGCGCCCCGGCCCCGATTATGTGCAAGCCATGCGCCTTGCGCTGATTGATGACAGCCTTGACCCGGCCTTTCGCGCTCTGGTGCTGCGCCTGCCCGGAGAGGATGAATTGGCCCAAAGCCTGCATATGGCGGGCCACATACCCGACCCAGATGCAATTCATGCCGCCCGCAGGCGCGCGCTGGACATGTTGGCAGACGCACTTGCCCCCGATCTGGCACGCACGTGCGACGAGATGGCGACACCGGGCCCCTATAGCCCCGATGCGCGCGATGCTGGCCGCCGGGCGCTCCGGCTGGCTGCGGCCACGCTACTTGCCCATGCCGATGGCGGCGCCAAAGCGCGCGCCATTTTTGCGCAGGCGGACAACATGACCGAGCAGTTCGGCGCTTGGGCGGCGCTCTTGGCCGTCGGCCAAGGCGCGGAGGAAGGCGCGCAATTCTACCGCCAATGGCAAGACGACCGCTTGGTGATGGATAAGTGGTTCGCGGCTCAGGTGATGTTTGCCACACCGGAGCATGCGCCAGATGTGGCGGCAGACTTGACGCGCCATGCGGCGTTCGACTGGAAAAAGCCCAACCGCTTCCGGTCGGTCATCGGAGTTTTGGGCGCGCATCCAGCAGGCTTTCATCGCAAGGATGGGGCGGGCTACCGGCTTGTGGCCGATTGGTTGATCCGGCTGGACGGGGCCAACCCGCAAGCGGCGGCCCGCGTTTCGACCGTGTATGAGACGTGGCGGCGCTATGACACTTCGCGCCAAGCGCTGATCCGGGCGGAACTGGAGCGCATCCGCGACACGCCCGAATGTTCGCGCGATATGGCCGAGATGGTCGGGCGCATGTTGGGCTAGGAGGTTATTCCGCCGCCTCGCGACGCGGCGCGCGCGCGGCCAGCACGCGGGGGAAGCTGACGCGGAACGACGCGCCCCCCTGCCCCGGCACGTAGATAATGTCGCCGCCAAGGTTTTGCATGATCTCGCGGCAGATCGCCAAACCCAAGCCGGCACCGCCCGCATGCAGAGAATCTGTCAGGCGCGAGAACTTCTCGAAGATCAGGGCTTGGCTGTCGGTCGGGATGCCATCGCCGTTATCGGTGAAGTCAATCTCGATCATGTCCTGCGCTTGGCGGACCTGAATGTGAATTTCTGGCGCGTCAGAGGTGCAATATTTCCGCGCATTCGACAGGATATTTATAAAAACTTGCGTCAACCGCCCGCCATCGGTTGTGACCATGATCTCCTCATCGTCCCGCGCGCGCATGATGCGGAACATCCGGTTCGCCTGCACCGATTTCGACGATGTCACCGCCTGATCCAGCAGCTTGCGCAGGTTCGCGGGCGCGATATCCAGTTGCACCTGCCCATGTTCCAAAACTGACAGATCCAGCAGGTCATCCAGCAGCCGCGTCAGACGAATGGATTCGTCATGGATGACATGCGCGAAATGCGCCTGCTCCTCGGGCGAAAGGCTGTCTGCTTCCATCATGATTTCAGAGAACGCGCGGATAGAGGTCATGGGCGTGCGCAATTCATGGCTGATCTGCGACAGGAACGCGTCTTTTTGCACCGACAATTTTTGCAGCTTGTCATTGGCCTCGCGCAATTTGCGGGCGGTGCGGGTCAGTTCTTCGGATTTCGCTTCCAACTGGCTGGAATATTCCATGATCTGCGCGGTTTCCGACGCCACCGCCATCAGGTCTTCGACCGAAACGACCGCCGTTCCCGCCGATTGCGCGATCATGGCATGTGCGGTGGCGGCCCCCACTGACCCTGCCAGCTTCAATTCCAACGCTTCCAGAAATTCGGGTGTGATGTCGGGCAAAAATCCTGCCTTGCCCTGCGCCTGTGCCTGCGCCTGAAAGAAGGCCTGCGCAGATTTCACCCCGATGATGCGCTGCGCCATGGGCAGAAGGTCTTCAGCCTGTGCCATGGGGCGTGACCAGCTACGCGCGGGGCCGGGGCGGTCATAGACATTGACGAAGAGCGCGCCCTGCACCCGCTCGATGGGGCTGGGAAAACTGACAAAAGACCCAAGGCAAAAGGCCAAAACATTGACCAGAAGCGACCAGACCAGCGCGTGCAGTAAGGGGTCGAGCGTGGTCAGCCCAAACAGGCTATAGGGCCGAAGCCATGGCAGGCCGAACAGCCCATCGGCCATAACATGCGCGGGCAGCACCACATCCGGGCCGAAACTGGGCAACAGCAGCGTAAAGGCCCAAAGCACAGACCCCGCGACCAGACCCAGCGCCGCCCCCGTCCGGCTGGCCCCGCGCCAGAACAGCGCGCCCAAAAGTGCCGGCAAAATCTGCGCCACGCCCACGAAGGCGATCAGGCCGATAGCCGCCAGTGCTTCGGACCCGCCGGACATAACGTAATAGAGATAGCCAAAGCCCAGCACGATGCTGATCGACAACCGCCGCACATTCAGCACCAGAAGGCGCATGTCGCCCGTGTCTTGGCGCTGCGCCGCGCGCAGCTGTAGCCAAAGCGGCACAACGATGTGGTTCGACACCATCGTCGCCAGCGCCAGAGAGGCCACGATCACCATGGATGTGGCGGCAGAGAACCCGCCCAAGAAGGCCAGAAGCGCCAGATCATCGCGCCCCAGTGCCAGCGGAAGGGTCATCACGAACATATCGGGGTTGCTGCCCGGCGGCATCAACTCCATCCCGATGGCGGCGATAGGCAACACGAACAGGCTGATGGCGAAAAGATAGGCAGGAAAGGCCCAGCTTGCGGTGGCCAGATGCTTGTCGTCGACATTCTCGACCACAAGCACCTGAAACATGCGCGGCAAGGTGATGATGGCGATGGCGGACAGCAAGATCAGCCCAGTCCAGCGCCCCGGCTGAATTTGCCATTCGGGCAGCGCCTGCGCGTCAATCCGGGCCAACACCTCGACCGGGCCACCGGCCACGCCCCAGACCACGAAAATACCCACGGCCAGCAGCGCCACCAGCTTGACCACCGCTTCCAGCGCAATGGCCGTGACCACGCCATGATGCTGTTCATTTGCATCCAGATTGCGGGTGCCGAAGACGATGGTGAAAAACGCAAGACCAATGGCGACCCATAGCGCGATCAGCGTGCGATCCGCAGGCATCAGGGCTGTGTCCAGATCCGTCACGATCACGGTGAAGGATTGCGCGATGGATTGCAGTTGCAGCGCGATATAGGGCGTGCCCGCAGAAATGCACAGCACCGTCACGATCACCCCCAGCAGGTTCGACTTGCCGTAACGCGACGAGATGAAATCGGCGATAGAGGTGACACGGTTTTCCCGCCCGATGCGCACCAGCTTGCGCAACACAACCCACCAGCCGACGAAGACAAGCGTCGGGCCAAGATAGATGGTCATGAATTCCAGACCCGACCGCGCGGCGTATCCCACCGCGCCGTAAAAGGTCCATGCTGTGCAATAGACCGACAGCGAGAGGGTATAGACCAAGGGCGAGCGCAGCCAACCGGCGCGCCCCTCTTCGGCGCTGCGCTCTGCCAGCGACGCCACCACGAACAGAAGCGCCACATAGGTCAGACAGGTCAGGACCAGCAGGTTGAAGGACATGCGCGCTAATCCTTGGCCGCGGGCCCGGATGGCTTGGGCGGCGACTTGGGCGGGTCGAATGCCTTGCGCAAACCGCGCGACATGAACAAGGTCGCGCCGATCAGCACCAGCCATACGGCAAACAGATAGGCCCATTCGCTGGCCGCAGAGGCCGCGCCGGTTTGCAGGTCTTCACGCATCAGCGGCAATAGCAGCAAAACGAACCCGAACACGGGCAGAAACCGGGCCGCATCCATCAACCGGCGCAAGCGGTAGCTGTTCCGCGCCAGAAAGGGCAGAGAGGCCGGTGGTTTCACGGTGTCACCATGGCTTGCAACGCGGCCACCACCTCTGCATTTGCGAAGGGCTTGGTCATGAACCGCGTCACACCCAGTTTCGCGGCCAAGTCCCGGTCCGCGCTTTGGCCCTTGGCGGTCAGCATCAACACCGGCACATGGCGCGTTGCATCTTCGGCGCGCAGGCGGCGCAACACGTCGAACCCGTCCATATCCGGCAGCATCAAATCGAGGATCAAGGCATCCGGCGGGGCGGCGCGCAGCCGTTCAAGGGCCGCAACACCATCGGCTTCAACCTCGACCTGCCAGCCATCGCGGGTCAGGATGAAGCGGATCGCTTCCGAAATATTTGGCTCGTCCTCTATCACCAGCACACGCTTCTGAGTCACAAGCCACCCCCCTTGGCGCAAAGGCCCGTCGCTTGTCCGCTGCCGCGTGCGAAATACGCACGCGGCTCTCGGTCGCACCTGCGTCAAGTCTCCTCCCGACGCGGCGCTGATACTTTATTCAGCATTATGACAATTCTGTCAAAGGCGCAGATGCCCAAAAGATTGTGGTCAGGCCCCTGCCACAAGGATTGATGGCTCTCGCCGGGCCGGGCAATCCAGTTGTGGGCAGGTCCGGCAACTTGCGCCAACGGCAATCGCAGTGTCATCGACCTGCGCCTCGTCAGGCAGCAAAAGCATGGTCGCGCGCAACACCGGCGGCATGCTGAGGCGCGCAGGCCCCGTGACGCAGGCAATGGCAAAGGCGTTGAAGCGCCGACCCGAGCGCCCGGCGGTCACAAGATTGGCGCGCAAGGGCACATGCGGTTGGCGCAGCGCTTGGTAAAGCGGCCAAAGCGGGCAGCCCCCCCCAAAGCGCGGGAAAGGAAACCCTTCGGCGGGTCTGCGGAACAGCAGCGTGCCCGACATGTCGCAAATCGCCAAGCCCATGGGCGGCAAGCCTAATTCCGTGCAAAATCCGCGCGGCAAATGGGCAAGGCGGCGCAGCACCACGTCCAGCCCGCAGCCGAACGCGGCGGCCACCAGGTCCGGGGCCACGCCATACCGGCCGAGCGCCGCGCCCAAATCCTTTAGCGGAAGCGCCCGCGCATCGGCCTGCATTTGCGCCAGCCACGCCGCGGCAAGTTGTTGCGCCGCACCAGAGGCCAGTTCAACCTGCGAATCCAGATAAGGTTCGATGCGGTCCAAAGACCCGCGTTCGACAAGGTCAATATGGTAACCCTCGCGGGCCAGCCACGCTTCGACCTCTTCCTGCGGCGCGGCGATGCCAGTCTCGCCAGTCTTGGCGCTGTCTATGTAATTGACCAAGGCAACCGCCCCTTCGGCCAATCGCCCGGAATCGGTCAGGATGTTGCGGTGAAAGCGGTCCTGCCATTCGGGGGCCAGTTCGCCATCATCGTTCAGAATGGCCGCGGTCGACTGAACCGAGGTCACGGCGGAAATGATCTCGTGCAGCGCATCGCCCAGATAGGGATCATGGGTCATGCGGTCGTTCAACTGCTCGACCACGCGCTCCAGCCGTTCAACCCGCCCATGGGTTTCGGCCAGAACTGCCGCCCAACCGGGAAAGCGCCCGATGAAATCGTCGATGCGTTCCAGATCACCAAGCTCGGTGTCGGACCGAAGCGCTGCGGCGCGCGCGCCTTCCACCAGACGTGTGTCGCTGTCTTCGACCAGCACGTCGGACGACACCCCCAATGCTTGCGCCAGGGCCCCCAATAACGGCGCGCTGACCTTGCGGCGGTTATGTTCGATCAGGTTCAGATAGGATGGCGAGACCCCGACCATCCGGGCCAGATCTGTCTGGCGCAATCCGCGCAGCGTGCGGCGCGCACGAATTCGGGTGCCTGTCAAAGCGCTGCGGGACATAAATCTACCTCCAGAAACCTAATTTACAGGAATTGACAGCCCTGTGAAGATCGCATCAACTGCTTGCACGGATGATCCCGGAAAAACGCTGCTTCACACCACCCGACATAGCCAGTATAACCCGCCGCGAAATACCGGGCGCTGGACGCCCGACCATTTGCCACGCATAGAGGTATTCATGTCCCGCAACGACGCCGATGTCGCCTTCATCAAAGCCCTCGCAGAATTGCTGAACGAGAACGACCTCACAGAGGTGAACGTCAAGCGCGAATATGGCGAGAATGACAGCCTGAATGTGCGGGTGTCCAAATTCGTGCCGCAAGCCGCGCCCATGCAGGCCGCGCCTGTGCAATATGCCCCCGCGCCCGCCGCTGCGCCCGCGCCCACTGGCGCGGAACCCGCCCCTGCCGGCAGCAACCCGGCAGACCATCCCGGTGTTGTGACCTCGCCCATGGTGGGCACGATCTATCTGGCGCCCGAACCGGGGGCCACGAATTTCGTCAGCGTTGGCGCGCAGGTGAAAGAGGGCGACACGTTGCTGATTATCGAAGCAATGAAGACCATGAACCACATTCCGGCCCCGCGCGCCGGTGTCGTCAAGCGCATTCTGGTGGGCGATGCGTCGCCTGTCGAATTCGGCGCGCCGCTGATGATCATCGAATAAAGGCAGGCCCGGCATGTTCAAGAAGCTCCTGATCGCCAATCGCGGAGAGATTGCGCTGCGCGTGATCCGCGCCTGCCGCGAGATGGGCATTGCCTCTGTCGCGGTGCATTCCACTGCTGACGCGAATGCCATGCATGTGCGCATGGCGGATGAGGCGATCTGCATTGGCCCGCCCTCTTCGGCGCAAAGCTATCTGTCGGTCCCGTCGATCATTTCCGCCTGCGAGATTTCGGGCGCCGAAGCGATCCATCCGGGCTATGGGTTTTTGTCCGAGAACGCCGATTTCGTGCAAGTGGTTGAAGATCACGGCATCGCCTTTGTCGGCCCTTCGGCAGAACATATCCGCCTGATGGGCGACAAGATTACCGCCAAAGACACGATGCGCAAGCTGGGTGTGCCTTGCGTGCCCGGGTCGGATGGTGGCGTGGGGCATCTTCAAACGGCGCAGGTGGTGGCAGAGCAGATCGGCTACCCGGTCATCATCAAGGCCACAGCCGGTGGCGGCGGGCGCGGCATGAAGCTTGCGAAAACCGCTGCCGATCTGGAAAGCGCGTTCCGCACCGCGCGCGCCGAAGCCAAGGCCGCCTTCGGCAATGATGAGGTATATCTGGAGAAATATCTAGGCCAGCCGCGCCACATAGAGGTGCAGGTCTTTGGCGACGGGCGCGGCAATGCGGTGCATCTGGGCGAGCGCGATTGCTCTTTGCAGCGCCGTCACCAGAAGGTGCTGGAAGAAGCCCCCGGCCCCGCGATTGACGCGGAAACCCGCGCGCGCATTGGCGAAACCTGTGCCAAAGCCGTGGCCGATATCGGCTATCGCGGCGCGGGCACAATCGAATTTCTGTATGAGAACGGCGAATTCTTCTTCATCGAGATGAACACCCGCCTTCAGGTCGAGCACCCCGTGACTGAAGCTATTTTCGGGGTCGACCTTGTGCGCGAACAGATCCGGGTCGCCGCGGGCCTGCCCTTGTCATTCTCTCAGGAAGACTTGCAGGTAAATGGCCACGCCATTGAAGTGCGCATCAACGCCGAGAAGCTGCCGAATTTTACCCCCTGCCCCGGCCGCGTGAACACCTATCATGCACCGGGTGGTCTGGGTGTGCGGATGGATAGCGCGCTTTATTCCGGCTATTCTATCCCCCCCTATTACGACAGCCTGATCGCAAAGCTGATCGTGCATGGCCGGGACCGGCCCGAAGCCTTGGCGCGCCTGCACCGCGCCTTGGGCGAGCTGATCATCGACGGGGTCGATACCTCTGTGCCGCTGTTCCGCGCGCTGCTGCAAGAACCCGACGTGCTGACCGGTGACTACAATATTCACTGGCTGGAAAAGTTCCTCGCCGCCCCTGCGCCGGAATAAGCGCGCCGGGATAAGCATCAGGAATAGGCGCGCGCCCAACGATAGAGCAGATCTTGCTGCATGTTGCGCGCCGTTCGGGCCCATTCAACGGTTCCCGCTGGTGTATCTTCGCCAGCGCCCACCACGCGGGCGCGCTGGCGCAGGTCAGACGAGCAGATAGCAAAGGCCATCTCACGCCCGCCGGGGCTGCGGATATACCCGCCAAGCGCCGAGACGAAATAAAGCGTCCCGGTCTTGGCGCGCACCTCGAACGGTTGGGCGGGTAGCAAGCGGCCATTGCTGTCGCGGAACGGATGTTCACGCAAAAGCGGTTTCAAAACCCCTTCGCGTCCGGCACGGCGGAACATATTGGCCAAGTCCGACATGGACACGCGCGAAGCGGCACCCAGCCCCGAATGATCCACCATCGACAAAGCCGACATCCCGTAGCGGGCGCGGCCCCAGGCAGTCATCGCGGCACCCGATTGCGCCAGATCGCGCGGCATAGAGCCGCTTGCAACGGTGGCGGTCAACCCGATTGCCTCGGCGCTGAGGTTGGTGGAATAGCGCAAGGTGGCGCGCAGCAAGTCGGCCAAGCTGTCCGAGCGGTGCTCTGCCAAGGTCTGCCCCTGCGGTGCGGCAGGGGCGCGCTGCGGCGCGGGCAAGCTTAGACCCTGCGCGGCGGCCAAGCCCTGAAACGCCTCTCCCGCGTAAAGGTCTGGCTGGCGCACCGGCAACCAACGCGACCCGGAATTGCCCAAGGCCCCCCGCGCCACCGACCATTGTTCAACCCCACGCGCCATCTGGAAGGTGTAAAGCGGGCTGGCGCGGTTGGCGACCTGCATCCGGGCCAGCCGCACTTCGGGGCGGAAACGGTCCGAGCGCGCATCCATCGTCACGCGGTAATCGTCTGATTGGCGGGACCATTCGAAATGCACGCGGTTGAAATTCAGGTTCAGCCCACCGACAGAAGGGTTATAGCCAGCCTGCACGGCCTGATCGTTTGCAATCTGGTCAATCGCGGGCAGCGCACCGCCCCAGACCAAAAAGCGCCCTTCGACCCGGCGCAGGCCGCCTTGCACCAGCCGCGCGGCCAGACCCGCCAGCGCATCGGTGTCAAGCGTTGGATCGCCCCCGCCCGCCAGCACCAGATCGCCGCGCAATACGCCGTCTTGCACCGGCCCCGTGGCCATCAGCCGAGTGGAGAAACGGTAATCCGGCCCCAGTTTTTCCAGCGCATAAAGGGCGGTAATCGCCTTGGCCACGCTGGCGGGCGGCAAGCCGGTATTGGCCCCGCGCGCTTCCAGCAGATCGCCATTTGCGATATCGACCAGCGCATAGGCAATGTCGCCGCCAAGCCCTGCACGGCTGACAATGGCATCGGCGGATTGCGCAGGCTTGGGCGGCGGGATAAGCGAGCGTTCGGGCGCATTGGCGCAAGCCGGTAACGCAAGGGTCACGCCGGTTCCGGTCAGACCCGTCAAGAAATCACGCCGACGCAGCTTCATCTGCTTATCGTCCTGCACAAAATATCCAATTCAAATCGGCACTTCTCCGCCCATGCCAAATTAACCGTGATTCGCCTGTGACGAGAAGGGATTTCACAGATCACATTCGTGAAACAGACTGTTTCCGGTTCTCAGAAACGAGGCCAATAGCCCTTGGCGCGCAATTCGCTGGACGACACCGCGCGCATGGGAATGGTAATAAAACACCAGGCCGGGGCGGGCATTTGCGCAAGGCCTGCCGCTTCGGCCTGCGGCACACGATGCCCGCGCAAAGTGCGGGCCGCTACGGAACCGAGGGCGGCTTGCCGTGCCCCCGGACGCGCGATCACCGCCATGGGCACCCGCGCGGCAATGCTGCGCCAATTCTCCCAGTGGTGAAAGCTGGCAAGGTTGTCGGCCCCCATGATCCAGACAAAATTCAGGCGTGGATACTGCGCTTGCAGGGCGGCGATGGTGTCGCAGGTCTTGCGCGTGCGCAACCGGCTTTCCATATCTGTGACCGTCATGCGCGGGTCATGCATCAGGCTGCGCGCGTGCTGCATGCGGGCATCTAGGGACGCAGGCGCATTGCGCTTCAAAGGGTTGCCGGGTGTGACCAGCCACCAAATCTGGTCCAGCTTCAGCGCGCGCAGGGCATGGCGGGTGACATGCACATGCCCGTTATGGGCCGGGTCAAATGACCCCCCGAACAGCCCGACCCGCGTGCCATCGGGCGCATGGGGCAAAACATATCGCGGCAGAACGGGCAATTAGGGTCCTCTGGCGATGACAGCGTTTCAGCCACCTATCCCGCAGGAACAGGGTCGGCAAGGGGCAACGGCAAAACGAAGGGGAATGGTACCGCCTCCCCGGCTTGAACGGGGGACCTCTGGATCCACAATCCAGCGCTCTAACCAACTGAGCTAAGGCGGCACTGCTGGCCGAATACCGCCCTGCGCGGTCGATTGCAAGAGGGGCTGCGCTTGAAAGTTTCCCGCAACCGGCTTATCGCCAAGGCCAGCAGAACAAGCGTTGCAAGGGGCAAGACATGGGTATCAATTCAGAAACCGACATTTCGGCAGATTTGCAGATCGGGCCGACAGATGCAGGCATGGTGCGCATTTATGTTGCAGGCAACGGCGTAGAATTACCGATGGATTTCGACCCGGACGAGGCCGACGAAATCGCGGAAGAACTGCGCCTTGCCGCCCAAACAGCGCGGGGCATGAGCGCCAAGCCCAAGGGCCGCTAAGACGATCGCGCCATCGTCAGATCAGCATAATCCGCGCAACGCCGGTATCAGGCTGGTAGTTGCAGCGCACTTCCAGTTGCGTGCCGGACCGCGCCACGCGCAGCATGACGTCGCGCTCTGGCGCACCGCCGGCCCCGGTGACATCGCGCGCACTGACCACGCCCAGCACATCCAGCCCGCGTTCACGCCCGGCAGCGGTGCAAGCGGCTTCGGCCCCGGCCATACCGATACCCGGCGCAGGTGCTTGATTGGTGCCAGAGGGCGCTGGGATGATCGGCATTGGCCGCACCATCGGGTTCAAGGTGCAGGCCCCAAGACCGACAAGGGCGGCAATGGCAAGAATAGTGCTGCGAGGGCGTGTGTGGGACATGGGCGGGCCTCTACTTGAACAATGGCGCGTTAGGTCATGGCGCGGATGACAACAAATCTTCCGCCGCTGCGCGCGCGGCATCTGTCACCCTATCACCCGACAGCATGCGTGCAATCTCTTGCACCCGCTCATCGGCGGAAAGCGGCACAACGCGCGACAGGGTTTGCCCATCGGTGACCGATTTCTCGACCCGCCAGTGATGCGCGCCAAGGGCGGCCACTTGCGGGGAATGCGTGACAACCAACACTTGCGCGCCGCTGGCCAATGCGCGCAGACGACGGCCCACCGCATCGGCAGTTGCGCCGCCGACACCGCGGTCGATTTCGTCAAAGATCATGGTCATGCCGGGCTGGCCGCGTGTCAGGCACACTTTCAACGCCAGCAGAAAGCGCGACAATTCCCCGCCAGAGGCGATTTTCGACAGCGCGCCTTTTGGCGCGCCGGGATTGGTAGCCACTTCAAAGGTCACCGCGTCCCAGCCATCGGGGCCGGGCTCGGTGCGGGTGATCGCGGTGGAAAATTGCGCGCGCTCCATCTTCAGCGGGGCCAATTCGCCCGCCATTTCCGCATCCAGCCGCGCGGCCGCTTCAGTGCGGGCGTCGGATATGGCTTTGGCCTCTGCGTCATAGGCCGCTTGCGCGTCGCGCACCGCTTGCCCCAGCGCCGCCAGATCGCGGGCGGAATTGTCCAGCCGGTCCAGACGTCCGCGCAACTCGTCGGCAAAGCTGCTCAGGTCATCGGGCAAAACACCATGCTTGCGGGCCAGACCGCGAATGGCAAACAGCCGGTCTTCCAGTGTTTCCAACGCGCCGGGGTGAAATTCCAACGCTTCCATGCAGGCGGTGACGGTGGCTTGCGCCTCTCCCAAAGCGTCCATCGCGCGCGAGAGTGCATCCAGTGCGGGGTCCAGCCGCCCCTCGACCGCGTCGGCCACATCTTCAAGCCACCGGCTTGCATCACCGATCAGCCGCTCTGCCCCCTCTTCCGATAAGGCCGTCGCCGCGCGGGCGATATCGCCACAGACGCGTTCGGCCTGCTGCATCAGGCGGCGTTGCGCATCAAGCTGGGCTTCCTCGCCGGGTTCAGGCGCAAGCGCGTCCAACTCGGCGACGGCATGGCGCAGGAAGTCTTCTTCAGCCTGCACCGATTGCACCTTCGCCTCGGCCTCTGCCTGTGCCTTGCGGGCGCGGCCCAATGCGGTCCAAGCCTCGCGCAAAAGGGCAAGGTCAAACCCGCCAAACGCATCCAGCAGGTCACGATGCACACGTGGATTGAGCAGCCCGCGATCATCCTGCTGCCCGTGCAATTCCACCAATGTATCGGACAAGGCGCGCAGCACCTCGCCAGAGACGCGGCGATCATTGACCCAGCCGGTCTTGCGCCCGTCGCGGCTGTTTACGCGCCGCAACAGCAATGTGTCAGACGCAGGCAAGCCAGCCTCTGCCAGAATGGCATGCGCCGGATGGTCACTGGCCAATGCGAATTCGGCAATCACTTCGCCTTGATCGGCCCCTTGGCGCACCAATTCCGCGCGCCCGCGCCAGCCCAGCACGAAGCCCAGACTGTCCAACAGAATGGATTTACCCGCCCCGGTTTCGCCGGTCAGCACATTCAGCCCCGGCTGAAACGCAAGTTCCAGATGGTCGATGATCAGCACATCGCGGATATCGAGCGAGATCAACATGAAGGCGGTCAGCCCGCCCGCGCCATGGTTTGCGCGGTCAGAGCCATCTCCCCAGAATGGACTGGCGGTAGATCGTCTGCAACCAGCCCTCGCCGCGCGCTTCCAGCGACAAGCCTTGGCCGGTCAGCAGCGCAAAGCTGTCCTGATAGAAGGGGTTGGCCTCGAAATTGTGGCCAAGAATGGCGCCGGCGGTCTGCGCCTCGTCGCTCAGGCCCAGCGACAAATAGGCTTCCACCAAGCGGTGCAGCGCTTCGGGCGTGTGGGTCGATGTCTGGAAGTCTTCAACCACCACACGGAACCGGCTGATGGCGGCATTGTAGTTGCCACGCTTCAGATAAAAGCGCCCGATTTCCATTTCCTTGGCAGCCAGATGGTCGAAAGCCAAGTCGAATTTCAGCACCGCAGACCGGGCATAATCGGTATCGGGGTAATCTTCGATCACGCGGCGCAGGTGCTGAAGCGCCTGAAAGGTCAAGCCCTGGTCACGGCCCACTTCGTCAATCTGGTCATAGAAGGACAGCGCCAGCAGATAGGCGGCGTAAGGCGCATCTTCATCGCCGGGATAGGTGTCCAGAAAACGCTGTGCAGCAACACGGCTTTCTTCATATTCGCGCGCACGATGATGGGCGAAAGCTTGCATGATCAACGCCCGGCGGGACCATTCGGTATAGGGATAGAGCCGCTCGATTTCCTGGAAATAGCGCAGCGAATCTTCCGACCGGCGCGAGGTTTCCAACTCATACTCGCCACGCTTGTAAATCTCTTCTGCCGAGAATCCGGACAAGGATTCGTCCGGCGTATCGCGCGGCGAACAGCCTGCAAGCAACGCCAGAACCGCAACTGTCAGCCCCAGACGCGCATATCCCTGCGAAACGATCATCTTGGCAGCACCCCATCCCGTCATTCTCAGGCACGGTCCTAACACAGAAAAATCACGGGCGCAAAATGCCTTTTGCCCCCGCACATGTGCTTAATCTAGGCCGAAAGCGGTAGGTCGCGCAGGCTGGTGCCAACACCCGGCAATTGCGCCTGCAAATGCGGTGCGCAAGGCTCTATCCGGTAGTTCTGCGCATCCGACAAAAGTGCACGCAGCAGCAGACCCGTCATCGCATGACCGGCGCGAACGCCTTCATAATGGCCAAGAAGCGGGCGACCCAGAACGTAAAGGTCGCCCATCGCGTCCAGCATCTTGTGGCGCACGGGTTCGTCATGGCGGCGCAGACCACCCGGTGTCAGCACCTCGCCTTGATGGAAGACCACCGCATTATCAAGCGTGCCGCCAAGGGCAAGCCCGTTGGCTTGCATCATCTCGACATCGCGGCGCATGCAGAAGGTGCGGCAATCGCTGAGTTCGCGCAGGAACGTGCCATTATGCAGGCCCATGCTGGCCGATTGACGGCCGATGGCAGGGTCTTCGAAAGCGATGTCAAAAGACATGCGGAACTCGTCCGCCGGGCGCAAGGTTGCGCGCGCATCGCCACGGCGCACGGTGACTTCGCGCAGAACGCGCAACACCCGAAGCGGCGCTGCGCTTTCGACAAGGCCCGTTTCCAATATACGGCGCACAAAGGGCGCGGCACTTCCGTCCAAGATCGGCACTTCCGGTGCGTCAATCTCGATCAGCGCATTGTGCGCACCGCAGCCATGCAATGCCGCAAGAAGATGTTCGATCGTGCGCACCTCGTGTCCCGCGTCATTGCGCAAAAGGGTGCATAAGCTGGCTTCGATCCAGTTTTCGGGAGCGACAGCGATCGAACTATCGACATCGGTTCGGTGAAAGCACAAGCCCGCATCCGCCGGCGCAGGCCGAATGACCATACGCACGGGTTTACCGCCGTGCAGACCAATGCCGTTTATCGAAATATCCCGCCGAACCGTTCTTTGCATTTTCACACCGCTTACGCCTGCTGCCTCTCATGGGCCATTAACGGTTTGCTAATACAGACCTTGCGGGAACCGCAATTCACAGATTGTGACCCATTGTAACACGGGCGGCCAGAAGTGGCGAATTTTCGCACATTGCGAAAACCTATGCGCAACTTTCTGAAATTAAAAGGAAAAGGCCAGCAGCGCTGGCCCTCCCGACGTTTTCAATGTGATCGCTCTTGCGGGCCGATCAGTTCGCCTGACGCCGCAAGAAGGCCGGAATCTCGATCCGTTCGTCGGTTTGGCTGCGCTCTGGCTGCTCGTCATAGGATTGCACGGGCTGCGCTGCCTGCCGACCATGTGCCGGGCTTTCATGCGATTGGCCCGCCATACGGCTGATGAAAGACCCGATCCCGAAGCGAGAGCCCTTATCTGCCTCAGCCGGTTGGGGTTGCGGCTGCGGGCGCATGTTGCGCGGGGCAACCGGCGCTTCGCGCGGGGGCATTGGCGCGCGGCCATAGCCTGCCGGGGATTCAGGCGCTTTCTGAACAGCGCGCTGCAACCGGGCCAGCGTTTCCGGGGAAGGTGTGCCGGGTGCGGCGCGGCGGGGTGCGGTAAACCCGGCTGCGGGCGACTGCTCTGCGACCGGGGTCTGGCTTTCGAAAATCTCGTCAATGTCGAAGGACTCGTCTTGCTCCATATAGGTCTGCTGCGGTTGCGGCGCGTAAGCCGGGCGGGCTTGCTCCGCGTGACCACCGAAGCGCGACGGGGCCATTGGCTGGCGCGGCGCCTGCTCTAGCGCCGCGGGCTGTGCCGGGGCTTGGGCAACGCGGTCTTGGCCAAACAGGTTCGGCTGCTCTGGGCGCGCCATTTGCGGCTGCGGCTCTGGTTGCGGAGCCGGTGCCACAGGGTCGGCCATGCGCACCGGCGCGGCAGGGGCGCGGTCCACATATGCAGGGGCCGGTGCTGCGGCAGCGGCCACATTGCGCGGCGCTTCTGCCTTCTGGTCGGATTGCACATCAATGCCCGTGGCCACGACCGACACACGGATGGATCCTTCCATCGACGGATCAAGCGTGGACCCGACGATGATATTGGCTTCGGGATCGACCTTTTCGCGGATGCGGTTGGCGGCATCGTCCAGTTCGAACAAGGTCAGGTCATGGCCACCCGTGATGTTAATCAGCACGCCGCGCGCCCCGTTCAGGCTGATTTCGTCCAGAAGCGGGTTGGCGATGGCCTTTTCGGCGGCCTGAATGGCGCGGTCTTCGCCCGAAGCTTCGCCCGTCCCCATCATGGCCTTGCCCATTTCGTCCATCACGGCACGCACATCGGCAAAATCGAGGTTAATCAGGCCCGGACGCACCATCAGGTCGGTCACACCCTTCACGCCCTGATAGAGCACGTCATCGGCCATGGCGAAGGCTTCGGTGAAGGTGGTGCGCTCATTTGCCAGACGGAACAGGTTCTGGTTGGGGATGATGATCAGCGTATCGACGACCTTTTGCAGCGCCTCGATACCTTCTTCGGCCTGCCGCATGCGCTTCGCGCCTTCGAACTGGAAGGGCTTCGTGACAACGCCCACGGTCAGCACACCCAATTCGCGGGCAGCTTGCGCGATGATCGGGGCCGCGCCAGTGCCAGTGCCGCCACCCATCCCGGCGGTGATGAAGCACATATGTGCGCCTGCCAGATGGTCGATGATCTCTTCAATGGTTTCCTCGGCAGCGGCGGACCCGACAGAGGGGCGCGCGCCGGCACCCAGCCCTTCGGTGATCTTGACACCGATCTGGATGCGACCGGGCGCACGGTTCTGCTGCAAAGCCTGCGCGTCGGTATTCGCGACCACGAAATCGACCCCTTCAAGCTTTTGGTCGATCATGTTGTTGACCGCGTTCCCGCCAGCGCCACCCACACCGAATACGGTGATGCGTGGTGCCAATTCGTTGCGCTGCTCTGCCTGCACGAAATTCAATGCCATTGCCTACTCCGCCTCTTTTTGTCCGGCCGATTTACAGGTCACGCTGCGCGCCGGAATTGCCCTTTTTCCAGTGATTCTACAGGTCTTCCCCGCGAAGGTCATCAAAAAATTCACATTCCGCCGCTATATCTGCGGAATTATTGTGATCTTTATGCCGTATTTCCACAACTTCACCAAACCTTGGGGTTACCAATTATCACGAAACCATTTCACCGCGCGCTTCAGCGACCGTGCCGGATAGCTTTGGATCGGCAGGTCGAAATCCCACCATTCGTCTTGCGGGTGCGTTGCCAGCACACACAGCCCAACGGCGCTGGAAAATGCCGGGCCAGAGGCCGCTTGCGGCAGACCGCGCACACGCACAGGGCGCCCCAAGCGCACTTGCTGGCCAAAGATGCGTGCGGCCAGACCGTCAAGCCCCGGCACCTGCGCGGCGCCCCCGGTCAAAACAACCTGCTGGCTGGGCAAATGACTGAACCCCGCTGCATCCAGCCGTGCCCGGACATGCTCGAGAATTTCCTCGATCCGGGGGCGCATGATGCCGATCAATTCTGACCGGCTGATGGTGCGCCGATCCTTGTCCCAGTCGCCGGTGTTGGCCCCGATCTCGATCATCTCGCGGTCATCCATCGACGTGGCCTGAACGCCCCCATGGATGGTTTTCAACCGCTCTGCCGTGGCGAAATCGACCTGCAAGCCTTGGCTGATATCGGAGGTCACCAATGACCCGCCCATGCGCACAGAATCGGCATAGATCATGTGTTTCTTCATGAAGATCGACACGCTGGACACGCCCGCGCCAAGATCAATGCAAGCCGCGCCCAATTCTTGTTCATCTTCCACCAGCGCGGCCATACCCGTCGCATAGGCGCTGGACGTAATGCCCGCCACTTCCACATCACAGCGGCGCAGGCAGTTGCAAATGTCGCGCACAAGCGCCGTGTCCACCGTAACCATGTGCATATCGCAAGACAGAACCCGACCCGATTGGCCGCGCGGGTCCGACAGGCCAGACCGGTGGTCCAGCGCAAAATTGATAGGCTGGGCATGCAGCACATCGCGGCCCCGCCCGATATCGGGCATGTCGCATGCTGCCATTACCTGAGCGATGTCGTTTTCGCCGACAGTCGTGCCATCCAACGTGACGTTGCCCGCCAAACCGTAGGATCGCGGATTGCCCCCCGACAGGCACACGATGACATGATCCACCCGCTCGCGCGCCATTTTCTGCGCGGCTTGCAGCGCCGTGCGCACGGCGCATTCCGTGTCGGTCATGGCCGCGATTTCGCCATAGCGCACCCCGACAGATTGCGTGGTGCCGGCACCGATCACGCGGAATCCGGCTTGACCGGCCATGTTGCCCACCCCGGTGGCGGGATTGGAACTGGTCTGTTCCAGCTTCAGCACCAGTGCCGCCACCTTGTAAGTGCCAATGTCGATCACGCCGATCACGCCACGCTGGATGGCAAGACGCCGCATCTGGCGCATGGCACGTTGGGACGCATAAGGGTCGGGTGTCACGGGGAAACCTCCGATGGATTAAGCCTGATTGCACGCAGGGTTTCTATCGCGCCGGGGCTGACATGCAGAACAGGACGGGACGGGTTGCGCAGATCGACCGCCAGCACATCGCGCGCCAGCAGGTCTTGTGCATCATCAAGGGCCAACGCGCGCTCCAAGGCTTGCATGGCGCCTTGCTCGGGCAGGCGGATGCGTTGGTCACGGTCCAGAACCACATCCCAGCGCCGCTCGCCCACACGCACAAGGCCGCGCAGGCGCTCCCCCAAAGGAAAGGCCGCATCAAGCAGCGCTAAGGCCTCGCGGACATGGTCCTGAGCGCCCGCGCCCGCAATCAGGGGAAGCGCGGGCATTTGGGCATTCGGGGCCAGAATGGCCACGCGGTGACCGTCGATATCCAACAATTGCCGCTCGGCACCCGAATGCCACAACACGACCGGCACGCGTTCCTTGATGGTAACAATCATCTCGCCGCCCGCGCCCAAACGCAGAGAGGCTTCAGCAACGGAATCATAGGCCTCGATCGCGGCGCGCAGGTCTGGCAGGTCCAGCCGGAACGAGGATTGCGGCAATTCTCCTGCCAAGCGCGCCCGGATAGAGCGTTCAAGTTCCGGCGCGACGGGCGACACTTGCAGCGAATTGACCATGAATTCGGGACGATCAACGACGGCAGAATAGAGCGCTTCACCCCAATCTGCGATTTGCAGACGGTTTTGCGGGTTTGCCAAAAGTATCGCCGCCAGACCCAACACCAGAAACGCGGGAAAGCCACGTGTGATAAGCCCACGATAGAACGGCGTCAGCCAAATGCGCTGCAACCGATACGATAGCCGCGCGCGACGGGATTGCGCGGCAGAGACGGCCTTGCGCGGCTCTGGCGGACGCTGCCGCAAATCGCCCAATTGCGCCGCCGCTGTCCCGTAAAGCTCTGGCCGAAGCTGTGTTTGCGCGACAGAGGCACTGTCCGAGAACCCCAACGAGGCCGTGTCAGTTTCAGTCGGCGGCGCAGCGTTCAAACTGTCAACGGCTGCGGGCACCGGATTGGCCAATACAGGTGCCACTACTTCGGGACAAAGCCCCAGAATATCCTCTTGCGCATATTCCTGCGCCCGCGTTGCGCCCAGATGGTCCCAGAACGATTGCTCAGCGGCGAAAGCCGAGACTGGTGCGCTGGCGCGGTCCATATCTTGGTTTACCGATCGCATGAGGCATCCTCGACCAGCATGCGGCACAGATCGGCAAAGGCAATCCCACAATGGGCCGCCTGTTCGGGAACAAGCGATGTCGGTGTCATCCCCGGCTGGGTGTTGGTTTCCAGCAAGATCAGGCCCTCTAGGCCCTTCGTTTCGTCCCACCGAAAATCGGTGCGGCTCACGCCCCGGCAGCCCAGCACACGATGCGCGCGCAGGGCATATTCCATGCAAGCTTCGAAAATCTGCGGTGGAAGATCAGCGGGCAAAACATGGCGCGACCCGCCGGGCTTATATTTCGCGTCATAATCATACCAGCCATCTGTCAGAATGTCGGTCACAGTCAGCGCCCGGTCACCCAAAACGGTTGTGGTCAACTCACGACCCGGCGCGAAGGCTTCGACCATCACCTCGGCTGGCATCTGGTCAGACAGGCGCGGCGGCGAATTCGCGCCCTCCTGCACCAGATAAACGCCGACGGACGAACCTTCGTTATTGGGTTTGACCACATAGGGCGGCGGCAACAGATGCGCCGCCATGACCTCTGCCTTGGGGGCGATGCGACTTTCCACCACCGGCAGGCCCGCGCCGACAAAGGCCGCTTTGGCGCGCGCCTTATCCATGGCCAAGGCCGAGGCCAGCACGCCTGAATGCGTGTAAGGAATGCGCAGCCATTCCAGAATGCCCTGCACGCAGCCATCTTCGCCGTAGCGGCCATGCAGCGCGTTGAAAACCACGTCGGGCGCAATCTCTATCAGCCGCTGCACGACATCGCCGCGCGCGTCCAGTTCGATCACCTCGAATCCTGCCACCCGTAGCGCCTTGGCGCATTCATGGCCCGAAGACAAAGACACCTCGCGCTCGGCCGAGAGTCCGCCTTTCAGAACACATATACGGGGGGCTGCCCTGCTCGACATGCCCAATTCCGTTGCCTGTTATGCCCTGTTTTTCAGGGCGTTATTCTGCCCCTGCCCCGTTTGTTAGCAACGGTGGCAAGTCTGCGTGCGGGCCTGCTTCGCCCACACGCATGATTTCCCAATGTAGCGAATGGCCGCTGCTTTGGAAAACCCTTTTTCGCACTTCCTCGCCCAAGGCTTCCAATTCCGTGGCGGATGCGCCACCCGTGTTGACCAGAAAGTTCGGATGCTTGGGCGACATTTGCGCCCCGCCAAGCTTTGCGCCGCGCAATCCGGCTTCGTCAATCACCTTCCACGCTTTAAGCTCGTGGCTGTCATCCGCTTGCCCCGTGGAAGAAAACCCAGCCGGGTTGCGGAATGTCGACCCCGCGCTGCGGTCCTTTGTAGGTTGCGTTGCGTCGCGCTTGGCGAGTTGCTCTTCCATCCGGGCGTGCAGGGCCGCCGGGTCGCCCACGGGCGCATGAAAGCGCGCTTGGGTGATGACCATGCCCTCGGGCAAGTCGGATTGGCGGTAAGCCAGGTTCAGCGCGTCCGCCGGGATCGTGTGGCGCGCGCCTGCGCGGTCGATGGCTGTGATTTCGACAAGGTGGTCTTTCACATAAGACCCGTAACACCCCGCATTCATGCGCACAGCGCCCCCGATGCTGCCGGGAATGGTGCGCAGAAAGGTCAGATCGCGCCCCGCATCCGCCGCCTTGCGGGCGACATGCGCGTCGAGGGCGGCAGCACCTGCGGTTATGTCCTCGGCCACGTCGATGCCGTTGAACCCCCGCCCCAACCGGATGACCACCGCCCGGATGCCCCCGTCCCGCACGATAAGGTTCGAGCCGACCCCCATCGGGAACACCGGGATCCTTGGCGCAAGCTGGCGCAGGAAATCGGCCAGATCATCCTCATCCGCAGGCTGGAACAACCAATCCGCCGGCCCACCCACGCGCAGCCATGTCAGGCTGTCGAGGGGACGGTTCGGGGTGAGTTGGCCGCGAATGGCGATCTGGTCGGGTTGCATACGGGTGGGTAGCGCAGGTTGCGGGGGGTGTCCAGATATGCGGGGCGGTCGCTTTGTGGTGGCGCGGCGGGAGGGTGAGCATTTGGGGCAAGATGAAGGGGGTTATTGCGAAGAGGTGACTGACCGAATGGCATCCTTCACCTTTTGAACGTCCAGCTTGTCTTTAAGCAAGATCGCACCTCCAGCAACTGCGGCGAAGGAACCAAGCCCCATCAGCGACAGCGGCGCGGCAACGGCGGCGGCGAAGATCAGCCTGCCGGTGAACGCCACCCGGTCATCAGCAGGTTTGCCCGACACGACTTTTTTCGCCTCAGTATTCCAATGCTGCGCCTGATCTTTCAGCACGATGGCCCAACTGGCCATGTCCTCTGCGGTTTGATCGCTCAGTGCCGTTTTTTCCGGCAACAGGTCCAATAGATGACGTGCCGTACTCGCCAGATTGTCGAGGGCGTCGTGCAACCCTTGCTTTTCGTCTGCGCTAAATGCGTTGAGGCCGCGCAAATGCTCGCGTTCCTGCGCGATGGTTTCGATCAGACTGTGAAGTTGAAGGGCAAGTGTTGCCGCATTGATCGGCACGAACGCCTTGACCCGTTCAACCACCGCTGGCGGTGCCTTGGCCTTTGGCTTCGGCTTATGCTCTGCCACAATCCGCTGGATCAGCGCGTTGACGTGGTCGGCGCCTTTGTCCCAGTCGGCGGGGTCGAT
>JAFGVZ010000037.1 GCA_016937725.1 Paracoccaceae bacterium | reverse complement strand
TTCGCATCGGCGGCCGAATAGGGCATGACCACTTTCAGGCCCGGCACATGGCTATACCACGCGGCATAGCACTGGCTGTGCTGCGCGCCCACGCGGGCCGCCGCACCGTTCGGGCCGCGGAACACGATGGGGCAGCCCATTTGGCCGCCCGACATATAGAGCGTCTTGGCGGCAGAGTTGATGATCTGGTCAATCGCCTGCATGGCGAAGTTGAAAGTCATGAACTCGACAATCGGGCGCAACCCGCCGAACGCCGCGCCGACACCGATGCCCGCGAAGCCATGTTCGGTAATCGGCGTGTCGATCACGCGTTTCGCGCCGAATTCATCCAGCAGGCCTTGGGTGATCTTGTAGGCACCCTGATATTCCGCAACCTCTTCGCCCATCACGAACACATCGCCCGAGCGGCGCATTTCCTCGGCCATGGCATCGCGCAGCGCTTCGCGCACGGTTTGTTTGCGCGTTTCTGTGCCTTCGGGCCAATCGGGGCTCGCGTCGGTTTTGGGGGCAGCGGGGGCGGCGGCCAGAGGCCCCGGCGCGGGGGCCGGGGCGGGTGTTTCCACTTGCGTCGCCGCGCCCCGGGCTTGACCCGGGGCCTCTGCGTCAGCCACGCTTTCACCCTCTTCCACCATCACCGCGATGGGGGTGTTCACTTTCACGCCTTCGGTGCCAGCTTGCACCATGATTTTGCCGATCACGCCCTCATCGACGGCTTCGAATTCCATCGTGGCCTTGTCGGTTTCGATCTCTGCCAGAATATCGCCTGCGGAAACGGTATCGCCTTCTTTCACCAGCCATTTGGCCAGAGTGCCTTCTTCCATCGTCGGAGAGAGCGCGGGCATCAGGATTTCGGTTGCCATATGTCTAACCCTCCACTCAAGCGGTCTGCGGCACTTCGGCCGCGTAAATGTCGGTCCAAAGCTCATCGAGCGCAGGCTCCGGGCTTTCCTTGGCGAAATCGGCGGCCTCGTTGACGATGGCCTTGATCTCTTTGTCCACGGCTTTCAGGTCGTCCTCGGTTGCGTGTTTGCCTTGCAGCAGCAATTCGCGGACATGCTCGATGGCGTCGCGCTCTTCGCGCATCTTCTGCACCTCGTCACGGGTGCGGTATTTTGCCGGGTCCGACATGGAATGCCCACGATAGCGATAGGTCATGATTTCAAGGATATACGGGCCTTTCTTGGCGCGGCAATGCGCCACCGCCTTCTCGCCCGCTTCTTTCACCGCCAGCACATCCATGCCGTCCACTTCTTCGCCCGCAATGCCGTAAGCGGCACCGCGTTCCCAGAGCGAGGGCGACTTGGTCGCGCGTTGCACGCTGGTGCCCATCGCGTATTTGTTGTTCTCGATCACGAAGATCACGGGCAAGGACCACAGCATCGCCATGTTATAGGTCTCATAGACCTGACCTTGGTTGGCCGCGCCATCGCCGAAATAGGCGAAGGTGACGTTGTCGTTTTCCTTATACATGTCGGAAAAGGCCAGACCCGCGCCCAGCGGCACCTGCGCGCCGACAATGCCGTGGCCGCCGTAGAAATGCTTTTCGCGGCTGAACATATGCATAGAGCCGCCCTTGCCCTTGGAATAGCCACCCTCGCGCCCGGTCAGTTCCGCCATCACGCCTTTGGGGTCCATCCCGCAGGCCAGCATATGGCCATGGTCGCGGTAGGAGGTGACGCGCTTGTCGCCTTCCTTCGCGGCGGCTTCTAAGCCCACCACCACGGCTTCCTGCCCGATATAGAGGTGGCAGAACCCGCCTATCAGACCCATGCCGTAAAGCTGGCCTGCCTTTTCCTCGAACCGGCGGATCAGCAGCATGTCGCGGTAATAGCCCAGCAATTCCTCTGCCGAGACGTTGGATTTGGTTGTCGCTTTGCGTGTCGCCATGCTCAGCCACTCCTCCCGTAATGACAATAGTTCAACGTTAAACAACCCTGTAGCGCAAAATTTTTTTGGTTGCGAGGGTTTTATAGCAAGGCTGCCATGCAAGGGGTGCAAGCCAAGGGGCGCGGGCGGATGGCCCCGCGCAATCCATCAATGGGTGGAATAGGTGTTATTCCTTAGCGACGATTGCTCATGTGTTAAGTAATCTTGCGCTGCCAGATTCTTTCGGTATCATGCAACCTATAGGGGCATTCCGCCGAAGTTGTTTCTTTTTGCCAAATCCGAATCCAGCAGGAGGATCAACTGTGCAGGAATATTGGAATGCCGCGTTCAAAGCCGTAACCCGACTGCGTTGGTTTTTCGTCATGCGCCCCGAAGCCGCGATGGCGCATGCCGCCATGCCGCGTCATCAGCGCGAACTGAATATCTGGCGCATGGCGCTGGCTTTGCAGATTGATATGGTCGACGCGATCAAATCCGGCGCCCTGACGCGCGACGCGCCGCTGGACCTGTTGCAATCCATCACGCGGCGCTGTGCGGCTTGCCATCATACCGACGAGTGCGTTGGCTTGTTGATCCGGTCTGGTGACCGGCTTTTGGCCCCGCCAGAATACTGTCGCGTCAAGAACCGTCTGATGGCGCTGTCGACCCATTCTGAGCGCCCGCCACGGAAGCAAGATCAGGCGTCGTGACCAGAATATCAGTGGGCGGCGCGCGCATCAGGTCGCGGGCGTAATTGCCCAGCCGTGCCGGGTTGCGCCCAGAGCGGCTGCCGATGACCAGCAGATCGGGGTGCCATTCGTCCATCCGGTAGCGCAAGACCTCGTGCACGCCGCCCGGCACGATTTCGGGCGCGGGCATATCGGCAGGCAGGCCCGGGAGCGACAGGAACGCCTTGCGCTGCGCCATGGCCTTGCCCAAAACTTCGGTGCGGGTGGCCGCTGTGTCGGTCGGCGCGTGCGGCAGGGCATGAATGGCGTGAAACGCGGCCTTTGGGGCAAAACTGGCCGCCAAGCGCAGCCCCTGCGCGCTGATCGGGTCGAAGCTGAGCGCCCCAAGAACCCTTGTATAAGGTTTGGGCGGGTAGCGTTGCGCCACCAGAACCGGGCAGGCCACGCCCAAGGCGATCCGCTCCATCGTGGTCATGCGCAGCGTATCCAGAACCCGCCGCGCGCGGTGCAGGCCCAGCACCACAAGATCGGCCCCAAGCGAGGTTGCCAACGCAACGATTGCGTCTGAAGGATTACCTTCCAGCATATACAGATCGTCGGCGCGCCCGCCATGTCGGACCAGTGCGTCGGCAAGCTCGTTCGGCGCGGTACAGGCAAGCCGCAGGCGAAACCGCGCATGCGAAGGTTTGCGCACATGCGCCAATGCCAGCCGCGCGCCCCATTCTCGCGCCACCAGTTCCGCGCGGCCCAGCACCGCGCGCGAGCGGTCTGTGCCATCGGTGGCGGCCAAGATCACGCGGCCCGTCATGCCTTTTGTTTTGCGGCCATGGCTTGCACCGCCGCATGTGTGTCGGGCAGTTCCGGCGCGAAATGGGCGCGTTGGTTCAGTTGCGGAAACCGCTCTGACAGATCGCGTGCAAAGGCATCTGGAAGTCGTGCAACCGTTGCGCGAGAGACGAGAAGGCTTTCGACCGGCACACCCTCGGCATAGATGATCTGGTGATCCTGAAACACCAGCGCGTGATAGGTCACAAAGCCGCCCTCGCGCTGCTGCACGCGCACACCATCCACAAGGTAGCGCGCCTGCACCAGTGCCTCGGACCGGCCATTCGCGGTCAGCCCGCCGCGCTGATAAAGGAAAATACGCTGCAACGGGCCGACCACCAGCGGGCCCAGATTGCCCAGCATCCCCGCGGGCAGACGCACGGGCGCAAATAGCCCCACTGCGCGCACCGTGATCTTTCCCACCCACAGAAGCGGTTGCGCGCCGTTGTCGCGAGTCAGAACGTATTGCCCCGCCTCGAGCGTTTCGATTGGCAAAAGCTGCCCGTCACCGGCCATGATACGGGTGCCCGCGCAAAAACTGCCCAGCACAAGCTGTGATAAGCGCAAGCGGGTTTGGCCGGGGTCTATGCCGATCAGCGCGTAGCGCGCATCCCGCCGCAGCGGGGAGAGGGGCAGCAAGCAAATCCGCGCGCTTACATCCAGCAGTAGCGCATCGACCATCTCATTATCTTGGGCCATCAGCCGCAATTCGGCCAAGACCTTGACCGCGCCATTCAGCGGGTCTGGATGCGGGTCATGCGCGATCATGATGCTGTCTTCGGACACGTCAATGCGCACGGTCCGAGGGGTGACATGGTCGACCAGTTGGTAAATGTCGCCCGAACATAGTAGGTCGGGCGGGCCCAATGGCTCGCCCTCATTGATGCCCCAGAAGGCCCTCAATGCTGTTGCATCGAAGATTTCGCAATCGAAATGCGTCATGCCGTGCTTTACCCATGCGCGCTAAGAGCAAGCGCCTTCCCCAAGGGCAATTTAGCGCAACATACCCGGCGCTCCAATGGGTTAAGTGTCGCGGCTTTGCCTGCTTATCTTGCGCGGGTCCAAACGGATTCGCGGCAGATACCCATCACGCAGCCTGACACGCCCAGAGAGTTGCCGCGCAATTCCATCTTGGCGCTGTAAGTCTTGCCGCGGTCGGGCGCGTAGACCTTACCGTCGCCGTAGCTGCCATCGCCTTTCGGCACCATGTCCCAGACAATCGCACGGCCGATATTGTCGGACGGAATGGGCTGTCCATTCGGGCCAAAGGCCGCGACCAGCCCGCCGCAGATGCGGCCATTGGAGCAGGTCTGCATCTGGACATGGCCGAAATTGCCATTGTCGTCGGGCTTGGTTTTCCACAGGCCGTGGCTTGGGTCTGCCAAGGTCGGGGTGGCCATCAGGGTCAAGGCCGCGAGTGTAGCAAGGGTAATGCGCATGATGTCTCTCCTCCCAAAAAGACGCTGTGTCGAGTGAAACGCACCGGCGCGGATTTGGGCAAGCAAGACCTAGGGTCAAGCGACGCAACGTCATAAAAAACGGGGCCAGAGCGGCCCCGTTTTATCGTTCTATGCGGATCGTTCAGCGGGGTTCCGACATCAGCCCGCGTATCAGCGCGTAGCACGCCAGAAGCAACACGATCGCAAAGGGCAACCCGGTCGAGACGGATGCCGCCTGCAACGCCACCAGACCCCCGCCCAGCAACAAGGATGCGGCAACCAGCCCTTCGAAGATCACCCAGAACACGCGCTGGCTGACCGGGGCGTTGATCTTGCCACCCGCCGTGATCGTGTCGATGACCAGCGAGCCGGAATCGGACGAGGTGACGAAGAACACGATCACAAGAATGATCGCCAGCACAGAGGTGATGCCCGCCAGCGGCAGTTCCGACAGCATCCCAAACAGCGACAATTCGGGCACGTAAGAGTCGATGACGTAGCCGAACACCGCCGCTTCCGAGGCGCTCTCGATCAATTGCTGGATCGCGGTGCCGCCGAAGGTGGTCATCCAGATGGCCGAAGCCAGCGTCGGGATGATCAACACGCAGGTGATGAATTCGCGCACGGTGCGGCCCCGGCTGACGCGGGCGATGAACATGCCCACGAAGGGCGACCAGCTGATCCACCACGCCCAATAGAACGCGGTCCAGCCTTGGCGGAAACCGTCATCTTCGCGGCCCACCGGGTTCGACAGGTTCACGACTTCGCTGAAATAGGCCCCGATATTGCCGAACAGATTGCCCAGCAGCACCAGCGTCGGGCCAACCAGCAGCACGAAGACCATCAACAGCAGCGCAAGGCCCATATTGATTTCCGACAGGATTTTAACGCCGCCATCCAAGCCGCGCAGCACCGAGATAAGCGCCATGCCGGTAATGATGGCGATCAAGACCAGCGAAGTGGTGATGCTTGTGCCCAGTTCCGGCATATCCAGCACGAAGCCCAGACCGGCCGAGGCCTGTTGCGCGCCCAGCCCCAGCGAGGTGGACAGCCCGAAAATGGTCGCAAATACCGCCAGAATGTCGATGACATGGCCCGGCCAGCCCCAAATCCGCTCACCAAAGATCGGGTAGAAGATCGAGCGCACGGTCAGCGGCAAGCCCTTGTTATAGGCAAATAGCGCCAGCGACAGCGCAACGATGGCATAAATCGCCCAAGGGTGCAGGCCCCAGTGAAAGATGGTCGAGGCCATGGCCAGACGCCGCGCGGATTCGACCGTTTCGGGGTCGGCCAACACGCCTTCGACAATGCCAAGCGACCCGCCCAGCGGGTTATCGCCCCACGGGGTGCCGAAATAGTAAACCGGTTCCAGCACGCCAAAGAACATCAGGCCAATGCCCATGCCAGCTGCGAACAGCATCGCAAACCAGCCCAGATAGCTGTAATCGGGGGTTGCTTCGACGCCGCCGATCCGCACCTTGCCCAAGGGCGAGACGAGGATACCAAGGCAGACGATGACAAAAACATTCGCCGCCGACAGGAAAAACCAGTCAAAGGTAGAGGTCAGGAACCCGCGCATCGCGCCGAAGGCCGGCCCGACCGAATCCTGAAACATCAGTGTCAGGATGACAAAGGCCACCACGACAATGCCGGAAATGGCGAAGACGGGGTTGTGAATATCCAGCCCGAACGGGCCGATTTGCGGGGTAATATTGTCCTGGCCGATCTCGTAATCGGTCTCGATCACCTCGGACGCCCCTTCGGGTTCCGGGATCGCTTCGATGTCAGTGTCTTCTTGTGACATGTAATGTCTCCTTCTTGGCCGCCTGCGGGCGGCAAGGGGTGTTTCCAGCGCGCTTAGCGCACAAGGAACACGGACATATCGGCCCGCGCGGCAATCGTGTCGCCATGCCCGGCCCAGATGTAGTCGAGCGCGTTGGGGGCATGCGTCTGCATAACGACCAGATCGCCGCCCAGCTCTGCAATGGCCGCCAACAGCGTTTTGTCGGTGTCCACGCTTGGATCATGGCTGACGCAAGCCTTCGATGAGGCGTCGACCCCATGAGCGGCGCCCTGTTCGGCAGCAAACTTGGCCAGCTTCTCGGTATATTCGGTAGGGCTATGCGCGCCGGGGGCGGGGGCCGTGCCGGTCACGCCGACATAGCAAATCTCGGCTTCGTAGTGCTTGGCAAGGTCCGCCGCGATGGCCAGTGCCTTGGTCAGATGGTCGATATGCGACAGATCGACCGGAAAGATGACTTTCCGATACATGGTCCCTCCATGCTTGTTTCTTATGTTAAGCTTGTGTGATCACGCTAACACGGGTCAGGGGGGGACATGCAACCCCAACGACACGAATTTGTCTGCCAGCGACATGGTCGCGTGCCCGTCTCGTCTTTCCCCTGCCGCGCGCTAATGCTACCCCTGCACAGGTGAAATAACGGGAGGATCGAGATGGATCTGGGAATCGCTGGCAAACGCGCGCTGGTCTGCGCAAGCTCCAAAGGTCTTGGGCGCGGCTGTGCCGAAGCCTTGGCCGCCGAGGGCGTGCATCTGGTGCTGAATGCGCGCGGTGCGGAGGCGCTAGAGACCACCGCCGCCCATATCCGCGCCACATACGGGGTAGAGGTCGTGGCAGTTGCCGCTGATATCACCACCGAAGACGGTCGCGCCAAGGTGCTGGAAGCCGCGGGCGACGTGGATATTCTGGTCAATAACGCGGGTGGCCCGCCACCCGGAATGTGGTCCGACTGGGAGCGCGAGGATTTCATCAAGGCGCTCGACGCCAACATGCTCACACCCATCGCGCTGATCAAGGCACTGGTGCCGGGCATGATCGACCGGGGCTGGGGCCGGGTGGTCAATATCACCTCTGGGTCCGTTAAGTCGCCCATCCCGGTTCTGGGCCTGTCGAATTCGGCGCGCGCCGGACTGACGGGCTATGTGGCAGGCACGTCGCGGCAGGTGGCGGGCAAGGGCGTGATCATGAACAACCTTTTGCCGGGTATCCACGACACCGACCGCGCGACGTCGCTCGATCAGGGCGTGGCCAAGGCCGATGGCAGCACGGTTGCCGAAGCCCGCAAGAAACGCGAAGCCACCATCCCCGCAGGCCGCTATGGCACGGCGCAGGAATTCGGCGCGACCTGTGCGTTCCTGTGTTCTCAATATGCGGGCTTTATCGTGGGGCAAAACCTGCTTCTGGATGGCGGGGCGGTGAATGCCACGCTCTGACTGGCGCGACACGGCCCTTCTGGTCCTGACGGCGGCGGCCTTCGGGGCCGCACCCCTTCTGATTGCGCTGGCGGTGCACTATTTCCCGCCGCTGACATTGGGCGCGTTGCGTGCGGCCCTTGGTCTGCCGCTGTTGTTGATCGTGGCAGGGCTGATTGGCAAACCCGGCTGGAACGGGCTGGAAGCGGTCGTGACCGCGCTGGTTGGCGGCATTCTGGTCATTGCCGTGCCCTTCGTGACGCTGGCGGTGGGGCTGCAATATATCCCGTCCGGAATGGGCGGGCTGCTTTATGCCACCATGCCCATCTTCACGCTGGCGCTGGCGGCTTTGTTCTTGCGCGACGAGCCGGTGACGCTGGAGCAAACCTTGCGCATTCTGCTGGGGTTGGGGGGCGTCGCGCTGATCGCGGGGCCGTCTTTCTTGGGCAATTCACTGGGGCAGGCGGGGATCGGCACGCTTTTCACGTTGCTTGCGCCGCTGAGTTACGCCGCTGGCAATGTGTGGTTCCGCCGCCGCAAGCCGGTTTCGCCTCTGTTGTTGAATGCGGCCATGTTCGGGGTTGGTGCAGTTGCAACTTGGCCTGTGGCGCTGCTGGTCGATGGCCGCGTGAGTGTCGAGCCATCGGGCACGGTGATTGGCATATTGATCGCGCTGATCGTTCTGGCCACCGTTGCGCCCGCCATTCTGAACTACATGCTGGTGCGGCAAGTGGGGGCCAACCG
>JAFGVZ010000036.1 GCA_016937725.1 Paracoccaceae bacterium | reverse complement strand
TACCCCGCGCAAATGTCGGGCGGCGAGCAGCAGCGCGTCGCCTTGGCCCGTGCGGCGGCCCCCCGCCCCGACATCTTGCTGGCGGATGAACCCACGGGCAATCTGGACGGCCCGAATGGGCAGGCGATCATGGACCTTTTGTTCGGCCTGCGCGACCGCCACGGCGCGACCTTGGTGCTGGTCACCCATGCGCCAGACCTGGCCGCGCGCTGCGACCGGGTGATCCATCTGGCCGATGGACGGGTCGCGGATGACAAGCCGCGACTGGCAAAGGCCGCCGAATAATGCGGGTTGCGTGGAACATTGCCCGCCGCGAATTGCGCGGCGGCTTGCGCGGGTTCTGGGTGTTTCTGGCCTGTCTCGCGCTGGGTGTGGGGGCCATCGCCGCCATCGGCTCCATCCGCAGCGCGATTGATGCAGGTCTGGAACGCGAAGGCGCAACCCTTTTGGGCGGTGACGCGGAACTGCGCTTCACCTACCGCGAAGCGAATGCCGCGGAACGCGCCTTCATCGACGGTTTCGGCAGCGCCGTTTCGGAAGTGGTCGATTTCCGCTCCATGGCCGTGGCGGGCATGGGCGGCGAGGATGCGGAGCGCGCGATCACCCAAGTGAAAGCCGTGGACAGTGCCTATCCGCTGGTAGGCGAGATGCGGCTCGACCCGCCTATCCCCTTGGCGCAAGCGTTGGATGGGGCAAATGGCCTTCCCGGTGGCGTGATGGAGCCGATACTTGCCGACCGTTTGGGGCTGGCGATGGGCGACACCTTCCGGCTTGGTGTGCAAGATTTCGTGCTGACGGCCCATATTCTGCGCGAACCTGACGGGTTCGGCGGTAATTTCGGTTTTGGCCCACGCACCTTGGTGCGCACCGCCGATCTGGCCGATGCGGAACTACTGGGGCCGGGCACGTTGTATGAAGTTAATTACCGCCTGCTTCTGCCCTATACCGATCTGGACCAAGCACGCGAGGCCGCTTTGGCCGGGCTGGAAGGCGCGGGGGTGCGCTGGCGCGACAGCCGCAACGCCGCCCCGCAGGTGCGCCGGGTCATCGACCGGGTGTCGTCTTTCCTTGTGCTGGTGGGGCTGGCGGGGCTGGCCGTGGGCGGCGTGGGCGTGTCGGCAGCCGTGCGCACCTATCTGGACGGCAAGACCAACACCATCGCCACGCTGAAAACGCTGGGCGCACAAAGCCGCACGATTTTTACCATCTACCTGATGCAGATCGGCGTTTTGACCGGGTTGGGGCTTGCCGTGGGGCTGACACTGGGAGCATTGGTGCCCTTCATTGTCGCGCCCTTGGTCGCCGATCAATTGCCGGTGACCTTGCAAATCAGCCTGTCGCCTGCGGCTTTGGCTGAAGCCGCGATTTATGGCGCTCTGACTGCCCTGATTTTCGCACTGTGGCCCTTGGCGCGCACGGAACATGTGCGCGCCGCCGCGATATTTCGCGGCGCGAACGAGGCCACCCAAGCCCTGCCCCGCCTGCCCTATCTGCTGGTGATTGCTGCGCTGGTGGTGGTGCTTGTGCTGATCTCCGCCGCTTTCGCATCTGTTCCCGTTCTGGCTTTCGCCACGGCAGGCGGCGTTCTGGGCGCGCTGGCGGTTCTGGCGTTGGCGGCTTTCGGTGTGCGTGCCTTGGCGCGGCGCATGGCACGGTCGCGCGCCTTGCGCGGCAAGACCGCGTTGCGCATGGCAATGGGGGCCATTTCCAACCCGCGCGAGGGCGCGGGCGCTGTGATCCTGTCCTTGGGTCTGGGTCTGACGGTGCTGGCCGCCGTGGGCCAGATTGACCACAACCTGCGCAACGCCATTGCCACCGACCTGCCGGAACGTGCGCCAAGCTATTTCTTCCTAGATATCCAGAATACGCAACTTGACGGGTTTCTGGAGCGGCTGGCGCAAGATCCCGATGTTGAAGATGTGCAAACTGCCCCCATGCTGCGGGGCGTCGTAACGGCGCTTAATGGCACCCCGTCGCGCGAGCATCCGAATTCTGGCCATTGGGTGCTGCGCGGCGACCGTGGCGTGTCGTATTCGGCAAAGTTGCCCGAAGGCACCACGATCACCGCCGGTGAATGGTGGGCACCTGATTACGCAGGCCCGCCCTTGGTCAGCTTCGCGCAGGAAGAGGCGGATGAACTGGGCCTGACCTTGGGCAATACAGTGACCGTCAACGTGCTGGGCCGCGAGATTACCGCAACCATCGCCAGCCTGCGCGAAGTCGATTTCTCGACCGGGGGTATCGGCTTTGTGATGGTCATGTCGCCCATGCCCATCTCGGCTGCACCGCACACGCATATTGCCACCGTCTACGCCACACAGGCCGCAGAGGGCGCGATCCTGCGCGACTTGTCCAACATGTTCCCCAACATCACCGCCATCCGCGTGCGCGAAGCGGCGGAACGTGTGACAGATGCCCTGTCAACCATGGCCACGGCGACCAGTTACGCGGCCCTTGCCACTTTGCTGACGGGCTTTGTGGTGCTGATCGGGGCGGCAGCGGCAGGCGAGCGGGCCCGCGTGTTCGAATCCGCCGTGATGAAAACGCTGGGGGCCAGCCGCCGGGCCATCCTGACCAGTTTCGCGCTACGCTCTGCATTGATGGGCGCGGCGGCGGGCATTGTGGCCTTGGGTGCGGGTGCGCTGGCCTCTTGGGCGGTCATGCGCTTTGTTATGGAAAGCCCTTACCGGTTTGAACCCTATTCAGCACTCGGCATCATCGCCGGCGGCGTGATCGCCACGCTGATCGCAGGGCTTTTGTTCGCGCTGCGGCCCTTGAGCGCAAAACCGGCAAGCATTTTGCGCGCGCAGGACTAGGCCTTCATTGCCTTTGGCGCGGGCACGCTGTGCCAAAGGTGGCAAGCCGATACGATATGGTCCCCGTTTTTCCGCGTGAAAGCCCCTGACATTGGCCCTATAGCAGCAGGCATGACCCTTTCGCGCTACGCACCCACTTCTATCCGCGCCCTGAGCGAAACTGCGTTCGACACAATCATCGACGTGCGCGCCCCCTCGGAATTTGCCGAAGACCACGTTCCCGGCGCTATAAACCTGCCTGTTCTGTCGGATAATGAACGCGCAGAAGTCGGCACTATCTACAAGCAGCAAAGCCCCTTCATGGCCCGCAAGATCGGGGCGGCGCTCGTGGCGCAGAATGCCGCGAGCCATCTGCAAACAACCTTGGCCGACAAATCTGGCGGCTGGCAACCCTTGGTCTATTGCTGGCGCGGTGGGCAGCGTTCCGGGTCTTTCGCCACGATCCTGTCTCAGGTTGGCTGGCGTGTTTCTGTGCTGGAGGGAGGCTATAAAAGCTGGCGGCGCATGGTGCAGGACCAGCTTTACAACATGCCGTTCCCAGCGCGCGTTGTGCTGCTGAATGGCGGCACAGGCACGGGTAAGACCGATATTCTGACACAGGCCCGTGCCTTGGGCGCTCAGGTGATTGACCTAGAAGGACTGGCCCAGCATCGCGGGTCTGTTTTTGGCGGATCGGGTGGCCAGCCTTCGCAAAAGCTGTTCGAGACGCGGCTTGCGCAGGCAACCGCAGCACTCGACCCTGCCCGCCCCGTGCTGATCGAGGGCGAATCGAACCGCATCGGCGCGATCCGTCTGCCACCCATGCTGTGGGAAGCCATGCGCCATGCAGATATAATAGAGATCACAGCCCCGCTAGCCGCGCGCGCCAGCTACATCGCCCGGCGCTACGCGGATTTGGCGCAAGACAATGCTCAGGTTGGCCAAATTCTGGACAGCATGCGCAAACACCACTCGGCGGCGATGGTGCAACATTGGCAAAGCATGGCATTGGACCCGATCAATCTGTCGCAAAGCCTGATCGCCAACCATTACGACCCGCGCTATGCGCGCGCGGCGCAACAGACGGCACCGCTGGCAGAAATCACCCTGCCGGACCTGTCCGAAGCCGCCTTGCGACAGGCAGCAGAAACCATCTGCACCCTGATTGCCAATACAGTTCCGAAATCTTGAAACGCGCGCCGCTTCGGGGCTTGACGCTCTGCGCTGCCTCACTTAAACGCAGGCTCGGTTTGGCGGAGTAGCTCAGTTGGTTAGAGCAGCGGAATCATAATCCGCGTGTCGGGGGTTCGAGTCCCTCCTCCGCTACCAAGGTTCACATACAGGTTTGGTTTTGTCGCAAGCACCGCGTTCAGCGATGTGAGATTACCTGTAAGCCGTAGTGCAAACCAATCATGCGTAGCGCATGGCTGTTGCACACCGTGACTTTGCCCAAATTATTGGCAATTCCATCGCACGCCGGATGCGGGCCCATCTTTGTCACGTTGGCACAAAATGACTGATCTTTCCGCTAGTTAGGCAAATCTTCCGTAACCCATCAGTCAAGATCATGCTGTATTTTACCGGAATTCAAAATTTTACCATCTGGTCAGATTTATAGATCTGTGTTGCAGTAGCAAAGTTAGCCAACGGGAATCAGTCATGACAGCACCGCAGCGAAGCGACGGCGTAATGCCAGGGCGTCTAGGGCCCGCGATCCTTGAGCAGAACTTCCGCGACGCCTACCCGCCCCTTAATCCACACGAAGCAACAGTAGCCGCGGATCGCTGCTACTTCTGCCATGATGCCCCTTGCATCACCGCCTGCCCCACGGAAATCGATATTCCGTTGTTCATCCGGCAAATCGCAACTGGCACACCGAAAGCGGCGGCGCGCACGATCCTGAGCCAGAATATTCTTGGCGGCATGTGCGCGCGGGTTTGCCCAACCGAAACCCTGTGCGAACAAGCCTGCGTGCGCGAAGCCGCTGAGGGCAAACCGGTCGAGATCGGCCAGTTACAGCGCTTTGCTACCGACCAGCTGATGGCCACCGGGGCGCACCCGTTTCAGCGTGCGGCCCCGACAGGGAAAACAATTGCCGTTGTGGGGGCTGGACCTGCCGGTCTTGCCTGCGCGCATCGGCTGGCGATGCACGGGCATGACGTTGTGATCTTTGAAGCCAAACCCAAGGGGGGTGGGCTGAACGAATACGGGATCGCCGCCTACAAATCGACCGAAGACTTCGCCCAGCGTGAACTGGATTGGTTGTTGCAGATCGGCGGGATCGACATTCGCCATGGCCAGCGGCTTGGCGTTGCGATCAGCCTGCCGGCCTTGCAGACTGAGTATGATGCGGTGTTCCTTGGTATGGGCTTGGGCGGCGTGAATGCACTTGGTGTGCCGGGCGAAGACAAGGACCACGCCGAGGATGCCGTGGCGTTCATTTCTGACTTGCGCCAAGCTGACGATTTGGCGGCACTGCCCATTGGGCGGCGGGTTGTTGTCATTGGCGGTGGCATGACCGCGATTGATGCAGGCGTTCAGGCCAAGCTGCTGGGCGCAGAGGATGTCACGATTGTCTATCGGCGCGGTAAAGAAGCCATGTCAGCCTCGGACCACGAACAGGACCATGCCCAACGCAAAGGCGTGCGGCTGATCTACAATGCCGCGCCCGTGGGGATAGAGGGGAATGGGCGTTTGACCGGCGTGACCTTCGCCTACACCGAAACCCGCGATGGCAAGCTGGTGGTCACGGACGACACCTTTACCCTGCCCGCTGACCAAGTGTTCAAAGCCATTGGCCAGACACTGGAGGGCGTGCCCGATGGCCTAAAACTGGACGGTCGCAAGATTGCCGTGTCGGGCGCTGGCGCGACCTCGCTCGACGGGGTTTGGGCGGGCGGCGATTGCGCAGCCGGTGGCGATGATCTGACCGTGACTGCCGTTGCCGAAGGCCGCGACGCCGCCGACGACATTCACCGCAGCCTGATGGGCTGACCCCGTCCCGGGCTTGACCCGGGACCTCTTGGACCACAAGGCCCCGGATCAAGTCCGGGGCAGGCTCCCGGATCAAGTCCGGGGCGCGTAGCGCGAAACCATAGGTAGGGAGTTGCCGCGATGGCTGACCTAACGACAGACTTTCTGGGCATAAAAAGCCCCAACCCGTTCTGGCTGGCCTCTGCCCCGCCCACCGACAAGGAATACAATGTCCGCCGTGCGTTCGAAGCGGGCTGGGGCGGCGTGGTGTGGAAAACGCTCGGGTCTGAAGGACCACCTGTCGTCAATGTAAACGGCCCGCGTTACGGCGCGATCTGGGGCGCGGATCGTCGGTTGCTGGGTTTGAACAACATCGAATTGATCACCGACCGCCCGCTAGAGACGAACCTAGAGGAAATCGCACGCGTCAAGGCCGACTACCCCGACCGCGCAATGATCGTCTCGCTTATGGTGCCTTGCGACGAGGACTCGTGGAAAGCCATCCTGCCGCGCGTGGCGGAAACAGGCGCAGACGGGATAGAGCTGAATTTCGGCTGCCCGCATGGGATGAGCGAGCGCGGCATGGGTGCCGCCGTGGGCCAAGTGCCGGAATATGTCGAGATGGTCACGCGCTGGTGCAAGACCTATTACGACAAGCCCGTGATCGTGAAGTTGACGCCGAATATCGCCGATATCCGTGGGCCTGCCCGCGCGGCCAAGAATGGCGGTGCCGATGCGGTGTCGCTGATCAACACGATCAATTCCATCACCGCGGTCAATCTGGACAGTATGAGCCCGGAACCGATGATTGACGGGCGCGGCACGCATGGCGGCTATTGCGGCCCCGCCGTGAAGCCCATTGCGCTGAACATGGTCGCCGAAATCGCGCGCGATCCGGCTACGCGCGGCCTGCCCATTTCGGGCATTGGCGGCGTAACCACTTGGCGCGATGCTGCCGAGTTCATGGCGCTTGGGGCTGGCAATGTGCAGGTTTGCACCGCCGCTATGACCTATGGCTTCAAGATCGTGCAGGAAATGATCTCTGGCCTAAGCCAGTGGATGGATGAAAAAGGCTATGCGTCCACAGGCGACATCGTGGGCCGCGCCGTGCCCAATGTAACTGATTGGCAATATCTGAACCTGAACCACATCACCAAAGCGCGGATCAACCAAGACCTGTGCATCAAATGCGGGCGCTGCTACGCCGCCTGCGAGGACACGTCGCATCAGGCCATTTCCATGTCGCCAGATCGCGTGTTCGAAGTGATGGATGACGAATGCGTGGCCTGCAACCTGTGCGTCAATGTCTGCCCGGTAGATGACTGCATCACCATGGAAGTCTTGCAACCCGGCCAGGTGGACGAACGCACGGGGAAGGTGGTGGAAGAAGCCTATGCCAATTGGACAACCCACCCCAACAACCCGATGGCCAAAGCTGCTGAATAGTGCCACCACGGAAGCGCAAGGCCATATAGCGATGCTGATCTTTTCGCTGCTGGTGTCGCTTTCGTTTTTCTTCGGGCAGTTTATTGCGGGCGATATCGACCCGGGCGTCCTTATGGCACTGCGCTTTATCGTGGCGACATTCGTCCTGTGGGGCATCTTCCTTTGGATGGGCGTGCAACCGGTTTGGACGCGCTTCTGGCGCTTTGCGCTGATTGGCGCACTAATGGCCATTTATTTCATCACCATGTTCGAAGCTCTGGCGCGCACCAGCGCTATTTCCACGTCTGCCGTTTTCACCCTGACACCGCTGATGGCGGCAGGCTATGGCTGGCTTATTGCGCGGCAGGCAACCGGGGTTTGGGTGCTGTCGGCGCTGCTGATCGGGGCAGCAGGCGCAGTTTTGGTAATCTTTCGGGCCGATCTGGCGGCTTTGATGCGCTTTGAAATTGGCACGGGAGAGGCGATCTTTTTCTTCGGTGCGCTCGCCCATGCCGCTGTTCCGGCCCTGCTGCGCCGCCTTTGCCATGACGTTACAGCGCTGCAATCGTCTTTCGGCACAACGATTGGCGCGCTTCTGGCCACATCGGTCTATGCAGCACCCGAAGCCGTGGTCACACCGTTTCTGGCCTTGCCCGCACGGGTGTGGTGGGTGCTGGCCTATCTGGCGATCATCACCACGGCGCTGACCTTTTTCTTGCTGCAATACGCCGCGAAACGCCTGCCGGGCGCCAAGGTCATGGCCTATACTTACCTTGTGCCATCTTGGGTCGTGCTATGGGAGATCGGTGCCGGCCGCTGGCCCGCTGCACTCATTCTGCTTGGCATCGCGGCAACACTTCTGGCGCTTCTGATGCTGCTCAGGGCCGAAGCGCCCGCACGAAAAACTCTGTAAGGAAGGCATCCGCCTCGTCATACAGGTTTGCCTTGCGGGCATCGCCCAGAACCGCTTCGACCTGAATATCAAAATCGGCATAATGCTGGGTCATCGCCCAAATCGAGAAAATCAGGTGATGCGGGTCGATCTTGGCGATCTTGCCCTCGGCACTCCACCGCGCGATCAGTGCCGCTTTCTCATCGACCAGCACCTTCAGATCGCCCGACAATTGCGGGCGCATCCGCGGTGCACCATGCAAGATTTCGGTGGCGAACATCTTGGATTCGCGCGGCATATCTTGGCTCATCCGCAGCTTGCGGCGCATATAGGTCAGAATGGCGGCGAGCGGGTCGGCATCCTCAGACAGATCGCGCAGGGGCTGGACCCAAACTTCCAGCAAGCTTTGCAACAGGTCTGTGTAGATCGCGTCCTTGCTGCCGAAGTAATAGACCACATGAGGCTTCGACATACCGGCCTTCTCTGCAATCTTTTCCAGCGTCGCACCGCGCAACCCATCTTCAGAGAACGCCTCCAGCGCCGCTGTCAGAATGACCTCGCGCTTTTCGCGCTGAATGCGTGTCGCTTTTCGCGGGCTGTTCATATGCGGGGCTACCTTTCCCGTGAATGCTGCACAAGGCACGGGCAGGATTCAACACTTCAACGTGGGATGCGATATTTTTCTGTCCAAATGGTCAAAAATTGTTGACCATCGCCCAAGTGGTGGCCCACGCTCTGCCTAGCCAGTGAAGCCAGAGATGGATTCTCACCTGCCAAGAGGGACATACCATGTGCAACGGCCAAAATTTCCGCATCGACCCGGACAGACTTTGGGATAGCCTGATGGAGATGGCCAAGATCGGCCCCGGCGTGGCGGGCGGCAACAACCGCCAAACCCTGACCGATTCCGATGCCGAGGGCCGCGCCTTGTTCCAGCGCTGGTGCGAAGACGCGGGCATGACCATGGGTGTGGACACAATGGGCAACATGTTCGCCACCCGCCCCGGCACCGACCCAGACGCGCTGCCCGTCTATATGGGGTCGCATCTGGATACGCAGCCGACAGGCGGCAAATATGACGGCGTGCTCGGCGTGCTGGGCGGTCTGGAAGTAGTGCGCACGCTGAACGATCTGGACATCAAGACCAAGCACCCGATCGTGGTTGTAAACTGGACGAATGAGGAAGGGACGCGCTTTGCGCCGGCCATGTTGTCCTCGGGCGTATTCACGGGCCGCCACACGCAGGATTGGGCCTATGACCGGGTAGATGCCGAG
>JAFGVZ010000238.1 GCA_016937725.1 Paracoccaceae bacterium | reverse complement strand
TTTGGGGGCGCAAGGCAAGATCGCCTTGCGCCGCAAGCCGTTCAAAGGGTAGGGTAGCAGGACTTTAACACGGGTCCACGCCATGCACCGCGCCATCTTGATCTGCTGCCTTTGCGCCGGGCTTTCGGCCTGTGTGACACCCCCTGACCTGCCGCCCGCGGACCGGCTTGCGCCGGGAACGGTCCCGTCTTTGGTGCCCATCTCTGGGATGCTTGATCAAGCCACCCGCCCGGATGACGAGACCGCGCTCAGCGTTGCTGCTGCCCCGCAAGCGCGCGCTGCAGCCTTGCGTGCCCGCGCGGCCCGGCTGCGCGCCCCGGTCATCGCGTCGGATGATCGCGGGCGCTTGCTGACCTCGGGCTCCAGCCCGCGCTAGGCAAGAATTTCGGCCAAGGCCCGTGCCTCCTCCGGGCGCAAATCGCACCGGCGCACTTGCGCTGTATGGATGGAAAACACTACAGCGCCGGTTCGTGGCAGGCGCAACAGGCATTGCCGTTCCGAGCGGATGAAATCACCATCGTCACGCTTGTCTTTGGGCGCGAATTCCGGGCGCGGCTGGTAAAGCGCCGCGTTTGTGTAGCGCAGCAGGTTCGCGCGCCAAAGTGGCTGTTCGGGGCGAATAGCGTCGAACATGCGCTGCACGCGGGCGCCCATCTGGTCGTCATAGCTGGCAACTGGGGCATGAATGCGCAGCAATGGCCGCCCCAGTTTTTCCGCCAGTGTCCAGCTAGAGGGAAAACACAGCACCGCACCCGTCAGCACATGTTCCGCGCTGCCTTGGGGTTTTTGCAGAATGCAGAAATCCTCCTGCACAAGCAGGCCCAACGCATGAAGCGGGGGCAGGGCGGAGATGTCTAGGTCACGCCCATCGGGGCAGGTGATGTGCGTGCCGTCCAGCGTGAAGCCATGGCCCGGCAGGTCGGCCAGCACAATGCTCAGCAATTCCGCCACCGCATCGTCGGCTTGGGTTAGGCAGGCCATGACGTCGCTCGGGCGCTCTGCCAAAAGCCGGGCACGCTCTGCCATTTGTGCTGCATACGCGTCCGAGATCAGCAACCAATCGGCCCGCGCCAATGGCATGACGCCCGGCAGGCGGCGGCGGGCAGGGTCCACCCATGGGGCAAAGGGCAAGCGCGCGTTCAGGATCATGCGGTATGGCTACCGCGCTGTTGCGCGTCTCGCCACAGCAAATTCTTGCGCGGCGGTTTTTTTCGCGGCAGCATGTTCCGCATGGTGGATGTTGATTATACGCTTGGCATTGAAGAAGAATACCTTCTGGTCGATGCCGAAACCTGTGCGCTGGTCGATGTGCCCGATGCGCTGATGCGCGACTGCGCGCAGGCACTGGGCGATCAGGTCTCGCCCGAATTTCTGGCCTGCCAGATCGAGGTCGGCACCGGGATTTGCGCCAGCGTGGCCGAGGCGCGTGCCGATCTGGGGCATCTGCGCCGCACGATTGCCAGCTGTGCGGCCCAATATGGCATGGCGCCTTTGGCCGTGTCCTGCCATCCCTTCGCCGATTGGCAATCGCGCAAACACACCGAAAAGCCCCGCTATGACGATCTGGCGCGCGATCTGGGCGGCGTGGTGCGGCGCATGCTGATCTGCGGCACGCATGTGCATGTGGGCCTGCCGGATGATGACCTGCGCATGGATATCATGCGCCAGATCAGCTATTTTCTGCCGCACCTGCTGGCCTTGTCCACCTCCTCGCCCTTTTGGGGCGGGCAGGATACCGGGCTGAACAGCTACCGGCTGAGCGTGTTCGACAACCTGCCGCGCACCGGCTTGCCGCCCGATTTCATCTCTTATGCCGAATATCGCCGCTCGGTCGATATGCTGATTGGGGCAGGGCTGATCGAGGACACGTCGAAAATCTGGTGGGATATTCGCCCCTCGGCCCGCTTTCCGACAATCGAGGCGCGGATTTGCGACGTCATGCCGATCATGGAGTATACGCTGACGATTGCAGCGCTTGTGCAATCCATCACCCGCATGCTGGTCGAGTTGCGCCGCCGCAACCAACGCTGGCGCATCTATGACCGCTTCCTGATTGCCGAAAACCGCTGGCGGGCGCAGCGCTACGGCCCACGCGAGGGGCTGCTGGATATCGGACGCGGCGCGGTGGCACCCATGGGCGAATTGGTGGCGGAACTGATCGACCTTCTGGACTCTGACGCCATGGCTTTGGGCTGCCTGAACGAATTGCGCGCCGCGCAAGATATAGTCGCCCATGGCACCAGCGCCGAACGCCAGCGCGCAGTCTATACCAAAGCGGTGGATGCGGGCGCAGCCGCTCCCGAAGCGCTGCGCGAAGTCGTGCGCGCCTTGATGGCGGAATTCAACGCAGGGCTGGACGCCTAAAGCCGGATGACCGAAATCAGCCGCCCGTAATCGGCCTGCCCCTCGTGGCAGGACCGGCGGTAGGAATAGAACGCCGCCGGGTCGGCATAGGTGCAGTGCCCGGTCCAATGCGCATCGACCCCCGCTGCACGTAGACGAGCAAGGCTAAAGCCCGGCAGGTCGAACTGGTAGCGCCCGTTCTCGCCATTGGCGAAGTGGTGGGTGTGATCGGGGTCTTCATCCAGGAACTTTTCCAGAAAATCCTGCCCAACCTCGTAATTGCGTTGGCTGATGCAGGGGCCGATCACGGCGGTGATATTGTCGCGCCGCGCGCCAAGGGCGATCATCGCATCAATCGTTTGCTCGAGCACCCCATCCAGCGCGCCGCGCCAACCGGCATGGGCGGCACCGATGACGCCCGCATCCGCATCGGCAAACAAGACCGGCTGACAATCTGCGGTCAGAATGGCCAGCGCCAGCCCCGGCGTTGCGGTCACAACCGCGTCGGCGCGCGGGCGGTCGGCATCTGCCAAGGGCGCGTTTATGCTGGCCACATCTGCCGAATGCACTTGGTGCACGGTGACAAGCGCGTTCGGCTCCACCTCCATCGCGGTGGCCACGCGGGCGCGGTTCAGGCGCACGCTGTCGCTTTGATCGGTTGAACCGGGGCCACAATTCAGCCCCGCGAAAATACCGGAAGAGGCGCCGCCGCGCCGGGTGAAAAACCCATGCCGCAGGGGCGCAAGCGCATCCGATGTGATAATCTCTAGCGTCACGTCACCTGTCCAAAACCGGGCGGTTGCGGCGCACCGACCGGGTAAAGACCGAGCGCCTTGAATAGCTGGCCCATTTCCGCGGCATCGGTCAAGCGCCGATATGCGGCCAGATGGCTTTCAAGCGCCGCCCCTGTCAGACCTTGGGCAAGCACCTGCGCGCGTTGGGCTATTCCAAGCTGTGCAAGCAGCGCGCCTTGCGAGGTTAACGGCGTTGCGGCCAAGGGGCTGGCCTCTGCCAAGGCGCGGAAATCGACATGCGCCGTCAGGTCGGCTTCGCCCGGATTGGCCAGCGGATGGTCTTTTTGTTGCCGCCAGATGGCTTGCAACGTATCGCCCGTGCTGCCCCAATCGCCATAATCGATGATTATCGCAAAGCCGCCATGGCGTTGAATGCGTGTGCTGATCGCGTCGATGATCGGCAGGGCCGGGGCGCAGGTTTCCACCATGCTGCCCTCTGGGGTGCCGTCCAGCTGGTGGTCCAAGCCGGATAGCGGGGCAGGCGGTGTCAAGCCAAACGCCAGCTTGTCGCCTTCCAGCCCCACCACGCGCTCGACCCAGCCCTTGGGGTGGCGCAGGAATTGGCGGATGGGCAGGGCGTCGAAAAACTCATTGGCAACCACGAAAAGCGGGCAATCCTCGGGCAGGCTGTCGGATGTGTCATGCCAGACCGCACCGGGCACGCGCTGGGCCTGCGCCGCGCGCAAAACCGGAGATGCTTCGACCAAGTGCAGCTCTGCCCCTGCGTGGAACCCCGGCACCCGCGCCGTGGCGCGTAGAATATCGGCCATGAGCGTGCCGCGCCCGGGACCAAGTTCGGCCAAGGCAAAGCGCGCGGATGCGCCCTGGTCCATCCAGACCTGCGCGATGAGCAAGCCCAATAATTCGCCAAACATCTGGCTGATTTCAGGTGCGGTGGTGAAATCGCCCGCCTGCCCAAGCGGGTCGCGGGTGATGTAATAGCCATGGCGCGGATGCAGCAGGCATTGGGCCATATACTCCGCGACTGTGATCGGCCCTTGCGCCGCGATCTGGCGACGCAGGATGTCCGCCAGCGCCGTCATACCCGTCGTGCTAGCAAAATCAGTGCAAGCCCGATTGCTATCATCGGCAGTGACAGCACCTGGCCCATGCTAACGCCCAAGGGGCCAAGTGCCAGCACATGCCCCAGCGGGTTGTCAGGTGTGATGAATTGCGCATCGGCTTGTCGCCAGAATTCGACCGTGAACCGCCCCAAGCCATAGCCTGCAACGAAAACGCCGGTCGCCAAGCCCGGTTGCTTCAGCGCGCCGCGCCGCCAGACCAACCACGCCAGCACGGCAAAGAGCACGGCCCCTTCCAGCGCCGCCTCATATAGCTGCGTGGGATGGCGGGCGCAGAGCGTGCTCGGCCAATCCCACGGGCAGCTTTGCGCGGCAGGGCCGGGAAAGATAACGCCCCACGGCGCAAGCGTGGGCCGCCCCCAAAGTTCGGCATTGATGAAATTCGCTAACCGTCCCAGCCCGATCCCGATGGGCGCGACCAATGCCATCGCATCGGCCAGTTGCATCGGCGGGACGTCGTGGCGGCGACAGTATAAAAGCCCAGCCACGATGACGCCCGCAAATCCGCCGTGAAAGGACATGCCGCCCTCCCAGATGCGCAGAATTTGCGATGGGTATTCAAGGTAATAGCCCGCTTGGTAGAACAGCACGAAGCCCAGCCGCCCGCCCAAGATGACGCCGATGATGACCCATGTCAGCAAGCCTTCGACCTTCGCAGGCGGCATGGGGGCTGTGTTGTCAGGCCACAAAACAGGCCGCGCCATCAGCCGCATGATGATCCACCAACCCAACAGAAAGCCCGCGATATAGGCCAGCGCATACCAGCGCAGTGCGAAGCTGAAATTGCCGATATCGACCGAGAATATCTCCGGGCGCAGATCGGGGAAGAGGATGGCAAGGGGCGACAGCATGGCAAGGTCCGGGCTAGGGTTGCGACTGTCTGGCGCGGCGGGCAAGGGGAAGTCAACCTTGCGTTTTGGGCAGGCAGGTCACATATCAGGCAAAAGCCTTCGGCAAAGGAGCCATCATGCAAAGCCGCAACAAGTTTCTGGACGACATGTCGCAACTGATGACCAATGCCATGGGCGTGGCGCAAGGCGCACGCACAGAGGCCGAGACAGCGATGAAAAGCCTGCTCGACCGCTGGCTGGCTGACCGCGATTTCGTCACCCGCGAGGAATTCGACGCGGTGCGCGCCATGGCCCAAAAAGCGCGCGAGGAAAACGCGGCGCTGCAAGCGCGGATCGAAGCTCTGGAAGCCGGGAATAAGCGCTGAACGGAAAGGTCGGGAATGCGGCGGTGCAACGCCCCATTCCGCTTTTCTCATGCGATAAGCCCGACTGCCGCAAGTTAACCTGCCAACAGGTCCCGCAACGCGTCCGTTGTTTCTGACAGACTGCGTTCAAGGTTTCCGCGCTCTGTGCGCAGGGCATCGATCTCGGCCTCTATTGCATCGACACGCGCCCGGCGCATGTCCGTCGCAGAACTCTCGTCACCCAGTTGGGCGATGAGACCGACAAGCCGATCCTGATCCGCGATGAGTTGGGATTCCGCGTTGCGCGTGCGGACGATCTGATCCTCTAGATTCGCTTGCATCGCGCGCAGGTCGCGCAAGTTTTCGAGCAAGGCGCGGGTTTCGGGCGTCGGGATGCGCCCTTCCCAATAGGCAAGATCTTCTTGCGACATATCCAGAAGCGCCAGTCGTGTGCGGCTGGTGCGGGTTTCGAGGACATCGAAACGGGTGATTTGGCCTTGCGGCAAATCAAGGTTGAAACGCGTGGCGTTCAATTCTGCGACGCCGCCTTCGGTTTGTATGTCCCAACCGGGGCGCGCGGGGTGCAAAAGCGTCAGCACGCGCGCGCCGACCTCTGCCCCTTCCATGCGGTAGGTGGTGCTTAGCTCAACCCGCTCGGATAGGATCAGCACACCATCCGACAACGTGGCCTCTGTCACCGTCGATTGCTCTGCCCTGTCCTCGCGGATGGAAACCGCTGTATCCTCGGCAAATTCCACCAACGCCGTTTCGCCAGGGGCCAGTTCCGGCATCATCGCATCGCCCGCATGGCCGCGCGTTTCGTCATAGACGGTGACAATGCCCGCAGGCAGACGCAGGGGCAGGGGGTTTTCCACCTCCAGCGCCATGATCGGGTGGGGCGCGTAGCTGCTGCCGTAATAGACGGTCAGCCGAGCGTTCTGGGCCTGTTCTTGCAGGAAAGGAAGGGACAGCATTTGGCCGCTGGCCAATGTCACCGGCTCTGACAAGGTATAGGCGGAAAAGCTGGTGCCCTCGGTCATCTGGACCGGCGCGGCCTCGACCATTGGGGCGTCGGCAAAGCTGCGCGCCATGGCAGATTCTGCCAGCATGGGCGCGAATTGGGGTGCTTTTTCGCGCGGGGCATCCACCCTGTCATATAGGCGTGCATCGAGTGCGCGCACAGCCCCCGTGGCCAATGTCAGCGAGACATTGTCCCAATCTTGTCCCGTGGTGTTTTCAACCACGGCCCAGCTAGTCAGCGACAGCCCATCCGGTCCATCGACCGCGCGCCATGCCGTTTTCCAGACCGGTGCGGGTTGCAGCCAGCCAAGACCCACGCTGCGGGGGGACGTGTCGGCGCTGTCGATTGTCACCTCGACCCGGCTGGCGCGACCTTGGGCGCGGATGGCATCCAGCGCGGTTTCAAGCGCCGCGCGGTCGGCGGCGTCGTCCAGCACAAGCGTGGTCGCATCATCCAATGGCATCTGCACGATCTGGCCCGCGTCATCCATGACCGACACCGCCACACAGCCCGCGCGCCCATCGTCACAAGGGGTTGGCCCAGTGCCCATCAGGCGGCCTTCCAGCGTTACCGCGCGGCGCGTCAGTCGCGCGGGTGCGCCTTGCATTGCGTCGATCAGGGCGGTTAGGTCCGACAGGGCCTCTGGCGGAAAGGGCAGGGTGGCGAAGGCATCCGCTAGCCCGCCCGGTCCCGGCATGGTCAGGCGGGGCGTGGCACCTGTTGGATCGGCCAGCCGCAGCGATTTCAGAAAATCGTTCATATCGTCGCGCCGCAGCGTCAGGCGCAGACCATCCGGCTCCATCTGCCCCTCGGCTTCCAGCATGGCGACGCCGGCGGTCGACAATGTTACAGCGCGTAGGTCGGTCTGGGCCAAGGCGGGTTGGGTCAGCGCGGTGCAGAGCAACAGAACGGCGATGGGGCGCATGGGGTTGGTCCTTTGTGCGAATTCCAGCACAGCCTAGCCTGCGCCGGTTGCGGTGGAAACAGGCACGCGCGGGCGCTGGCAGGTATTTGCCATTGCTATTACCCAGCAGCGCAACCAAGGGCTGGACGCAGCCCATCGGTAGCGGTATGCGAAG
>JAFGVZ010000003.1 GCA_016937725.1 Paracoccaceae bacterium | reverse complement strand
GTGCGCACGACCTTTATTGTCGGGCCGGACAAGAAGCTGGAACTGGCGCTGATCTACCCGATGTCGGTGGGCCGCAATTTTGCGGAAATCCTGCGCGCGCTGGATGCGATCATTGCGACCAAGGGCAAACCGTTGGCAACGCCTGCCGATTGGCAAGCCGGAGACGACATGATCGTCGGCCTGTCGCTGGACACCGACGCCGCACGCGAACGTTTCGGCGATGTCGAGGTTGTGCTGCCCTATCTGCGTAAGGTGAAAGCGCCCGCAGCCTAACGCAACTCAATAACGCGCGCGTCAATGGCCAGCATATAGCCTTGACGCGCGACATTCTTGACCAGAACCTCGCTGATCAATTGGTTGCCAAGGCTGTCGCGCAACCGCTTTATGCGCGTGGCGCCTGCGGCCTCATCGCAATCGGCCTCTGACCGGCCAGAGATAACCGCTTCTATCGCCGCGCCCGTCAGCATATCATCATCCAGCCGCGCTTCTGCCAGCACCGCCAGGGTTTCTACCGCAGCTGGCGTCAGGCGAAATTCCATATCATTAATGCCCACGGTGTTCGTGGCCCGGTCAATCAGCAGGGACGAGACCTGCAAGCCCTGCTTTTCGACCATCGCCAAGCGCCGGTTCAGGACTACCAGCGTGACTACCATGAAGAGTGATGTCACCAAGAGGCCGGTCGCAAACACCAACAGGACGAAAATCACGATCCGGTAGCTGACCAGCGTTTCTGAAAACGCAGTGCCAGATTGCGCAAGGATCTCCAGCAGCTTGATCTCTGCCCCCGTTGTCAGATCGGAATTTTCCACAAACACCCGTTCAACCCGGGCGTTGAAGGCGTTGGCATCGGGCAAGTTCAGAAACAGCAAAACCGCCGTTACCGTCAGCACACCGACAATGGCGGCAATACCCAAAAGCACCGCGCGGCTGCCACGCCGCGTCAAGTCAGCGGCGGAGATGGATGGCCCCGGCATCGGCGCTCCTTGCATCGAATTCTGCTTGGGTCAGAAAGGATTGAACCTGCAACAAGGTCCAGCCAGAGCGCGCAATCACGGGTGCGGCATAGGCGGTCGCGGCCCCGATCGACCCGCAGGCAGAGGCGGGCAATTCAATAAGGCCATATTGTAGCCGCAGAGGATTATCCTGCTTGGCCTTGTAATCCGCGTAGCATTGCGCCGAGGCTTGCGTCGCAAGCGCCAGCAGCAGGGCGGCGGAGAGTGTGAGACTGCGTTTCATACCAACGACACTGGCACCGGCACGCCTGCTAGGCAATATCTGAGCGCTGGGTGGCGGGTGTTATCAGATAGCAGCGCGCCGTTATTGCCTGTCCGACCGGGTTACGGCGAGCGTGTTTGCAGGATTTGCATGAAAGGACCCTGAATATGCACCTGTTCACTCGCCTGACCTCTGCCGCTTGCGCCTTGGCGCTGTCCTTTGGCCTTGTTGCCACAACTGCCGCCCCGGCGCGCGCCTCTGACGACGCCGCGAAGCTTCTGTTCGGGGCAGCGGCGCTGGCCATTATTGCCGGGGCTGTGCACGCCGAAAGCAAGCATCGCTCGGTCCCGCAGACGCATTACCAACCGCCGCAGCATGTGCGCCCCAAGCCGCAGCGCCAGCATCGCCCAGTGGTTTTGCCCGCGCGTTGCGAGATTGCGCTTCGGTCGTCCGGGCATGTCCGCCACGGCTACCGCGAGCGGTGTCTGCGCCGCGCTGGCCTTTCGCATCTTCCCAGCCAATGCGTGGTCGGTGAATGGAAGGGCGCCGTTTATGGCGCGCGTTGCCTTGGCCGCCATGGCTATGTGCGGGGCTGAGCCTTGCAATCGGGCGGCGGGCATGGATTAAAGCAGCTATGCCCGCATCCATTCCAGATTTCGCGTTCGAGCGCCTTGCCACCCGGCAGGGCGCTTGTCGCGTGGTGGGGGTGGACGAGGTCGGGCGCGGCCCGCTCTGTGGCCCTGTCACGGCGGCGGCGGTCTGGCTGGACCCGGCCTGCTTGCCCGAGGGACTGCGCGACTCCAAGCGTCTGAGCGCGCGGGCGCGCGACACCTTGGCGATGGAAATCCGCGCCCATGCCGATATCGGCATTGGTCATGCCAGCCCCGCCGAAATTGACGCGCTGAACATTTTGCAAGCAACCTTCTTGGCCATGCAGCGGGCCATTGCGGCGCTTGCACTGCCCCCGGATCATCTGCTCATTGATGGCAACCGCCTGCCGAAGGACTTGCTTTGCCCAGCCCAAGCCATCGTCAAGGGAGACGGGCGCAGCATGTCGATTGCAGCCGCGTCCATCATCGCCAAGACCGCCCGCGACAAGATCATGGCCGATTTGGCGCTCAGGCACCCCGGCTATGGCTGGGAGCGCAATGCCGGATACCCGACGAAGTGTCACCTAAATGCCATAGCCACCCTTGGCCCAACCCCAGAGCATAGACGCTCTTTCAAGCCGATACGCAAAATCTTGTGTCCAGATTCTACTTGAAGAAAGTTTTTTAAATCTCTGATTCAAATAGAAATTGACGAAAAGGGCCGCATGACTCATCCTAAACCCAACAACACACGCACAAAGCGTGGATGCAGAGGCACATATGGCAGTCAAAGACGCAGCGAAGGGCGCGAACATGCTCCCACTGGACCAGATTCTGGACGGCGATTGCATAGAGGTGATGAATGCGCTGCCCGCGGCAAGCGTGGATCTGATCTTTGCGGACCCACCCTATAACCTGCAATTGCGCGGCGATCTGCACCGCCCCGACAACAGCAAGGTTGATGCGGTCGATGATGCCTGGGACCAGTTCGACAGCTTCAAAGCCTATGACCAGTTCACGAAGCAGTGGCTTGCCGCCGCGCGCCGGTTGCTGAAACCGAACGGCGCGATCTGGGTGATAGGCTCATATCACAATATTTTCCGCGTCGGCACGGCACTTCAGGATCAGGGCTTTTGGCTGCTGAACGATGTTGTCTGGCGCAAGTCGAACCCAATGCCCAACTTTCGCGGCAAGCGTCTGACCAATGCGCACGAGACAATGATCTGGGCGTCCAAATCCGAAGGCGCGAAATACACCTTCAATTATGAGGCTCTGAAAGAGCTGAACGAAGGTGTCCAGATGCGCTCTGACTGGGTGCTGCCGATTTGTTCCGGCCATGAGCGCCTGAAAGATGAAAACGGCGACAAGGCCCACCCCACGCAAAAGCCGGAATCCCTACTGCACCGCGTTTTGGTTGGCACAACCAACCCCGGTGATGTGGTGTTGGACCCGTTCTTTGGCACAGGCACGACCGGCGCGGTCGCCAAGCTGCTGGGCCGCCATTACATTGGCATCGAACGCGAAGAAAGCTACCGCAAGGTTGCCGCCAAGCGCCTTGGTCAAGTGCGCCCGCTGGAAAGTGCCGCGTTGGAAACCACGCTGTCGAAACGCGCCCAGCCGCGTGTGGCCTTTGGCACGCTGGTCGAACGCGGCTTGTTGCGCCCCGGTGAAGCGCTGGTCAACCCGCGCGGGCAGGCCGCCAAGCTGCGCGTCGATGGCTCGCTGGTCAGTGCTGAACATCGTGGGTCTATCCATCAGGTCGGGGCCGCGCTGGAAGGTGCGCCCTCTTGCAACGGTTGGACCTATTGGCAGTTCAAGCGTGACGGAAAACTTATTCCTATCGATATCTTGCGCCAGCAAATCCGGGCCGAGATGCACGATTGATCCCAGTTACCGCCGGTGCCCCGTGTTACCCGCCGGGGCGCCCACTTTACCCCGCCTGAAAAGGCGGGGTTTTTTTCTGCGCAGACTGGATTACCTTCGCCGCGCAGCATTGGAGGACTTATGCGCAACTTTGAAATACCGGGCCGCTCAGCCGTTTTCGCAACCGAAGGAATGTGCGCAACGTCGCATCCGCTGGCGGCTAAAGTTGCGCTCGATCTGCTGCAACAAGGCGGTAACGCGGTCGATGCCGCGATCGGTGCCGCTGTTTTGTTGGGTCAATGCGAACCACAGATGACCGGTATTGGCGGCGACTGCTTCGTGCTGCTGAAACCCGCGGGCGAAGAGCGTATCATCACGCTCAACGGCTCTGGCCGCGCGCCGGCAGCGTTGGATGCCGCCGATCTACGTGCGCGCGGGATGAGCGTTGTGCCTGTGCACGGGCCAGAAGCTGTCAGTTTGCCGGGCGCGATTGACGCGTTCTGCACCCTCAGCGACGATTGGGGCAGGCTGGACATGGCGCAAACCCTTGCGCCCGCGATCCATTACGCCGAGGCGGGCATTCCGGTCGCGCCGCGCGTGGCCCATGATTGGGGCCAGCCAGACCATGTTCGCGGGGCGGCGCGCCGCTTCTACATGGCTGATGACATGCCCTTGCGCACAGGCCAGATTTTCCGCGCGCCGGGGCAGGCAGAGGTGCTGCGCCGGATTGCCCGCCAAGGGCGCGCCGGGTTCTACGAGGGCGAGGTCGCGCAAGACATGATCGACAGCCTGCGCGCTTTGGGCGGCGTTCACACACTGGATGATCTGGAGGCCACGCGCTGCACCTATGGTGCGGCTATCCACAGTCAGTATCGTGGACTTGACCTTTTCGAACATGCGCCGAATGGAACTGGGGCAGTTGCCAGCCTGATCTTGAACATTTTAGACCATTTCGATTTGGCCAGCCTCGACCCGCTTGGTCCAGAGCGCGCGCATCTGGAAGCAGAGGCGACGAAGCTTGCCTATGACGCCCGCAACCGGTTCATAGGCGACCCGGACCACACCACCCGGCTGGCGCATATGCTGGCGCCAGAGACGGCCGCGAAACTGGCCGCGCTGATCGACCCGCGCCGGGTGTTGCCCGACGTGGCCCCGCTGACCGAAGCCATCCACCGCGATACGGTCTATCTTACCGTGGTGGACCGCGACCGCATGGCGGTATCGCTGATCTACTCGGTTTTCCATAGCTTCGGGGCGGGCCTTGCGTCTGACAAGTTCGGCATCTTGTTTCAGAACCGTGGCGCGGGTTTCACCTTGACCGAGGGGCACCCGAACGAGTTGAAAGGCGGCAAACGCCCCATGCACACGATTATTCCCGCCATACTGGGCGAGTCTGGGCGCATTACAATGCCGTTCGGCGTTATGGGCGGGGCCTATCAGCCTGTGGGCCATGCGCGGGTTGTGACCAATCTGCGCGATTACGGGATGGCGTTGCAAACCGCGCTCGACGCGCCGCGCGCTTTTGCCGAGAATGGCACGCTCTCGCTGGAGACCAGCTACCCTAGCGCGACTGTGCAAGCGCTGGCCGATTTGGGCCACCAGATCATCCCGTCCCCCGGCCCGCGCGGCGGTGGACAGGCCATTCGAATGCACGAAAACGGTCTTCTGGAAGGGGCGTCAGATCCGCGCAAGGATGGTTGTGCTTTGGGCTATTGACCCAAGTGCTTGAAACCGGAACGCCCTGCCGCAAGGCAGGGCGTGACATATCGGCTTGCGGCGCAGCCGCGCAATTAGGTCAAGCGGTGGTTAGCTGATCCCAGCAATCCAGCGCCTTGCCCGCATACATCACGGCTGGCCCGCCGCCCATCTGGATGCACATGGCCAGCACATCGCCCAGTTCCTCACGTGTGGCGCCTGCTTTCATCAGCGCTTCGACATGGAAGGCGATGCAAGGCTCGCAGCGCACCGCGACCGCAATGCCAAGCGCCACGAATTCTTTTTCTTTCCCCCCGATGGCCGGACTTTCCTTGGCAGCTTTCGACAGCGCGCCAATGCCTTTCATCGTGTCGGGTATGGTTTTGAACAACTCGCGGCTCTGGTCGCGGGTTGCGTTAATGAAATCGGGATAGTTCATGGACATGTCCTGTATGACCGGGTTTCCCCGTGCCTAGGGCCAAAGCCGCATGACCACCTTGATATGCGTCAAATCCGCAAGAAAGGTTGCGCCAATCGCGGCAGGATCGCGCGGAATTTCAACGGCGCATCTGTTGCGGCAAGGCAAATGCAATCCATGCCCGGTTCGGCAATCGGTGTATGCTCGACCTCTTCCGAGGCAATCTCGATATCGCCCCGGGCAAAATGCCCGTCATCATCACGGAAGGCCCCTTGCAGCACCAGCGTCAGTTCCAGCCCTTGATGTCCGTGATCTGGCACGGCTGCGCCGCCCGGAATATGCAACAGTCGCGCCGTAGCCTTGTCGGAAGTCTTCAGGATTGCCTGACGCACACCACCGCCGACCGCGCGCCATTGCACTTTGTCCAGACCGCCGCCAATCGCATCAACCAAGGGGGTGGGCAGGAGAGTGTCGCGTGCCGTGGCGTTGGGTTTCACAACCGGGTCAGCCGCCTTAATCCGCGCCATGACATTGGCCAAGGAATCTGTCGCCATCTCAGCATGAGCATCTTCCAGAAGAGCACCGCCAACGGCATCGAAACTGGCCATACGCGCGCGACACTCGTCGCAAAGTGAAATATGTGTTGCAACCACAAGGTTGAACGCCTCTGGCAGGGTTCCTGCCGAATAAGCCATCAACAATTGGTCGCTCAGGTGGTGGGTGATCATGGTCATGTCTTTCTAGTTCAAGCTGTGGCGCAACCTTTCGAGCGCCAATCTGATCCGCGATTTTATCGTGCCAAGGGGCAGGCCGGTCGCATCGGCAATTTCGCTGTGCGACAGGTCATTGAAATAGGCCCGCTCGATCATGCTGCGTTGCGCTTCGGGAAGGTCGCGCAGGGCAATCGTCAATTGTTCGGTTTCCTGCTGAAGCGCCAACGCATCTTCTTGGTCGGGTTCGGCCTCTGGCCCCCAAGGCAGGTCTTCGGGGTCGGGGCGTTTGTCGCGGCGCAACATGTCTATGCGGCGGTTGCGGGCTATGGTGAAAATCCACGTCGCGGCAGAGGCACGCGCCGGATTGAACTGGTCGGCCTTGCGCCAGACCGTAACCATCACGTCTTGTGCGCATTCCTCTGCACTGGCCGCATCGGCGCCCGATTTCATCAGGTAGGCTTTCACCCGTGGTCCGAAATGCGCAAATAATGCGGCAAACGCCGCGCTGTCCTGCGCATCGGCCACGCGGCGCAGCAGCGCGCCCCAATCTGTATCGCCCGTTGCCGGGGAAGTCTTTCTGCTCACGCGGTCCAGCCCTGCTGTTGCGGCCCCAAAAGCCCGCACTCCCTGCACCATATGGCGCAAGGGCTTGCTGTGTCGAGACACGATGAGAGGCTGGATACTGTCCATCATACCTGACATACGGTATCTACGCACAGCTGGATCAAAAAATATGCACAGAAATGAGATGTTTTTACCTTTGATCCGGGCTTTGCCGCGCTGCGTAAAACTTACGATCCCCGGTGCCGGGGTCCAAAACTGTCAAGAAACGGAGACACCATGCCCTTTGAAATGATAGACATGCCCGCGCGGCGCATTGCGATAATCGGCGGCGGCATTTCAGGGCTGGCAGGCGCATATCTTATGTCGCAGCGCCATCGCGTGACTTTGTTCGAGGCGGAGCCGCGTCTTGGCGGTCATGCGCGCACGGTGATGGCGGGCAAGCGGGGCGATCAGCCGGTCGATACCGGGTTTATCGTGTTCAACCACGTGAACTACCCTAACCTGACAGCCTTGTTCGAAAAGCTGGATGTGCCCACCGCGCCGTCCGACATGAGCTTTTGCGCATCGTTCGATGGCGGACGCTATGAATACGGCTTGGGCAGTCTGGACCAGCTTTTCGCCACACGAAGCGCTGCATTTGACCCGCGCCATCTGCGCATGATCCGCGACATCTTGCATTTCAACAAAAACGGTTTGCGGGTTGCGCAGGCCGAACCGGGCTTAACCATAGGCGGATTGCTGGAGCGTCTTGGCACCGGCGCATGGTTCCGAGAGCGGTATATCCTGCCGTTTTCGGGGGCGATATGGTCCACGCCGACCGCAAAAATCCTCGATTTCCCGGCTGTGGCGATGATGGAATTCTTCCGCAACCACGCGCTGCTCAGTGCCACGGGCCAGCATCAATGGCACACGGTGCGCGGTGGCTCTGTCGAATATGTGCGCCGACTGACTGCCTATCTGGAACGCGCGGGCGTAAATTTGCGCGCGGGCGCCCCGGTCGAACAGGTCACGCGCGGCGTGGATGGTGTTCAGATCAAGGCCGAAGGGGCAGAGGCAGAGCTTTTTGACGAGGTAATCTTCGCCACCCATTCCGACATCACGCTACGTTTGCTTGGGGACCCGACAGAGGCAGAGCGCCGCGCGTTGGGGGCCGTGCGCTACCAGACCAATGATGCAGTGCTGCATTGCGATACCGATTTCATGCCCAAGCGGCGCAAGACATGGTCTAGCTGGGCCTATACCGAGCGCGGGCCAGAAGACCGCGCGCGTATCTCGCTCAGCTACTGGATGAACTCGCTTCAGCCCATCCCGAAGGATGACCCGCATTTCGTAACGCTGAACGCCAACCATCCGGTGCGCGAAGAGTGCATTTATGACACCTACAGTTTTGCGCACCCGGTCTATGATACGGCGGCTTTGGAAGCGCAGGGTGCTGTGCGCGCCATGAACGGGATGAACCGCACTTGGTTCAGCGGCGCATGGTTGCATAGCGGCTTTCACGAGGACGGGTTCAAATCCGCGGTTGACGTGGCCCGCGCGATGGAAGCCCGCGCGCTTAATATGGCAGATGTTGCATGAGCGTGGTCGAACATGTTGCCGGCCAGACCTTTCATGGGCGGCGGGGTCCGGTGAACAACCGCTTCACCTATGCGGTGGATTACGTGCTGTTCGATGCCGAGGCAGAGCTGCAAACCCCCCGCCTGCTGTCGCGCAATGCGCGCAACATTGCCAGCTTGTCGGACCGCGACCATGGTGGTGTGCCCGGGCAGGGGCGCGGGGCGGCTTGGGTGCGCGAGGTGCTGGCGGCGCATCAACTTGAAGGTGTGACTGATGGCAAGCTGATGCTGCTGACGCAACCGCGCGTGCTAGGTCATTTGTTTAACCCGGTCAGCTTCTGGCTGTGCCATGACGCGGCGGGCGATTTGCGCGCCATGATCGCCGAGGTGAACAACACTTACGGCGACCGCCATTCCTACCTGTGCGTGAAGCCTGACCGCTCTGCCATTCAGCCCACGGATGAATTGCAGGCGCGCAAGATTTTCTATGTCTCGCCCTTCCAGCCGGTCGAGGGGGATTACAGCTTTCATGTCGAGATGACGGCAGAGAAGGTGAATATCCGCATTGGCTACCGTCAGGATTCCGAGGCAGAGAATGCGGGGCTTGTCGCCACGCTGACAGGCGCGCGCAAACCCTTGGGGAATGGTGCGATTGTGTGGGCTATGGCGCGGCGCATGGGCTCGCGCCGGGTGCTGGCGCTGATCCATTGGCAAGCGCTGAAACTGTGGTGGAAAGGCGCGCGCTTCCGCAATCGCCCCGCGCCGCCGGTGGAAGAGGTCAGCCAGTGACCGAAGCCGCCGCCATAAGCCAAACGCCCCGTTTCTGGGGCTATTCGCTTTATGGCGGCATGTTGGCCATGGCGGGCCTGCCGATCTACATCCACGCGCCGTTCTACTATGTAGAGGAATATGCGGTCTCGCTTGCGGCGCTTGGCACGGTGCTGTTTGTGCTGCGCGGGCTGGACTTCTTGCAAGACCCGGCGCTCGGCTGGCTGGCGGCCCGGCTTGGCGCGCGGCGCGGGCAGGCGACCGCGCTCGCGGTGGTGCTTCTGTCGTGTGCGATGGTCATGCTCTTCGCGGTGGAACCGATGTTTTGGCCGCTGGCGTGGTTTGCCATCGCCATCACCGTGTTGTTCACCGCCTATTCCTTCCTGACTATCTGTTTTTACGCCACGGGTGCCGCGCGCGGCGCAACGCTGGGGCGGGGCGGGCATGTGCGTTTGGCCGCATGGCGCGAAAGCGGGGCGTTGGTGGGGGTTTGCATCGCCGCCGCCGCCCCGGTTGCTTTGGAAGCGGTGCTTCCTGCGCCCTTTCTTGGCTTCGCGCTGGGCTTTGTCGTCGTGGCGCTGGTCGCAGCATTGGCCATGCAGGCGGAATGGCCGCGCTTTCGCCCCGACTTGTCTGTGGTGGGCCCCTCAGTGCGAGAGGTTCTGGCCGACCCGACCGCGCGCCGCCTGCTGACCATCGCGCTGGTGAATGCCACGCCCGTGGCGATCACCTCGACGCTGTTCTTGTTTTATGCCGAATCCGTTCTGCAAGCCGACGGGGCCGAGGGGCCGCTGTTGATCCTGCTGTTTCTGGCCGCTGCCGCCAGTGCGCCGATTTGGGCGCAGGTCGCCAAACGGCTTGGCGCGAAAGTTGCGCTTCTGATCGGCATGGCACTCGCCATGGGCAGCTTCGCCTTTGTGCTGACCTTGGGGCCGGGGCAGTTGGTTGCCTTCGCCGTGATCTGCATTATTTCGGGTCTGGGCATGGGGGCGGATTTAACGCTTTTGCCCGCTATTTTTTCGCGGCGCATGGCAGAGCTGTCGCCCGAAGCGGCACAGGGCTTCGGGTTATGGGCGTTCGTCAGCAAAGCCACCTTGGCGCTGGCGGCACTGATCGTGTTTCCCACGCTCGACATGGCAGGGTTCGAGCAGGGCACCGACAACAGTGACACCGCCCTTGGCACGCTGGTTTTGCTTTATGCTGCTTTGCCTACCGCGCTGAAAGCCTGTGCCTTTGCGCTTCTGGCGCTGACCCCTTTGAAGGAGAGTTGACCATGGACACCGTTCTGACATTTCTGGGGGGCATGGCCCTGATGGCCGCGCTGGTGGCACTGGCACAGCGCTTTATGGGGTTTCAGGCGCAGAAATCGCTTGATTACGCCACGCAGGAACCGCGCTTTGATCTGCGCCAGCATTTGTCGGGACCGCTTAAATGCGAGGGCGTGATCTACGGGCCAATGGGGCGCGTCAATTCACGCTTTACCGCCGATATGGAAGGGCATTGGGACGGCAACAAGGGCGTGCTGGCCGAGCATTTCCGCTATGACAGCGGCACCACGCAAGACCGTGAATGGCGGCTGACCATTGGCAATGACGGGCGCATTCGCGCCGATGCGGACGACCTTGTCGGCCATGGCCAAGGCACCGCCGAAGGGTCTGCGCTGCAACTGCGCTACACGATCCGCTTGCCCGCAAGTGCGGGCGGACATGCGCTGGATGTGACCGATTGGCTGTATCTGGTCGATGACAAAACCATCGTGAACCGCAGCCAGTTTCGCAAATTCGGCATCAAGGTGGCTGAACTGGTCGCCACAATGCGCAAGGTGGATGCATGAGAAAACTATCGGGAAAGACCTATTGGCTGGTTGGCGCGTCCGAAGGGTTGGGGCGTGCCTTGGCGGAAAAGCTGTCAAAGGCCGGCGTGTCGCTGGTGCTTAGCGCGCGAAACGCGGACAGCTTGCAAGCCTTAGCCGACAGCTTGCCGGGAGAGGCGCGCGTTGTCACCTGCGATGTGTCGGACCGCGCGTCGGTCGTGGCCGCGGCCGAAGCTGTTGGCGCGGTAGACGGAATGGTCTTTCTGGCGGGGGCTTATTGGCCTCAACCCGCGCAAGAGTGGAATGCCGAGCAGGTAGAGGCCATGTTCGACGTGAACCTGACGGGCGCCGCCCGCGTATTGGGGCAGGTCGTGCCGGGCATGGTCGCGCGCAAGACGGGGCATATCGTCATCACCGGGTCGCTGTCGGGGTATCGTGGCCTGCCGGGGGCGATTGGATATGCGTCGTCCAAGGCCGGGCTTATGCATCTGGCCGAAAGCATGCAGTGCGACCTGCGCGGCAGCGGGGTCGATGTGCAACTGGCAGTGCCCGGCTTTATCCGCACGCGGCTAACCGACAAGAACAACTTCAGCATGCCGTTCCTGATGGAACCCGACCAAGCGGCCGAGGAAATGATGATCCTGATGCGCTCGGAAAGCTTTCAACGGGCATTTCCCAAGCTCTTTTCGTTGGTTTTCCGGGGCGGGAATTTCCTGCCCGATTGGGCTTATTACAGGGTCTTCGGGCGCAAGTGATCGCCTGATAAGAAAAGGGCCGCAAGACGCTTCTGCGCGTTGCGGCCCAACCTGTCGCGGCGCGGATGCGCGGCTTAGATTTCTTTCTTCAGTGCGTCGACCAGATCTGTCCGTTCCCAAGAGAAACCGCCATCGGCTTCGGGCGCGCGCCCGAAATGGCCATAGGCCGAGGTGCGCTCGTAAATCGGGCGGTTCAGGCCCAGATGATCGCGGATGCCCGAGGGCGTCAGGTC
>JAFGVZ010000237.1 GCA_016937725.1 Paracoccaceae bacterium | reverse complement strand
CAGATCGGGAATATCCTCGATCGGGGTGAACAGACGACGTTCCTGCGCGAATTCGTCGATCAGACGCCCCTCGCCCGAATAAATGCGACTAATCGAGGGGGGCGCGTAATTGGCTAGCTGTTCGTGGCTGGGCAAATCCTGCGCATAATACCAGAAGATGCCAGCCACCAGCAGCGCCGCCACCAGCATCCCCGTGATGAGAAAGCTGAAGATCCCGCCGAAGAATGAAAAAATCGCACGCAGCACAGAAACATCCTGTTTAGTTCATGCCTGCTTATAGGCAGATCGCACCGTCAGGTCAAAGCTTGGGCGACAGGTTGCGATCACTATCGCGCGCCTTCTGTTAACCTTAATTAATCTTAATTTTTCCACTTGGCTGCCAATCCTTCAGCCAAATTGGGGACAATGCCTTACCCAGAGTATGATTATGCCGAGTTTGCGCAATCTTAAGCAGCAAAGCAGGCCCTCATGACACATAACAAGACCATAACAGGCATATCCCGAATGGACCGGTTCCTGAATTCCGAAAGCGGCGCGGTCACGACGGATTCGATCATTGTCGGTGCCGCGATCATCGGCACAGCCATTGCAACCATGGCCCAAGTGCGCACGGCTGTCGTGCCAATGGGAACCAATGTCGAAACCTCTTTGACCAACGCGCAAGTGGTCAGCTTGGGAACCCTCGGTTCCGCTGAAGAGGAAGACTAGCCGACACTTGGCGCGGGTTACCTAGGAGGCTGTCGCTCCAAAAGCGCACGGCGTTCACGATCCCGCGCGGCCCATATCTCTAACCCGTTGGCCACGGCCACAGCCATCGTCGCGCGCCATTCAGGGTCGCGCAGGCGGGCCAGATCACGCGGGCTGGACATGAAGCCCAACTCTAGCAGCGCAGAGGGCATATCAGGCGCACGCAACACCGAAAACGCGCCGGATTGCTCGGGCCGGGAATGTAGCCGCAACCCGGCAGCCCCGATCCCTTCGACCAGCGCATTGGCCAGCGCGGTATTGCGCAGTTTCGTGTCTTGCCACGCAACCGACATCAGAACGGAAGCAATCTCGTCAGTATTGCGCGACAAATCCACGCCCGCCAGAAGGTCGTCGCGGTCATGGCGCTCAGCCAGAAGGGCAGCAGTTTCATCGCTGGCATCTTCCGAGAGCGTATAAACCGCCGCACCCGTGGCCAGCCCTTCGGGCAGCGCATCGGCATGGATGGACAAGAACAGATCAGCCTGCACCGCACGCGCCGCCCGCAACCGGCCATCGAGAGAAACGAAACTGTCATCCTCGCGGCTTAGATACACGTCGAAGCCGTTGCGGCGCAGCAATTCCTCTCGCAGCGCCTTGGCAAAAGCCAAGACGATTTCGGCCTCTGTCGCGCCATCGCGCACCGCACCGGGGTCCACCCCGCCATGGCCGGGATCAAGAAGCACCCGCAGCGGGGCAACCCCGGTTTGAGGGGTAGGCAATGCTACCTCGGGGTGCAGCAAGTAGTCGGAATAGTCGCGCGCAAACGCCCCCTCATCGGTGCTGCGCGCCTCGAACGCTTCCAGATCGGCGCGGCGGAAGGTTAGATCAATGACCGCGCGTCCGGTCTCTGGCTCGACAGTTTGCACCACGGCGTCGGGCAGCATGGGAAAGGCCAGATCCAGCACCATCCGCGCCCAGCCATCGCCCCTTATGCCAGCACGCATTGACCGAAGTGCAGAGGTTTCGGGCCAAACCATATCGCGCCAATCGACCGTGTTCAGCTCCAGCACCGCGCGCGGTGGCGCGGGCAGCAAGCGCACGCGGTAAGGCACCGGCTGGCTAAGCGCCAAGCGCAGCGTCACGCCGTTGCGATCGGACGTGACCATACTGTCTTCGGGCACAAGTCGCGCCTGAACACTGCCTTGGGCCAAGGCCACCGGACCAGCCAGAAGCCACAGGCAAAGCGCCATCAAAAAAGGCCGACCGCGTAACATGTGCTGCTCTTTCTTCGGTTTGTGCACAATAGGACCAGCCCAGCCCAAGGTCCAAGCCCAAGGCCGCACAGCACACGGGAATTTGTGCATGTTGGTGCAAACTGGCCGAAAAGTCGCGGCAGGCAGGGTTGATTCCGCACCCCTTGCGATATTTAACTGTCGCAACAGCGCCGCGGCGCAGATTACGATTTGTGAGGAGCACATCATGACCCTACCCCTCAGCGATTCCGCCTTGATCGGCACGTGCCTAGCGGCCTCGGCGCTTGGTCTGATCGTGCTGACCAGCGGCGGTGGCGGCGCAGCCCCCGCCCCCGACAGCGCGGCCGCAGTCCAGGTTAGCGAAGAGGCAGCCCCGATGGCGCTGGGAGCGGTCCCCGCAGATACCGGTGCGGATGCGGTCGATCCCGAATTCGGTGCCCAAGTGCGCGCTTACCTGCTGCAAAACCCCGAAGTGATTTTCGAGGCTGTGGCCGAATTCGAGCGCCGCAACGCCCAAGCCCAAGGCGATATGGACGTGGCGCTTGTGCAGGCCAATGCCGATGCGCTGTTCAATGATCCCATGTCGTGGGTTGGTGGCAATCCCGAAGGCGATGTGACCTTGGTCGAGTTCCTTGATTACAAATGTGGGTTCTGCAAGCGCGCCATGCCAGAGGTCGCGGCGCTGCTTGAGCAAGACGGCAATGTTCGCGTGATCGTGAAAGAACTGCCCATCCTTGGGCCGGAATCCGATCTGGCCGCGCGTTTCGCTATCTCGGTGCTCGATCTGGCCGGGCCAGAAGCCTATGACAGCGTGCATGTCGAATTGATGGGCTATGATGGCTCGATCACGCCCGATTATCTGGAAGAGGTGGCGACGGATCTGGGCTTGGATTTGCCGGAGATTGTCGCGCATATGGATAGCGATACCGTGTCCACCGTGAT
>JAFGVZ010000236.1 GCA_016937725.1 Paracoccaceae bacterium | reverse complement strand
GGCTGCACGCCTGCCGAGATGACATGGCGCGCGGGTGTCGATGTGCTGTGTCTGGGCGGCACGAAAAACGGGCTGATGGGGGTGGAAGCGGTGGTGTTATTCGAGCCGGCGAAGGCATGGGAATTCCAGTTGCGCCGCAAACGTGGCGGGCATCTGCCGTCGAAGCACCGCTACCTATCGGCGCAAATGCTGGCGTGGCTGGAGCGGGACCTGTGGCTGGACCTTGCCCGCCACGCCAATGCCATGGCCGCGCGGCTGGAGGCGGGGCTGAAAGCACATGCGGACATCGCCTATCCGCGCGGCGGCAACATGCTGTTTGCCACATGGCCGCGCGACGGGCATGACCGGCTGCGAGCGGCTGGCGCGGAATACTACCTCTGGCCCGACCATGCGACATGGGACGACCCGGACCCGATTGGCGCGCGGCTGGTGACAAGCTGGTCCACCACCGAAAGCGATGTGGACCGCTTCCTCGACACGCTTGCGGGGCAAAACGCGCTTCCATCCGGCGCGGCGCTTGGCTAGAGGAAACGCCATGACACACCTCACCATCCCCCGCCCCGACGATTGGCATCTGCACCTGCGCGACGGCGCCATGCTGGAAGGCATCGCACCTGAAAGCGCGCGCCATTTCGCCCGCGCGATCATCATGCCGAACCTTGTCCCGCCGGTTGTGACAGGGGCGCAGGCGGCGGCGTATCGTGAGCGCATTCGTGCGGTGACGGGCGACAGCTTCACGCCGTTGATGACGCTTTACCTGACCGAGGAGACCGACCCTGCTGACGTGGTCGCCGCGCACCGCGACGGGATCATCACCTCGGTCAAGCTATACCCGGCGGGTGCGACCACCAACTCGGCCAGCGGCGTGACCAATTTCGACCGCGTCCGCCCGGTGCTGGAGGCGATGGCAGAGGCGGGCATTCCGCTCTGCTGCCACGGCGAGGTGACGGATCACGACATCGACATTTTCGACCGCGAAGCGGTGTTCATCGACCGCGTGCTGGACCCTATTCGCCGCGCCACGCCGGGGCTGCGGGTGGTGATGGAACATATCACCACCGCCGACGCCGTGGCCTATGTCCAAAGCCAAACTGAAAACCTAGGCGCGACGATCACGACGCACCACTTGGTTATCAACCGCAACCACATCCTCGTGGGCGGTATCAAGCCGCATTACTACTGCTTGCCCGTGGCCAAGCGCGAAAGCCACCGCCTTGCCCTTGTTCAGGCCGCGACCTCTGGCGATGCGCGGTTCTTCCTTGGCACCGACAGCGCACCGCACACGGATGACGCCAAGGAAAATGCCTGTGGCTGTGCGGGTTGCTTTACCGCGACCAACACGATGTCCATCCTCGCCCATGTGTTCGAGGCGGAGGGCGCGCTGGACAAGCTGGAAGGTTTCGCCAGCCGCAACGGGCCGGCCTTTTACCACCTGCCGGTGAACGACGCGACGATCACGCTGGAAAAGACCGACAGCCCGGTCACCTACTCCGCCAAGATCGAGACCAGCGCTGGTCCCATCACCGTGTTCGACCCCGGTTTCCCGCTGCATTGGCGCGTTGTCTGAAAGGTTCCCCGATGATCCCCAACACCTACCCCGACCGCGCCACCGCCGCCCGCCTGACCGCGCGGATGCTGCTGGACATCAAGGCCGTGCATTTCAACGCAACGGAGCCATTCACTTTTGCCAGCGGCCTTAAAGCGCCGACCTATATCGACTGCCGCAAGCTCATCAGCTTTCCGCGCATTCGCTCTACGCTGATGGATTTCCTGACCTGCCGCGTGCTGGAAGATGCGGGCATGGAAGCGTTCGACAATATCGCGGGCGGCGAAACTGCGGGCATTCCCTTTGCCGCATTGGTCGCGGAACGCATGGCCCTGCCCATGACCTATGTGCGCAAGAAGCCCAAGGGCTATGGGCGCAATGCCCGGATTGAAGGGGCGATGAGCGAAGGCCAGCGCGTGTTGCTGGTGGAAGACCTGACAACCGATGGCGGGTCGAAACTGTCCTTTGTCGATGCGATCCGCGACACGGGAGCGACTTGCGCCCATACCGCCGTGATCTTCTATTACGGCATCTTCCCGGAAACCGAACCGCGCTTGGCAGACCACGGCGTGAAGCTGCATTACCTGTGCACTTGGTGGGATGTGCTAGCCGAAGCGCGGCGGGGCGAGGATTTCGACACCGCCACGCTGGACGCGGTCGAGGCGTTCTTGCGCAACCCGCGCGACTGGGGCCAAGCCTGACGCGCGCGATTGTGACCAGACTAGCAAGTCTGCGCCTTGTGCCCAAGGCGACCTTGGCGCAAGCTGTTTTGATGCGTTTGCGTTCCGCCCTGCTGGCCCTGATGATGGTCCTGATGCTGCCCTTGGGCGCGTTGAATGCGTGGGTTCCGGTTGTGCCTGATACCGCGCCGCACAGCATTCAGACCGGCACCCAGAGCAATGTGCAATCCCCACGCACTTGCCGCAGCGGGTTCTTGCCGGGGGCAAGCTGCGCGAAATTCCTGGATCACGCCACAGAGCCAAAAGCGACCGCGCCGCGCGGATCGGATTGGCTGACGCAGCAGGCGCGGATTTGGCCGGTGCAGGATCACCCCACCCCACCCCAAGGACCACCCCGGACGGTGTGACATGTTCGCGGCGCATTTGCGCCTCTGTCTGCCACATCCCGAAGGATCATTCATGCTTACTCGCAGAGCTTTCACCGCATCAGCGGTGGCGCTTGGCCTATCCGCCTGCGCCAAACCCATTCCCATATCCACCACGCGCGCGGTGGCCACGCCACCAGTCCACCCGCCCTTACCTGCGTTTTACAACGCGATTACGGACGAGCCATACCCGGTGCCCGCCATCGCGCCCGGAAGCTTGCCGGTGCAGCATTGGCGGCAAAGCGTGCCAAACCCATGGCCCGAAAAGCCGCACGGCACCATCATCGTGGACCCGGACGCGGGCAACCTGCATTTCGTGCAGACCCGTGACACCGCGCTGCGTTACGGCGTCAGCGTCGGGGCCGAGGGCTTTTCTTGGGCCGGCATAGCGCGATTGCAGTTTTGCCGCGCTTGGCCGCGCTGGAAAGTGCCAGAGGTGATGATCGCACGACAGCCGGATCTCGAGCCCTTTTCGGTCGCCAATGGCGGAATGGCCCCCGGCCCCGACAACCCGATGGGCGCGCGGGCACTGTATCTGTTCCAGAACGGCGAAGACACGCTCTACCGCATCCATGGC
>JAFGVZ010000235.1 GCA_016937725.1 Paracoccaceae bacterium | reverse complement strand
GCCGAATGGGTTTGCGGCACGCCTGCCGTGCTGCGCGCGATTGCCCGGCTGCAAGGGGCAGGCGAATGACCCGCATATTGGCGCTTGTTCTGACCTTGCTGATCGTGGCGCTGTTCGCGCTTTCGCTGCTGATCGGCCCAGCGGGGCTGTCGCCCGCGACTTCGATCGCGGCCCTTATCCGCGGAGAGGGACTGGCAGAAACACTGGTCATGCGCGAAATCCGCCTGCCGCGCGCCATTCTGGCGGCTATGATTGGGGCAGCTTTGGGCTTGGCAGGGGCAGCGATGCAAGGCTATCTGCGCAACCCCTTGGCAGAACCGGGATTGTTGGGCGTGTCCGGCTCTGCCGCTTTGGGCGCGGTGATCGCGCTGCAAACGGGCTTTGCTGCGCAATTCGCGCTGGGCCTGCCAATGGCGGCATTGTTGGGCGCGGTTCTGGCAGTGGCGCTGATCTTGGCGCTGGCCGGCCCACGCGGCGGGGCGCTGACGCTGATCTTGGCTGGCATCGCGGTGTCAGCTTTGGCAGGGGCGTTGACCGCGTTGGTTCTGAACCTGTCACCCAATCCCTTCGCCGCGTCAGAAATCATGTTCTGGATGATGGGGTCTCTGGCTGACCGGTCGATGACGCATGTCTGGCTGGCGGCACCTTTCATCTTGCTGGGCGCTGTGGTCCTGCTGGCCCAAGGGCGCGCGTTTGATGCGCTGACTTTGGGCGAGGACAGCGCCGCGTCACTTGGGGTGAACCTGTCGCGCCTGCGCTTGGTTCTGGTGCTGGCCATTGCCAGCATGGTGGGGGCAGCCACGGCAGTTGCAGGCGCGGTGGGCTTTGTGGGCCTTGTCGTGCCACATATCCTGCGCCCTTTTGTGGGCGCGCGGCCCTCCAGTTTGCTTTGGGCTTCGGCGCTTGGGGGCGCGGTGCTGGTGCTGGCTGCTGATATCGCGGTGCGGTTGGTGCTGCCCGACCGCGACCTGAAGCTGGGGGTGCTGACGGCCATCGTGGGCGCGCCCCTGTTCCTGCATCTGGTCTATAAAACGCGAGCACAGGGACTATGACACAAGTCGTTCTGTCAGATTTTGCCGTTGCGCGTGGCCCCTGCGATGTGCTGGGCGACATAAACCTGTCGGTTGGCGCAGGCGAATTCGTCGGCCTGCTTGGCCCCAATGGCGCGGGCAAGACAACGCTGATGCGTGCCGCACTGGGACTGATGCCACATCGCGGGCAGTCATCGCTTTCGGAACTGCCGATCAAAACGCGCGCGCGCCATGTGGCGTGGCTGCCGCAAGCGCGCGAAATCGGCTGGCCTGTCAGCGTGGCCGATCTGGTCACATTGGGCCGCCTGCCGCATCTGTCACCGGGGCAACGTCCCGGCGCTGCGGACAAGGCTGCGATCGAAGCCGCCTTGGCCCGGATGGGGTTGGAGGGCTTTGCCACCCGCATTGCAACGCAGCTTTCAGGGGGCGAGCAAGCCCGCGTCCTGATCGCCCGCGCATTGGCGCAAGATACAGGTCTGCTGATGGCCGATGAACCCTCGGCAGGACTGGACCCGGCACATCAATTGGGGCTGATGGAGACACTTGCACAAGAAGCCGCTCGTGGGCGCAGCGTGATCGCGTCCTTGCACGACCTGGGACTGGCCGCGCGGTTTTGCACCCGGCTGGTGGTGCTTTTCCAAGGGGGCATCGTCGCCGATGGCCCGCCGCAAGACGTGCTGACCCCCGACCTGCTGGCGCGCGTGTTCCACATTCGCGCCTTCGTGCAACACACCGAAGATGGGCCGATTTTCCAGCCTTTGGGGGTTGTGTGATGCGGGTCGCGCTTAACGACCCATGGCTTGATTGTGATCTGGGCGCGCCGCACCGGGTGCTGTCTTGGGCACCGTTCCGGCCCGGCTACCAGACCACGCGCCGCATTGTGTGGCGGCAGGTGCGCAATGCCGATCTGCCGACCGATCTGGATGTCAGCGCGTGGCTGGCAGGCGAGATGCATCGCCACCAAGCCGAAGACGCGATTTGCCTTCTCACCTCGCGCGACATTTCCTGCCACCACATGGTCCGCACCAGTATTGGCGATGTCGCCGTGCAGGCCCTTGCCACCGTTGGCCTGTCGAATGCCGAAGCCGTGGGCGCGCGCGCCGACCGGTCCGGGCGCGACTGGGACAAGGTGATCCCGGCCTATGGCACGATCAATATCGCTGTGCGGCTGTCGCGGCCTTTGTCAGATACCGGATTGTTGGAAGCGCTGAGTGTCGCCACCCAAGCGCGCACCGCGGCTGTGATCGCGGCTGGCCATAAGGTGCCGGGCGGGGCGGTGGCCACCGGAACGGGGACTGACTGCATTGCGGTTGCGGCTCCGGCTGGGGACGAAGATTATTGCGGCTTGCACACCGCGCAGGGCGAAGCCTTGGGCCGCGCGGTGTTTGACGCGGTGGCGCGCGGCGCGGCAGAATGGCAGGCAAGCATCGGCCTGCGAAGCGAGGGATGATGGCACAGCTTCAGGAATTTCTGGCAACCGGCGGTCCTGCGCTTTGGGCGATTGCGGCGCTCTCTGTGCTGACCTTGGCGTTGATTTTCTGGAAAGCGTGGGACATGGCGCGCTTGGGCGCATGGTCGCGCGGCGCGTCCGGTGCGGCGGTCGCGGCGTGGCAATCGAATGCGGGGCAGGGGGCGCTCAGCCCTTTGACAGGTCGCACGGGGCTGCGCGCGCGTGTTGTGCGCCGCGCGATCGAAGCGCGGCTGGACCCGGCTATGCCAGACCCCGCTGCCCGCGAAGAAACAACGCGCGTTGCCAAAGCCGCGCTGATGCAGGCGCGCCGTGGCTTGCGCGTTCTGGAATTGATCGCCACGATTGCGCCATTGATCGGCCTGTTGGGCACCGTTCTGGGCATGATAGAAGCGTTCCAAGCGCTGCAATCGGCAGGTAACCGGGCCGACCCGGCGGCGCTGGCGGGCGGCATCTGGCAAGCGCTTCTGACAACGGCAGCGGGCATGGCGGTCGCTATCCCGGCGTCGATGGCGCATAGCTGGTATGAAAGCATCTGCGAACAGGTGCAGGCCGATCTGGAAGACCTTGCCACGCGCATTTTTACCAGCGGACAGGCATGATGTTTCGCTTCGGCCCCACCGCCCGGCCACCGCGCCGCCCTGCGTTGACCCCGATGATTGACGTGGTGTTCTTGCTTCTGGTCTTCTTCATGCTGGCGGCGCGCTTTGGGCAGGATGTGGGGCTGGCCTTGGCCCCGGCTGGGCAGGCTGCGGGCAGCTATTCCGGCCCACCCCGTCTGGTCGAATTTGCCGATGGCGTTGTCTGGCTGAACGGGACCAAGACTGATCTGGCCGACTTGCCCGACGCGTTGGCCCCGCTCATGCCTTCTCCCGATGCGCTGATCGTGCTGCGACCGCGCGATGGGGCAAATGTGCAAGATGTGGCAACGCTGACGGACGTGCTGCGCGCGTCCGGTGTGTCGGCCCTTGTCTTGATGGAGCCGTGATGGATTTCGCGCCCCCCTCTCGGCCCCGTGGCCCGCGCGAAAGCGTGGTCCCCATGATAAACGTGGTGTTCTTGCTGCTGATTTTTTTCCTGATGAGTGCGCAGATCGCCCCGCCCGACCCCGTCGATATTATGCCGCCAAGCGTGGCATTGGCGGACAGGCCCGCGCCGACAGACATGCAAGTGCTGTGGCTTGGCGGGGAAGGCGTTTTGCTGACCGCAGATGGGCTTGCGCCGGATATGGGCGCGCTTGGCTCCGCCGTCAGCTTGCGCGCGGATGCCGATGCGCCTGCGGCCGATCTGGCGCGGGTGTTGCGCGATCTGGCCAGCGCGGGCGTGCGCGAGGTGACCTTGGTCGCGCGCCAAGGGGGCGGATGATGCGCGCCACCGCAGAGCTTATGGGCTTCGGCACCGTTGCGCTTGTGGCGCATCTGGCGGCCTTCGCGGCTATCGCCCCGGACGGCACGGCGGCGGGCGGGGCGGGTGGCGAAAGCGCCGTGACCGTTGCGGCCCCGCTGGGCGCGGCAGACCCCGCGCTCGCGGCGCTGGTGCGCAGATGGGACGCGCCGGTTTCGGTTGGTGCTGCGCCAGAGCCTTTCGCGCCCCCGGACCCCGGCACGCTCCCCGATGCGCTGCAACCGCTTGCGCCTCAGGCTTTGCCAGAATTGCCGGGCATGGTCGCGCCAAAGGCGGAAAGCGCGCCACGCGTGCCCGCGCCAGACCTGCCCCGAATATTTGCCCAGCCTCAGACCCCGCCAGAGGTCCGGCCGCGCGCCCGCCCCGACCCAAAGGCCAAGGCCGCTACTCCTGCGCCCCGCGCCAGCCCACCCGCGCAGCGCGCCAGCGGTCAGGGGGCGAGTGCGCAAAGCGGCCAAGGAGCCGCGCAGGTGCAAAGCGGTGGGGGCAATAGTGCAAGCGCGCTGGCCGAATGGGGTGGGCGCATTCGCGCGGCGGTGCAACGCGCGCAGACTCGGCCCCGGACCACTGCCAGCGGGGTCGTGCGGTTGCGGCTGGCGGTCACAGCGGGCGGGCAATTGGTGGGAGTCAGCATCACCGGCAGTTCGGGCCACGCGGCGCTAGATGACGCGGCACTGCGCGCCGTGCAGCGCGCCCGCCTGCCCCGCGCGCCGGATGGCGTGAGCGGAACGCATCAGTTCAACTTGCCGGTGGGGTTTCGGTGAAACAGTTTTGCGCGGGACAAGGCGCGCCAGCGCCGCCGCGAAATCTGTGGGCCATCCCGCGGCCTGCCGATTTGGTTGACGCAAGCGCTGCGATCTTGGGTTAGTCGGACCTGGCTGCCATAAAGTGCCACAGATCAAAGGGCAGATCGGCAGTCCCCGGCCCGCCGATTGCGCGGCGGCTTATAATGCCGCTCCAATTGCAACCCCAAGCGCGACCAAGGCCCCACCTGCCAGCCCATAGCCAAGCGGCCCCACGCGCCGCGCGGCAGAGGGTTCGGATTTCGGATGCGCCTGCGCGATCAGCGCTTCCTCCACCAATCGCGGCAAGCGCGGGCCGAAGCGCGACAGGATTTTTGCGGTCAGCGCCAGATCGCGCGCGAAAGCTTGCGGGCCAATATTTGTGCGGACATATTCCTCGACCACGGGTTTGGCGACCTGCCACATGTTGATTTCCGGGTTCAGCGAGCGCGCGACCCCTTCGACCACCACCATGGTGCGTTGCAGCAAGATCAATTCGGTGCGGGTTTCCAT
>JAFGVZ010000234.1 GCA_016937725.1 Paracoccaceae bacterium | reverse complement strand
GAACTTATTCACATGATGTTCGGCAATTACACCAAGCTGATCTATCAAGCCCAGACGGACGACCCGGCGCTGGATCAGAAAGCCCAAGACTGCGCGGCGCGGTTGGGGCTGGCCTATGAACGCCGCTTCACCGGATATGGTGACTTGGCGCATGCGCTGGCGGCGCAGGCGTAACGGGCCTTGCTCCTCTGGGGCCTACCGGCCCCATTCACCCGAAGATATTTTGCAAGGATGAATTTAGCCCCGTTTGCGACGGCCCGATCTTTTGGCTGTGGTGTTCAGCCCTTCGCGCAAAAGCGCTGTCATCGGGTGGTCAGGATTTTGCGCTTCGTGCAGGGCCAATTGTTCGGCCAGCGCAGTTTTCTGGTCTAGCCCGTCGGGCAGGCTAAGCGCCCAGTCGATCAGGATGGAGCGGCATTCAGCATCAGAAATTCCATCAATCCGGTAGCTTTCGCGGATCAGGCCCTTGGGATCGGTCATGTTGTTGGGTCCACTTGTCCTAGCAGGGCGTCAAACTGGGCCGCGGCCAGCGCGCTGCGGCTGCTCAAGAGGTTTGTTAAGTCGTCAACCGTCGCGGCCCCGGCCGCGCGCAGGATCAAAGCTTGCCCGGTTTCGCCAAGCGCTGCCAGATCGGGGATCGTATCGGCCAACAACCGCCCTGTTGCTTGCATGTTCCAGCACAGGCGATAGGCATCGAGGAAGATGTCATGCGTCGCCTTGTCGATGATCCCGGCGCGCTGCCCCGCTTGAAACTGCGCTTCGACCCGACGGGCATGATGGCCTGCCGCCAAGGCGCAGAATTCTGCCGCCAATTCAAGATCCATCAGCCGACCGGGACCGGATTTCGCATCCCACAAACCATGGGCTGGTTTGGCCTGTGCAAGACGCGCGCGCATATCGGCAACATCGGTTCGGATGCTGGCACCCTGGGACTTTTCCGCCAGAACACGGCGGCGCACATCTTCGACCGCATCGGCCAGATCAGGGCTGCCTGCCACGTGGCGCGCGCGGGTCAGCGCCAGATGTTCCCATGTCCAGGCTTCGGTCTGCTGGTAATCCTCGAACGCCGCCAAACTGGTGGCGACCGGCCCTTGGCGGCCCGAGGGGCGCAGACGCATGTCCACCTCATACAAGCGCCCTTCAGCGGTCGGGGCGCTGATCGCGGTCAGGAAGGCTTTGGTCAGGCGCGCATAGTAGCTGCGCGCATCCAGCGGGCGGCGACCATCGGATTGCGCGTCAGGATCGGCATCATAGATCACGATCAGATCGAGGTCCGAAGCCGCATTCAGCCGCCCCGCCCCAAGCGAGCCCATGCCCAACACCACCGCACCGCGACCGGCAACATGCCCGTGCTTGCCCGCGAAATCAGCCTGAACCACGGGCCAGAGCGCGCCCAGAACAGCCTCTGCCAGTGACGCATAGTCGCTTCCGGCCTCGAACGCGTCGACCAGCCCGCGCAGATGGTGCACACCCACCCGGAAATGCCATTCGCGCGCCCAGACCCGCGCCGCATCTAGCTGGCGCTCGTAATCGTCTGTTTCGGTCAAACGAGCGGCCAGATCGGCGCGCAAGGCTGCGGTGCCCGGCCATGGAGCGAAGAAATCACCTCCGATGACGGCATCGAACACCGCCGCGTTGCGCGACAGATAGGCCGCAAGGCGCGGCGCGGTTGTGCAAATATCGACAATCAGATCAATAAGTTGGGGGTTGGCATCGAACAGGGAAAAGACCTGCACACCGGCAGGCAGACCGCTTAGGAAGCGGTCGAATTGCACCAGCGCCGCCTCTGGGTCGTTGGCCTTGTAAAGCTGGGTCAGCAATTTGGGCCGCATGCGCTGGAAAATTTGCTTGGCGCGGTCAGACCGCAGCGCGGGGTAGGCGGGCCAACCCGCCACGATGTTTTGCGCATGCTCGGACAGATCGGGTTCATCCGCTGCGCAGGCATCGGGGGCAAAGAATCCTTCGGTCAGGCCTGAGACCGCTTGCAGACGCGCCATTAGCCGATGGCGGAAAGCCTTGGTATCTGACTGACCGCAGAACCGCGCAATGCGGTCCATTTCTTCGGGCCGGGTGGGCAGGGTCTGGGTCTGGGCATCTTGCACCATTTGCAGACGGTGTTCGATCTCTCGGTGCTCTGCGTAATGGTCGCACAGTTGCGCGGCCACATCTTGCGGAATCCAACCCTTGTTTGCCAAGGCAGCCAGCCCATCGACCGTGCGCGAACTGCGCAGGTCGGGATCGCGCCCGCCAGCAATCAGTTGGCGGGTCTGGGTGAAGAACTCGATCTCGCGGATGCCGCCTTGGCCCAGTTTCAGGTTGTGCCCTTCTAGTGCCAAGGCACCGCCAAGTCCTTTGTGCGATTTGATGCGCAGGCGCATGTCATGGGCGTCTTGAATGGCGGCGAAATCCAGATGCTTGCGCCAGACGAAGGGGCGCAAACGGTCCAAGAACCGCGCGCCCGCCGCCAGATCACCTGCGCAGGGACGCGCCTTTATGTAAGCCGCGCGTTCCCATGTTCGGCCAAGGCTTTCATAATACCGCTCCGCCGCGTCCATGGACAGGCACACGGGCGTTACCGATGGGTCGGGTCGCAGGCGCAGATCGGTGCGGAATACATAGCCCTGATCGGTAATATCGGAAAGAAGACCACACATTTTGCGCGTGACACGGATGAAGGCGGCGCGGGCTTCGTGATAATCGTCGGGCGCGAAGGCGTCTTCGTCGAACAGACAGATCAGGTCGATATCTGACGAGTAGTTCAATTCGCGCGCGCCCATCTTGCCCATGGCCAGAACCACCATGCCCGCGCCGGTGGCGGCGTCATCCTCTGTCTTGGACGGCAATTTGCGGCGGCGGATTTCTTCGGCCACAAGTGCGGTCAGCGCGGTATGAGTGGCGCAATCGGCCAGGTCGGTCAGCGCGCCGGTGACTTGGTCGAGCGACCAGACACCGCCAAGATCCGCAAGCGCCGCCATCAACGCGATACGGCGCTTTGCCCGGCGTAACCGAACCGACAGGTCGGGTAGCGCACAGTCGCGCAACCCGGTTAATTCAGCTTTACATGCCGCATCTGGCCCGATGGACAGTGCACTTTCCAGCCAGTCTTTTTCGCGCAGCATAAGCGATTTCAGATAGGGGCTGCATCCGGCAGTCCCACCCAGAAGGTCGGCAATATCGCTTGGCTGGTCAGAAAACAGCGCGCGCAACTCACGACCCGATTCGAGATCGAAAGCAAGAGGCACGCGCGTGATCGGTCCAAATGACATGGCCAGACCATGGCGCGCAGGGTGCGGAACGTCAATTCGCTCTGGCAATATGGAAAACCCTGCGCCCAAGCGCGGGCTTGCGTTTAATTGGCTGCGACAGCCCGTCGCAGGGATTTTTTCCTTGCCTAAATTGGTAAGTTCATTTTACCAAGGCACCGAGGGAGGCGTGGTGAGGCACTGACTTGCTGCTTTTGGCGCAAGAAAATTACCAGCCATGGCACTCTCTGCTTGACCTGAAGCGCTGTCCGGGACTGGATAGCGATACAAAAAAAGCATCAACGGTGGAGGAGAACCGACATGAAGACCTTTTTGACCACGACCGCGCTGTGCGCTGGCTTGATCGCCGGGACCGCACAGGCACAAGAAACCTGGAATATGCAATCGACCTTCCCGGGCTCGCTGACCCAGCTTGGCACGATGGGCAAGCGCGTTGCAGAACAAGTGACACAGATCACCGATGGCCAGATCGAAATGGTGTTCCAGGAACCGGGCGCAATCGTTCCGGCATTCGAAGCGTTTGATGCAGTAGGCACTGGCGCTGTTGAAGCTGGTTGGTCCAACCCCGGCTATTGGGCAGGCCGTGTTCCTGCGCTGCAACTTCTTGCAGCTGTCCCGTTCGGCCCGCAGGCTGGCGAATATCTGGCTTGGATGAAGTTCGGCGGCGGTCAGGAATTCCTGACGGAACTGTATGAGCGCCACAACATCAAATCGCTGCCCTGCGCCGTCACCGCGCCCGAAGCAGCAGGTTGGTTCCGTGAGCCGATCAACACCCCTGAAGACCTGCAAGGCCTGACCATGCGCTTCTTCGGTCTGGGCGCGAAGGTCATGGAAAAGATGGGCGTGTCGACGCAGCTTCTGGCGGGTGGCGACATCTTCCCGGCGCTAGAACTTGGCACCATCGACGCGACCGAGTTCTCCATGCCCGCCGTGGACCTTAGCTCTGGGTTCTACCAAGTGGCAAGCCAGTATTACTTCCCGGGCTGGCACCAGCAGTCGACCTTCTATGACCTGCTGATCAACCTTGATCTGTGGGAAAGCCTGGACGAAAGCACCCAGTTCAAGATCGAAACCGTGTGTGACGCGAACCTTGCTTATGGTCTTGCCGAAGGCGAATACCTACAGTTCAGCGCCCTGCAAGAGCTGGTCGATAACGGCGTCAGCCTGAACACGCTGTCCGACGAGTTGCTGACCGCTCTCGAAGCTGCGTGGATGGAAGTGGTTGCGGAAGAATCGGCCGCAGATGAAGACTTCGCGCGCGTCTATGAAAGCTACGCGGCGTTCCGTGAAAACTACAAGATCTGGGGCGACTTGGGCTTCCTGAAGTAAGTCTGATCCGGGCTGGCTAGTCTTGGCCAGCCCAACACCGCGCATACCAGTATCGGTATGCGCGGTTTTTTCACTGAATTGACGGAGAGTCAGATGGCACTCAGGGAAGCGACCGGAACCGCACTCGCGGTGCTGGCATTGGCAGCGGCGTTTTGGCTAAGCGTGCTGCCGGCGAGTTCGAACGAAATTCTGCCGACGCTGGCGGTTCTGATCGGCGCACTTATCGGGGCGGCCGTTTTGCAAGCCAATCCCGGAACTTTCGCCGCCGCGACCGTCTTGGGATGGTTCGGCATCATGTTCGCGCAGCCTTTCTCGCTCAGCGAGCGGCAGTTCAATGGCCTGCGCCGGCAAGCCAACCGCGGCGACGAACAAGCCGCAGAGTTGCTGGCCTATTACGACACATTCTCGCCCTATGCGCTTTACCTGATGATTGGCCTGACACTCCTGCTGTTGGGCATTTTGGTGTATGGCATGGCCCGCGGACGGTTGCTGTTATACCAAAACCTTTTGGCGGCCAGCGACGGCTTGGCGACATTCCTGAACCGAGTGGGGATTACGTCTGCTGTGGTGCTGTTCAGCGTGCTGATCTTCGCCATCATGTATGACGTGACGCAGCGCCAGTATCTTGGGTTCAATTCGTCATGGACAGAGACCGAATGGTATTCGCTGTTCAGCTCTACACGCGTGCAGGAATATGAATGGCACCTACATGCCACGTTGTTCTTGTTGGTGCTAGGCTATGCCTACATTCAGGATGCCCATGTTCGCATCGAACTTGTGCGCGACACGTTGAAGCCGCGCACCCGCGTTTGGATCGAGCTTGCAGGCTCGATCTTGTTCATGGTGCCCTATTGCTACGTGGTCATGGAATACGGCATCGAGAACGCATTGCGGTCTTGGCAAGTTGGCGAAAGTTCGGCCTCTACCACGGGATTGCCGCATCGCTTCTTCATCAAAGGCATGCTGCCGTTCGGCTTCGCGCTTATTGCCTTGGCGGGCATGTCGGTTGCGTTGAAATGCGTGGTCTACCTGTTCGGCCCGCCCAGCCTGCGCGCGCGTTCCAATTATTACGCGCATAGCCACCAGAACCCCGCTCCGGCAGAGGACGACGATACCCCTGCTGCAACGAAACACGCCTGAGCGGAGAGCCAGAAATGTTGGAATTTCTAATCGAATACCTGCCGCTTGTGATGTTCGCGGTGCTGGCGATTCTGCTGTTCAGCGGATACCCGGTTGCGTTCATCCTTGGCGGCATCGCTCTTTTGTTTGCCGTGCTTGGCGACCTTGCAGGCACCTTCCGCTTGCAGCAACTTACCCTGATCCCCCTGCGCATTTATGGGGGGACGATGGAAAGTCTGGTCCTTGTGGCCATCCCCATGTTCACCTTCATGGGCACAATGCTGGAAAAATCCGGCGCGGCGCGTGACCTGCTTTATGCGCTGCAAGTCATGCTGCGCCGGGTGCCGGGCGGTCTGGCGCTGTCGGTTACGTTGATGGGCACGATCATGGCCGCAACCACGGGCATTATCGGCGCGTCGGTCGTGATGATCACGCTCATGGCGCTACCGGTGATGATGAAGGCGGGCTATTCCATGCCGCTCGCCACCGGGACCATCGCGTCCTCTGGCACGCTGGGCATTCTGATCCCGCCCTCGATCATGTTGGTCATTATGTCCGACCTGCTGTCGGTGCCGGTGGGCACAGTGTTCATCGCGGCGCTTATGCCGGGCTTGCTGTTGGCCGCGCTCTATTTCGTCTATTTGCTGGTGATCTGCCGCTTCAAGCCGCAGCTTGCCCCGCCTATGGATGACGATATGGGCCCCTCCACGCGGGGCGAGTTTTGGGCCATGATCTTCCGCAGCTTCCTGCCGCCGATCTTTCTGATCTTGTGTGTGCTCGGCTCGATCTTCCTTGGCTTTGCCACACCAACCGAAGCGGCAGGCGTGGGTGCTTTCGGGTCTATCTTGCTGGCAGCGTTCAACCGCCAACTCAACTGGGAAAACTTCGTCGAGGTTTGCAAACGCTCTGCCCTGACCGTGGCGATGCTGTTCGGCATCTTCGTGGGTGCGACGGCCTTTGCCTTCGTGTTCAAATCCATCGGCGGTGAGCATCTGATCGTTGATTTCATCAATGCAAGCAGCGCCGGGCCGTGGTCGATTCTGATCGTCCTTCTGGCGATGGTGTTCTTCCTAGGCTTCTTCTTCGACTGGATCGAGATCACGCTGATCGTGCTGCCGATCTTCGCGCCCATCGTCGGCTTGCTGGATTTCGGCGGCCATGTCGGTGACTGGGACGGCATCAGCCAACCGATCATCATCTGGTTCCTGATCTTGGTCGCGGTGAACCTGCAAACCAGCTTCCTGACACCGCCTTTCGGGTTTGCGCTCTTCTACATGAAGGGCGTGGCTCCACCCGAAGTGCGCATTCAGGACATCTACAAGGGGATCATTCCGTTTGTGATGTTGCAGGTCTTCGGGCTTATGCTGTGCGTGGCTTTCCCCTCCATTGTTCTGTGGTTCCCAAGCTACATGCTTGGCGGGGGCTAGAAGCAGCTTTCTTAACGCATTAAAGATCACCCCCGGCGCGACATCGCGCCGGGGTTTTTCATGGCAAGGCGTCCAGATGTTCTTTGACCCGCTTCTCTACAGCTTCATGTTCCTTGGCCTGTTTTCGCCGGGGCCAAATGTGATCATGCTAACGGCCTCGGGCGCGCGCTTTGGCTTTCGGCGCAGCTTGCCGCATCTGTTTGGGGTTGTGATTGGTGTGGGCGTCATCGGCGCTGTCACGGGTTTGGGCGTGGGCGCGCTGATCCTCGCAAACCCGGCGCTGGCCTTGGTGCTGAAATCACTCGCCGCCGGGTGGATCCTGTATATGGCGTGGAACTATTTCAACGCCACGCGCCGCCCTGCCGCGCAAGCCAAGGACGATGGCAGGCCCATGACGCTGCTACAGGCCGCGCTGTTTCAATGGATCAACCCCAAAGTCTGGGCAGTCGCCTTCGCAGCCTCGGCAGGTTATGGCGCGGGGCTGGGGCCGGTTCTGGAATCGGCGCGCCTAGCCACCGCCTTCAGCGGGGTAAACCTGTTCGTGTGCCTGTTCTGGACCAGCGCGGGCGCACTACTGACCACGCTTCTGTCGTCGCCCGCGCGCTGGAAGGTGTTCATGCGGATTATGGCGGTGCTTCTGGCGTTGTCGGCCCTGATGGTGTTTCGTTAAAGCGCCGCTTCCCTTTTGGGCGGGCGCGTGGCACCTAGAGCCAAAGACGCTGAAGAGGTGACCGCCATGCAAAGCCCCGCCCCCTACCCCGCCGCCCGTATGCGCCGCCTGCGCCGGACCCGCGCCCTGCGCGAGATGGTTCAGGAAAACGGGCTATCGGTGGGCGATCTGATCTGGCCGGTTTTCATCCGCGATGGCGAAGGCATCGAAGAACCCATCGCATCGTTGCCGGGTGTCAGCCGTTTGTCGTTAGACCGCCTGCTGCCCGCAGCAGAACACGCGCATGCGCTTGGCATTCCCGCAATTTGCCTCTTTCCCTATACCGCGCAAGAGCTGCGCACCGAAGATTGCGCTGAAGCGTGGAACCCCGACAACCTGACCAACCGCGCCATCCGCATGTTGAAGGCGGAATTGCCAGAGCTGATGGTCATGACCGACATCGCGCTCGATCCTTACAATGCCAATGGCCATGACGGCTTCGTCGTCGATGGCCAGATCGTGAATGACGACACCGTGGACGCACTGGTCAAGATGGGGCTGGCTCAGGCCGAGGCCGGGGCCGACATCCTTGGCCCGTCCGACATGATGGACGGGCGCATCGGCGCGCTGCGCGCCGCCATGGAGGACGCCGGGCACCGCGACGTGGCGATCCTGTCCTATGCCGCGAAATTCGCATCCGGCTTTTACGGGCCGTTCCGAGATGCGGTCGGCGCGGGCGCGCGGCTGGTGGGCGACAAGGCGACCTACCAAATCAACCCCGCAAACCGGGAAGAGGCCCTGGCCTGCGTCGCCCGCGATCTGGCCGAAGGCGCCGATATGGTCATGGTCAAACCCGGAATGCCCTATCTGGACATCTGCCGCGCCGTAAAGGACCGCTTCCAGCGCCCGACTTTCGCCTATCAGGTATCGGGCGAATACGCGATGCTGATGGCGGCGGCACAAAACGGCTGGCTGGATGGCGACAAGGTCATGCTGGAAAGCCTGATGGCCTTCAAACGGGCGGGCTGCGACGGGGTGCTGACCTATTTCGCCCCGCGCGTGGCCGAAGCCCTGCGCAAGTAATTGCCAAAGCCAGTGCCGCGCAGGTGACAAGCCTGCGAAATCGCGGTATCGTCACGGTCAAATCGCAAGATAGCGATGGGTCTAAACAGAGGCAGAGCAATGACACAGATAAGCAGGCGGGCGTTCACGCTCGCAGGTTTGGCGGGTATCACATCGGGTTTGGCAGCCTGCGGCAACCCCATTGGCGGCGATGGCGCAGACAGGCTGGATGCACGGGTAGACGCTGCGCGCGATTATCTGCGCAGCAACTTCCCCGGGCTAGAAGACCTGTTCCGCAATGCGCGCGGCATTCTTTACATTCCGGTTGTCACCGAAGCGGGCCTGTTCGTGGGCGGTGCCTACGGGCGCGGGGCGCTGCGGATTAATGATGCGACGGTGGATTATTATTCGGCCACGCGTGCCAGTTTCGGTCTGCAAATCGGCGCACAGCAATATGCTCATGCGTTGTTTTTCATGACCGAACAGGCCTTGTCTGATTTCCGCTATTCCGAAGGCTGGGCCGCGAGCGCCGATCTGCGCTACGCGACGCCTTCGCAAGGCGGGTCTTTGGGGGCAGAGACGACGACGCAATTCGCACCGGTCATCGCGGTCGTGTTCGGCCAGTCGGGCATTCTGGCAGGCGCTTCGCTCGCTGGCGTCAAATACGCCCGCATCATTCCCTAATCACCGCGCCCCGGCCGCAGAGCCGGGGCCTCGCACCTAAAGCGCACACGCCCCGGGCTTGATCCGGGGCCTCTCGGTCAGCCGCGCAACGCTGCCACATCCTCTGGCGTGGCGAAGTTGCGCGCCTCTGCCTCTTTGGCAATCCGCTTGACCATACCCGACAGTGCCTTGCCCGCGCCGATTTCCCAGAACTCGGTCACGCCCTGTGATGCCATCCAAGCCACCGACTCGCGCCAGCGCACCGACCCTGTCACCTGCGCGATCAGCAGCTTGCGGATCGTGTCCGGGTCGCTCACGGCCTCGGCGCGCACATTGGCGACCACAGGCACAACGGGGGTGTTGAGCGTCACATCGGCCAAGGCCTCTGCCATGACATCGGCCGCAGGTTGCATCAGCGCGCAATGAAACGGAGCCGACACCGGCAGCAACATCGCCCGTCGCGCCCCGCGCGCTTTGGCAATTTCGACCGCACGTTCAACCGCCGCCTTGTGACCGGAGACGACCACTTGCGCCGGGTCGTTGTCATTGGCGGCTTGGCAGACTTGACCCTGCGCCGCTTCCTCGGCCACCTCGGTCACGGTTGCGAAGTCCAGCCCCAGTAGCGCCGCCATCGCGCCCTCGCCCACGGGCGTTGCCGCCTGCATCGCGCGGCCCCGGATGCGCAATAACTTGGCTGCATCGGTCACGCTCAGCGCCTCTGCCGCCGCGAGCGCCGAATACTCGCCCAAGCTATGCCCCGCGACATATGCCGCATCGGTGAGCGAAACGCCCTCAGCCTGCATCGCGCGCAGCGTGGCTAGTGATGTGGCCATCAGCGCCGGCTGTGCGTTCGCGGTCAATGTCAGCTCGGCGATATCGCCTTCCCAGATCAGCACCGACAGCGCTTCTCCCAGCGCCTCGTCCACCTCTTGGAACACGGCTTTCGCGGCGGGGTAGCTTTCGGCCAATGTGCGGCCCATCCCGATGGTTTGTGCTCCTTGACCGGGAAACAGGAATGCGCGGCTCATATCATTCTCCAAGCTTTGTGTGCCGTATGGGAATGCCCCAAAGTGCTGCCCGGTTCAAGCGCCGGTCGGTCTTGCGCGGGGGCGCTATTGTGGTAGCGTTCTTGCAAACCACCCCGCATATCAGGAGCCACCGATGCTGGACCGCCCCACCCCCAATGACCTGCGCGCGTTCTGGATGCCGTTTACCGCGAACCGCCAGTTCAAATCGGCCCCGCGCATGTTGGTGGCGGCGAATGGTATGCATTACACCACCTCGGACGGGCGGCAGATTCTGGATGGCACTGCGGGGCTGTGGTGCTGCAACGCCGGCCATAGCCGCCCGCTGATTACCGAAGCGATCCAGAAGCAGGCGTCGGAATTGGATTATGCCCCCGCCTTCCAGATGGGCCACCCGAAGGCTTTTGAGCTGGCGAACCGGCTGGTGGACTTGGCGCCAGAAGGCTTGGATCATGCGTTTTTCACCAATTCCGGGTCCGAAAGCGTGGAAACTGCGCTGAAAATTGCGATTGCCTATCACCGTGCGCTTGGCAACGGCACCCGCACAAGGCTGATCGGGCGCGAGCGCGGCTATCATGGCGTGAATTTCGGCGGCATTTCGGTGGGCGGCATTGTCAACAATCGTCGCCATTTCGGGGCTATGCTGGCGGGGGTGGACCACCTGCCCCACACCCATCTGCCCGAAAACCAATGGTCGCGCGGCCAGCCCGAACACGGCGCACATCTGGCCGATGAGCTGGAACGCATTGTCGCGCTGCACGGGGCCGACACGATCGCCGCCGTGATCGTCGAACCCGTGGCCGGGTCCACAGGCGTTCTGATCCCGCCCAAGGGCTATCTGCAACGCCTGCGCGAAATTACCCGCAAACACGGCATTCTGCTGATCTTTGACGAGGTGATCACCGGCTTTGGCCGTCTTGGCAGCGCCTTCGGCGCGCAGCATTTCGATGTAACACCCGATATGATCACCTGTGCCAAGGGCCTGACCAATGGCGTGATCCCGATGGGCGCTGTGTTGACCACGGCCGATATTCACGACGCCTTCATGCAAGGCCCGGAAAACCTGATAGAGCTGTTCCACGGCTATACCTATTCGGGCAACCCGATTGCCTCGGCAGCCGGATTGGCCACGCTGGAAACCTATAAACAAGACGAT
>JAFGVZ010000233.1 GCA_016937725.1 Paracoccaceae bacterium | reverse complement strand
CGCATATGCCGCCCGCGCTGCTTGGTCAATGGCCTACACCCCTTGTCGCTTTGAGCGCCCTGCACTAAGCAAGTTGCAAGCAATTATGGGACGATCATGCGAATTTTGGTAACGAATGATGACGGGATCAACGCACCCGGCCTGAAGGTTCTAGAAGAGATCGCCACCAATATTGCCGGCCCTCAGGGCGAGGTTTGGGTCGTCGCCCCGGCCTTTGAGCAGTCGGGCGTTGGCCATTGCATCAGCTACACGCACCCGATGTTGCTCAGCAAACTGGGCCATCGCCGCTATGCCGCAGAGGGCAGCCCGGCCGATTGCGTGTTGGCGGGGTTCTACGATGTGCTACAAGGCGCGCGGCCTGATTTGGTCTTGTCGGGCGTGAACCGGGGCAACAATGCTGCGGAAAACGTGCTCTATTCCGGCACGATCGGCGGCGCGATGGAAGCCGCGTTGCAAGGTCTGCCCGCGATTGCGCTGTCGCAATTCATGGGGCCGGAAACCGAAGACTTGCCCACGCCCTTTGATGCCGCCATTGGCCATGGAGAGGCCGTGGTGCGTGCGCTGTTGGACAAAGCGCCGTGGGACCAAGACGATTACCGCCTGTTTTATAACGTGAATTTCCCACCCATCGGGCGCGATGCGGTCAAGGGCACCAAAGTGGTGCGCCAGGGCTATCGCAAGGATACCTTCTTTGGGGTGGAACCGCAGATGTCCCCCTCTGGCCGGCGATTTTTATGGATCAAGGGCGGACCACAGCATATGCCCACGGCCCCCGACACCGATGCGGCGGCCAATCTGGAGGGCTACATCTCTATCACGCCCATGCGGGCCGATCTGACCGCCGATGATGCGCTGGATGACGTGCGAAAGGCGCTTGAATGAATGACGCGCCCGACCAAATGCCCCAGCGCATGCCGGATCAGATAGAGGCACGGATGCGCTTCATCTACACGCTTCGGTCGCGTGGCGTGACAGATACGCGGGTGCTGCAAGCCATGGAACGTATCGACCGTTCGGCTTTTCTGACCGGCATTTTTCAAGAACGCGCTTACGAGGACACGCCCCTGCCCATTGCGTGTGGGCAGACGATCAGCCAGCCCTCGGTCGTAGCCTTGATGACAGAGGCTCTGGAAGTTGGCCCGCGCGACAAGGTTTTAGAAGTGGGCACCGGATCGGGTTATCAGGCCGCGATCCTCAGCCAGCTTGCGCGCCGCGTTTACACGGTGGAACGCCACCGCGCGTTGTCGCGGCAAGCTCAAAGCGTATTCGATGTCTTGGGCTTGGTGAACATCACTGCCATTGTTGCGGACGGGTCCTTCGGGTTGCCCGATCAGGCCCCGTTTGATCGCATTATCGTGACTGCGGCCGCAGAGGACCCTCCGGGCCCTCTCTTGGCGCAACTCAAGATTGGCGGTATCATGGTGGTTCCTGTTGGCCAGTCGGATACGGTTCAAAACCTGATCCGCGTCCACAGACAGGAAAGTGGGTTCGAGTATGAGGAATTGCGCGCGGTGCGCTTTGTCCCTCTGGTCGAGGGGCTGGGCTAAGGCCCAAGCGCGCAGAGCCGGAATGGCCATCGCGTCAGAGCAGAAGGTAGCGGGACTATGAAAAACACACGCCCGGTTTTGATCTTGTCTGGGGTGGCCTTGCTGGGCCTGAGTGCTTGTGGCGATTTCGATTTCGACATGCGCAACGGCGCAAGCGGCTTTTCGACATCAGAGGCTGCGCGCCAAGCCAGTGCTGACCGCCCACGACCGGACGGACAGGGCATTATCACCTATCCCGATTACCAAGTGGTCGTCGCGCGCGGTGGTGACACAGTGCAAACCGTGGCGCAGCGCCTTGGGCAAGATGCCACCGAACTGGCCCGCTACAACGCGTTGACCCCTGACACCAGTTTGCGCGCAGGCGAAGTGCTTGCGCTGCCCCGCAAAGTGGACACTGGTGTCGCCAGCGGCCCGATTTCCGTGACCACTTTGGCCGAAAGTGCCATCAACCGCGCCGAAGGCGGCACGGCAGCCCCCGCGCCCGCCGCCCGCGCCGATGGTCCGCAGCCAACACGCCACCGGGTCGAGCGCGGTGAAACGGCCTTCCAGATCGCGCGGCTTTACAACGTTAGCCCGCGTGCTTTGGCCGATTGGAACGGGTTGAACCCCGAAATGGAAGTGCGCGAGGGACAAGTCTTGATGATCCCGGTCGCGGCGCAACTGGACAGGCCAGCAGCGGAACCCGTCACAATCCCCGGCGCGGGCAGCCCAACGCCGCCCCCGCCCTCGGCCTCTACCCCCATGCCGCCGCCCGCGCCCCCTGCGGCAGTCGCAGCCCAACAAGCCGAAGAGGCGCGCCCGCCTTCCCCCGCCTTGGCTGAGCAGCGGACAGAGGCCCCCGCCCCCACTGCCTTTGCCATGCCTGTGGATGGTCGCATTATCCGCGCCTATTCACCCGGTCGCAATGACGGGATCGGGATTGCCGCCAGCGCTGGAACGGCCGTGCGCGCAGCGCAGGCCGGAACGGTCGCTGCGGTCACACGCACCACGACGGGCGTAAATATTGTCGTGCTGTCCCATGCCAACAACCTGCTGACGGTCTATGCCAATATCGACAATCTGAGCGTAGAACGCGGCGCGCGG
>JAFGVZ010000232.1 GCA_016937725.1 Paracoccaceae bacterium | reverse complement strand
TCGACCGACGCGGGCAGGATCGCGCGGCTTTGGCCATTCGTGACATCGACGCGCGCGCCATCGGCCCATGCCGCCAGACGCGCGGCGACCTGCGCGCGCTCCTCCAGAAGCGGATCGGTCGTGCCATGCGCGCCCATGGCCAAAGCCGCTCGGATGATCGGCGCATAGCCCGTGCAGCGGCACAGATTGCCTTGCAAGGCGCGTTCGATTTCTGCCTCTGATGGATGGGGCGTTTCCATCCAGAGCGCATAAAGCGCCATCACAAATCCCGGTGTGCAAAACCCGCATTGGCTGCCATGATGCTCGACCATCGCGCGCTGCACCGGGTGAAGGCCGCCATCCGCCCCGCGCAGATGCTCGACCGTCACAACATGGCACCCATCGCAAGAGGCCAGAAACCGAATGCAGGCATTGACGGGCTGGTAACGCAATGCCCCACCCTCGACACGCCCGACAAGCACGGTGCAGGCCCCGCAATCGCCCTCGGCGCAGCCTTCCTTGGTGCCGCGCAGGCGCTGATCCAGCCGCAGATGGTCCAGCAGCGTATCGGTCGCGCCCACGCCATGCAGCGTGACCTCTCGGTCGTTCAGCAGAAAACGGATATGGGTGCGGGCCATGGGCGGTCTTTCACGGTCAAGGAAATGTCATGCGCAAAAGATAGCCTGCGCCAAAGTGGCATTCCATGCAAGCGGCCCAAAGGTTAAGCTGTTTTCGGGAAATTTTGTCAGTATGCGCGCAGCTTGCGCAAACGCATCTTGCAGGGGATCAGATTTGGCACGTTTCGCGGAAGTCTTTGGCGCGTTCCTGCGCCTTGGTCTGACATCTTTCGGCGGCCCGGTCGCGCATATTGGCTATTTCCGCGAGGAATTCGTGACCCGCCGCAAATGGCTGGGCGATGGCGACTATGCCGAATTGGTCGCGTTGTGCCAGTTCTTGCCCGGTCCGGCTTCAAGCCAGGTTGGCTTTGCTTTGGGCCTGATGCGGGCTGGCTGGCTGGGTGCAATCGCGGCCTTTGTGGGGTTCACGTTGCCCTCGGTTCTGATCATGGTCGCAGTTGCCATGGGTGCTGGACTGGCGGGGCTGTCGGGTGTGATTGCAGCGCTAAAGCTGGTGGCGGTTGCAGTCGTTGCGCAGGCCGTGATTGGTATGGCACGGACGCTTTGCCCCGATGGACCGCGCGCGACCATTGCCGTGGGCGCTGTTGCCGCGCTTGCGGTGCTGAGCGGGCCTTGGGTGATGGTTGTGCTCATCTTGGCTGGGGCGATGTTCGGCGCGGCGCTGCGGCTGGATAAGGGTGCGGGGCAGGGTGGCCTGAGCATCCCCGTGGCGCGGCCCGTGGCGTTGGTGGCTTTGGCCCTATTTGCCTATGGCCTTATCGGCCTGCCGCTGCTGGCCGCCCAAGGCGCTGGTTTTGCGTTGGCCGACAGTATGTTCCGTGCAGGCGCGCTGGTCTTTGGCGGGGGGCATGTAGTGCTGCCCTTGTTGCAGTCTGAATTGGTGGCAACAGGCCAAGTCAGCGAGAGTGCTTTCTTGGCGGGCTATGCGGCCGCGCAAGCCATTCCCGGCCCGCTCTTTACCTTCGCCACCTATCTGGGTGCACTGGGCGGGCTTGGTGGTGCCGTGATCGCCACACTGGCCATATTTGCGCCGGGATTCTTGCTGCTGGTGGCCGCGCTGCCCTTCTGGCAGGCGCTTCGCAGCAAAGCCCTGATACGCGCGGGCATGGCAGGCGCGAATGCCGCCGTGGTCGGCATATTGGGCGCGGCGCTGTATGACCCGGTGTTCACCAGCGCGGTTGGAAGCCTTGGTCAATTTGCCTTCGCTCTGGCCTGTTTTATCGCGCTGCAAGTCTGGCGGTTGCCGGCATGGGCGGTGGTGCTGGGTGCGGGCGTGGCGGGCGTGCTGGGCTTGGCCGGATAGCAAAAAGCCCCGCCATGAGGGGGCAGGGCTTTCGCAATTCGGGCTAACGCGAAGATTAGTTCTTGGCGTAATATTCGACGACGAGGTTCGGTTCCATCTGCACCGCATAGGGCACATCACCCAAAGACGGGGTGCGGGTGAAGGTCGCGGTCATCTTGGAGTGGTCGACTTCGATGTAATCGGGCACATCACGTTCCACCAGTGCAACCGCTTCCAGCACGATGGCCAGTTGCTTCGACTTGTCGCGGATAGCGATCACGTCGCCTTCTTTCACGCGGTAGCTGGGGATATTCACGCGCGCGCCGTTCACGGTGATATGGCCATGGTTCACGAACTGACGGGCGGCGAACACGGTGGGCACGAATTTGGCGCGGTAGATCACGGCGTCCAGACGGCGCTCCAGCAGGCCCACAAGGTTTTCACCGGTATCGCCCTTGATACGCTCGGCTTCGGCATAAATGCGGCGGAACTGCTTTTCGGTCAGGTCGCCGTAATAGCCTTTCAGCTTCTGCTTGGCGCGCAGCTGAATGCCGAAATCGCTGAGCTTGGTCTTGCGGCGCTGACCGTGCTGCCCGGGGCCATAGTCGCGGCGATTGACGGGGCTTTTGGGACGGCCCCAGATGTTTTCGCCCATACGGCGATCGAGTTTGTACTTGGCAGAGGTGCGTTTGGTCACCGTCTGATCTCCTTCTTTTAGGCACCCGGTAAGGGCTATGAAGGGCGTTGTCCTTCCCCGCATCGCGGGTGACAGGCTGTCCCTTGCGGGAGCCACCAACACCAATGGGTTGCGCCAAGCCTTTCGACTGCGCCCGCGTGCCTTAGGGGCATGCGGCGCGGGTGTCAATGGCATACGGCGTGCGATGCAGGCCATTTGCTTTTGTCGGCTTTTCTTGGTGTATCTGATCTGAATCAAGTCGGTTAGACGAAGGATCGCATAACTGACAGAAAAAACCCGACTTATCGAGCGGCGCCCGTGACCAGCCAGAGTGAAACACGCAAATCCGAATCGAAGCCTTTGGCATTGCTGGAGGCACCGGCGCGCGCGCAGGTGCGTCGTGCAAGTTGGCTTGTGGTGCTGGCATCGCTGATCTGGATTGCTCAGGCATGGCTGGTTGCTGTGCTGTTTGCAGGGCTGTTGCAGCCCACCGATGGCATCGCGCCATGGGTGCTTGTGGCTGGTTTTGTCCTGCTGGGCCTTGTGCGCGCGGGCTTGGGTTATGTGTCTGAACGTATGGTGCAAGCCAGCGCCCGTAATCTTGTGGCCGATTTACGCAATAATATGATTGCCACCGAACAAGCGCGCGCTTCTGGTTCGGGTTTGGGCGGCGCGGGGGCAGTGGGGGTGCTGGGCAGCACCAAGCTGGATGTGCTGATCCCCTACCTGACGCGCTATCAGCCTGCCCGCCTGCGCGTGATGGTCGTTCCCTTGGTTATTTTGGTCCTGTCCTTCTGGCACGCTTGGGCCGTGGGGCTGGTGCTTTTGGTGGCAGGCCCTTTGATCCCGGTCTTCATGGCGCTTGTGGGCTGGGCCGCGAAAGAAGCCAGCGCCAAGCAAATGGTCGAAATCGGCAGCATGAACGACCTGCTGGTCGAACGCTTCTCTGCCTTGCCCGACATTCGGGCGCTGGGCGCGGGGCCATGGGTGCAGATGGGTTTTGCCGCCAAGGCTGATGACCTGCGCCGCCGCACGATGGCGGTGCTGGCGGTGGCCTTCATGTCCTCGACCGTGCTGGAGCTGTTCTCGGCACTTGGCGTCGCGCTGGTCGCGGTGTTCGTCGGCTTCTCGCTGCTGGATGTGATCACCTTCGGGTCATGGGGCGCGCCGCTCTCTCCTGCCGTGGGCATGTTCCTGCTGTTGATGGCGCCCGATTTCTTCCAGCCCCTGCGCGATCTGGCGGCGGCATGGCATGACAAGGCCGCAGCAGATGCGGTGGCCGATGAACTCGTCGCGTGGCGCAAAACCAGCGCCGATGAACGTTTCGGCGCAGGTGTCTTGGCCGCACCCATGCCGGGCGCGCCCTTGGTGCAGATGCATGGGGTGGTGTTGCCATCTGGCGGCTTGCTGCCCGACCTTCACATCCAGCCCGGCGAAACGGTTGCGCTTGTCGGGCCAAGTGGCGCGGGCAAGACGACCGTTTTGCGCTTGCTTGCGGGTTTGCAAACCGTGCCCGGTGCCCAGATCAGCGTTGCGGGCCAAACGCTGGACCATGACAGCGCAGATGCGTGGCGCGCGCGCATTGGTTGGATGCCACAAGCCCCGCATTTCCTGAATGCCAGCCTGCGTCGCAATATCGACATGGGCCGACCAGATGCGGGCGATATAGAGGCAACCTTGCGCCACGCTGCGCTGGGCCCTGTGCTGGACACGCTGCCGCAAGGGCTGAACACCCGGTTGGGCGAAACCGGGGCGGGGTTGTCGGGCGGCGAAGGGCGGCGCGTGCTGCTGGCACGGGCCATTTTTGCCCAGCCCGATGTCATTCTGGCCGATGAGCCCACTGCCGATCTTGACCCGGACACGGCCGACAAGATTACACACGCGCTTTTGGCCCAAGCCGCGCGCGGTGCCACGCTCATCGTGGCCACCCATGACATGCATCTGGCCGCGCAGATGGACCACATTATCCGGCTGGGAGGCGAGGCATGAGCGCGCTTTGGCACATCTTCAGCCTTGTGCTGCGCGACCAACGCACAGCGCTGTTGCGCGGTGCGCTTCTCAGCTTCGTGGTGCTGGTCATGGGCGCGGCGCTTTTGGGCTTGTCGGGCTGGTTCATTACCGCTGCCGCCGCCGCGGGCCTGCTGGGCATGGGTGCGGTATTCGATGTGTTCCGCCCCTCTGCCGCGATTCGTTTTCTGGCATTGGGCCGCACCGCCGCGCGCTATGGCGAGCGGATGCTGACCCATGACGCAACCCTGCGCGCGCTGGAAACCCTGCGCTTGCGCCTTCTGACAACCCTGCTGGCGGCCCCGTTTGTGCAGCTTATGCGCCTGCGCGGCCCGCAAGCCTTGGCGCGCCTGACCTCTGATATCGATGCGCTGGACGGAATCTCTTTGCGTTTGGTGCTGCCCATCGTGGCGGCGCTGGCCACGCATTTTCTGGCCTTTGCCATTCTGTGGTGGCTGGTCGGTTTGCCGGTGGCGATGTTTTCTGTATTGGGGTGGTTGGGCGGCAGTGCGCTTATTCTGGCATTTGCGGTTAAACGTGCAGCGCCCATTTCGCGGCAGGCTGAAGCTGCAATGCAAGCCCTGCGCGCGCGCCTGATCGACCTCATCCGCAGCCGCGACACGCTGGCCGCGCATGGCCGTTTGCAAGACCAAGCCGCATTGGTGCAGGCCGCCCATGCGCGGCAGGTGCAGTTGCGCGCCCGTCTGGATGGGGTGGAGCGCCGCACTGGTGCCGCGCAGGCCGTGCTTGGCACGTTCATGGCGGCGGGAGCTTTGGGCTTGGGCGTGTGGATGGTCGGCCAAGGCCAGATCGCGCCGGCGATTGCAGCACTGGGCTTTTTCACCATGCTCGCGCTGGCTGAAAGTGTAGCCCCCTTGCGCCGCGCCGTGGCTGATTTGGGCCGGATGGCAGAAGCTGCGCGCCGGGTGCGCGCCACGCTTGCGCTGCAAACCCCGCCACGGTTGGGTGAACATTCCGCGCCGTCGCTGTTACAGGTGCAGGATGTGGCCTTGGCGCGACCGGGCGGGCAGACGCCCATTCTGCAAGGGCTGTCCTTTGTCCTGCATCCCGCCGAAACGCTGGCCATTACCGGGCCAAGCGGCTGCGGAAAGTCGAGTTTGTTGCAGGCGATTTCGGGCTTTCTGCCAATCCGGGAAGGGCAAATCACGCTGGGCAGCTTGCCCGTGCCCGCTTGGGAAGAAGCAGCCTTGCGCAATGCTGTCACTTACCTGCCCCAGCGCAGCGCCCTGATGGCGGGCACGGTGCGCGAGGCGCTGCACCT
>JAFGVZ010000231.1 GCA_016937725.1 Paracoccaceae bacterium | reverse complement strand
GATGCGTTCGAGCCGGGGCGCGTGGCCCATGCGGTCGAAAAACTTGGATTGAAGCATGTTGTCATTACCTCTGTTGACCGGGACGATCTGGACGATGGCGGGGCCGAGCATTTCGCCCAGACCATCCGCGCCGTGCGCCACCGCAGCCCCGATACGACCATCGAAATCCTGACACCCGATTTCCTGAAATGCGCCCCTGACGCCTTAGAAACCGTGGTCGAGGCGCGGCCCGATGTGTTCAACCACAACCTTGAAACCGTGCCGGGCCTTTACCCCACGGTCCGCCCCGGCGCGCGTTATTTCCACAGCCTGCGCCTGTTGCAGCGCGTGAAGGAGTTGGACCCGACCATGTTCACCAAATCGGGCATCATGGTGGGTTTGGGCGAGGAACGCCAAGGCGTGTTGCAGGTCATGGACGACATGCGCAGCGCCGATGTAGATTTCATGACTATCGGTCAATACCTGCAACCCACGCCGCGCCATCACCGCGTGGACCGGTTCGTGACACCCGACGAGTTCAAGAGCTACGAGAAGGCCGCGCTTGGCAAAGGGTTCCTGATGGTCGCGGCCACGCCTCTGACACGCTCCAGCTACCATGCGGGCGATGATTTCGCGCGCCTGCGCGCGGCGCGCTTGGCCAAGTTCGCGGTTTAACGGCGGCCCGGTCGCGCATAGCGGGTCGGCGGATGCCTCCGGCAGGAGTTTTTGTCGCAAGATGAAGCGGGGCACGGGGGTGCATTTGCGCGGCGAGGAGCGTAATAGGGGCCTGTATCCGCGACTCAAGACAACAGGTCCGCCCATGAACTTTTCCCGCGCCATCAAGATCGCCCCGTCCATCCTTGCCGCCGATTTTGCCAATTTCGGGGCCGAATGCCGCGCGGTGGAAAATCAGGGCGCGGATTGGATTCATGTCGATGTGATGGACGGGCATTTCGTGCCCAACATCACCTTCGGCCCCGCCACCTGCGCCGCCATTCGGCCCCATATTCGTGGCGTGATGGATGTGCACCTGATGATCGCGCCGGTGGATCCGTATATCGAGGGCTTCGCCAAGGCGGGCGCGGATGTCATTACCGCGCATATGGAAGCTGGGCCACATATTCACCGCACGTTGCAAGCGATCCGCGCAAGCGGGGCAAAGGCCGGTTTGGCGCTGAACCCCGGCACGGGTTTGCACGGGGTCGAGAACCTGCTGGGTATGTTGGATTTGGTTTGCGTGATGACCGTGAACCCCGGCTTTGGCGGGCAAGCGTTTATTGACATGTCAGACAAGGTGCAGCGCCTGCGCGCGTTGATCGGGGCGCGGCCCATTCACATAGAGATTGACGGCGGCATCACGCCCGAAACTGCGCCAATCATGGCGCGCGCAGGCGCGGATGTGCTGGTTGCAGGCTCTGCCGTGTTCAAGGGCGGCTCGGTCGCGGACCCCGCGCCTTACGGTGCCAATATCCGCGCCATCCGCGCCGCTGCCGAAAGCATGACCGGGGCGGTGGTATGAAAGCCGTCATCTTCGATCTGGACGGCACGCTGATAGATAGCGCCCCCGATATTCACGCCGCCGCGAACCAGGTGCTGGACGGCGAAGGCTTGCCGCTTGTGACCTTCGAGCAATCGCGCGGATTCGTCGGCGGCGGCGCGCGCATTTTTGTGGAACGCATGGAGCGCGCGGTGACGGGTGGGAATGACCCAGTCCTGACCGACCATCTGCACAAGCGGTTCCTGCATTTCTACGAACATGCGCATGAGAATACGCAGATTTACCCGCATGTGGTTGAAACCCTAGAGAAGCTGCGCGCCGAGGGCTGGGATCTGGGCCTGTGCACCAACAAGCCCATCGGCCCGACCCGCGCGGTGCTGAAGCACTTGGGGTGGGACACCGTGTTCTCGGTCGTCATTGGCGGCGACAGCCTGCCCGTGGCCAAGCCCGACCCTGCGCCACTGATGGCCGTGGTCGAGGGGTTGGGGCTAACCGTGCCACAGATCGTTTATATCGGTGACAGCGAAACCGATGCCATGACCGCAAAGCGCGCGGGCGCGCGCTTCGGCCTATACACCCTTGGCTACCGCCACGCCGCGCCAGAGGACATGTTCCACCATTTCCGCTTTGACGATTACCGCCATCTGCCGGACCACCTGAAAGACCCCGTCGCATGACCACCCGCCGCCCCCTGCCCCCGCCCTTGGAAATTCCCAAACCTGGCTTTGGGCGGCGCACGCCTCCGGCGCTGTTCGCGCCAATAATGGGGCTGTTCGGCGTGGGTTTGGGGTGGCGCGCGGCGGCGGGTGCCTTCGGAGTCACGCCAGCGATTGGCGATCTTATTCTGGGCGCGACCTCGGTTCTGTTTCTGTTCACACTGGCGGCCTATCTGGCCAAGCCCCTGCGCCGCCCGGCGGCGTTCATGGAAGATTTGCGCGTGCTGCCGGGGCGGGCCGGTCTGTCGGCGGCCAGCCTGTGCGTGATGCTGTTTGCAACCGTGCTTGCACCCTATGCCAGCGGATTGGCCACCGCCGTGGCGCTGTTGGCCTTCGCGGTGCATGTGGGCGTGGTCGCGGCAATCGTTTTGACCATCCTGCGTGGCCCGGAAGAGGGGCGCGTGGTCACGCCGGTGTTTCACCTAAGCTTTGTCGGGTTCATCATTGGCGGCTTGGCAGCCAATGCTTTGGGCCACCCCGATGTGGCGCGCTGGCTGTTGTGGTCCCTATTGCTGCCCGCGGGCCTGATCTGGGGCTTTAGCGCGCGGCAATTGCTGACCCGTGTGCCGCCCGCGCCCTTGCGCCCGCTTTTGGCCATTCACCTTGCCCCTGCCAGCCTGTTCACGCTTGTCGCGGCCGGGGCGGGTCTGGACACGGCCGCCTATGCGTTCAGCGCGCTGGCTGCGGCAATTTTGGTTGCGCTGCTGGCCTCTGCCAAATGGCTGACAGAAGCCGGGTTCTCGCCACTCTGGGGCGCGTTCACCTTTCCGCTGGCCGCCTTCGCCTCGGCACTTGTGACCTTGTCGCAAGGCCAAGGGGCCATGGGCGTTGTGGGCGGGGTGGTGCTGGTCGTGGCCACGCTCATCGTGCCGCTGATCGCCTACCGCATTTTCAAGCTTTGGCCCGGTGGCAAACTGGCCGCAAAGACCAACGCTGCCACGGCTTAGGGCTTTCCTTTTTTCGCAAGGCATGAAAAGGGACCGTGCCAAACGTGACACCAAATTCAGGAGAGTGGTGATGCAAATTCGTGAGGCATATACATTCGACGACGTGCTTCTGGTGCCCGCCGCCTCCAAGGTCATGCCGTCGACGGCAGACACGTCCACCTTCGTGACGAAATCCATCCGCATGAATATCCCGCTTCTGTCTTCGGCCATGGACACGGTTACCGAAGCACCGATGGCCATTGCCATGGCACAGGCGGGCGGCATAGGTGTTGTCCACCGCAACCTGACAGTCGATGAGCAGGCCGAAGCGGTGCGCCGCGTGAAGCGGTTTGAATCGGGCATCGTGTATAACCCCGTCACGCTTACCCCCGAGCAGACTTTGCGCGACGCCAAGGCTCTGCAAGCGCGCTACAACGTGACGGGCTTTCCGGTGGTCGACGAACAAGGCCGGGTTCTGGGAATTGTCACGAACCGCGACATGCGCTTTGCCAGCGACGATGCGACCCCCGTGAAGGCCATGATGAGCGCTGACAACCTCGCCATTCTGCGCGAACCCGCCGACCGTGAGGAAGCGCGCAGCCTGATGCAGGCGCGGCGCATCGAAAAATTGCTTGTCACCGATGCTGAAGGGCGGCTGACGGGCCTGCTGACCTTGCGCGACATTGATCGTGCGGTGTTGAACCCCACCGCCTGCAAGGACGAATTGGGCCGCCTGCGCGTGGCCGCGGCCAGCACCGTGGGCGATGCGGGTTATGAGCGGTCCATGGCGCTGATCGACGCAGGTGTGGATCTGGTTGTGATCGACACCGCGCATGGCCATTCCGAGGGCGTGGCTTTGGCCGTGAAGCGGATCAAGTCCGAAGCGCCAAACGCGCAGGTTATCGCGGGCAACGTGGCCACCGCCAGCGCCACCCGGGCGCTGATCGACGCTGGCGCGGATGCTGTTAAGGTGGGCATTGGCCCCGGTTCCATCTGCACCACGCGGGTTGTGGCAGGCGTCGGCGTGCCGCAGCTGACTGCGATCATGGATTGCGCCGAAGCCGCGGGCGATATTCCGGTCATCGCCGATGGCGGCATCAAGATGTCGGGCGATTTTGCCAAGGCCATCGCGGCAGGCGCAAGCTG
>JAFGVZ010000230.1 GCA_016937725.1 Paracoccaceae bacterium | reverse complement strand
GAGCCCGAATTCCGACGCGCTTTAGAGTTCGTTCCGGACGAGCCGCAGGTGTTGAACTATCTTGGCTATTCGCTGATCGACAAGGGGCTGAAGCTGGACGAAGCGCTGGGCATGATCGAGCGCGCGGTCGAAGCAGAGCCAGATAGCGGTTATATCGTGGACAGTCTGGGCTGGGCCTTCTACCGCCTTGGCCGCTATGAAGAGGCTGTGCCAGTCATGGAGCGCGCAGTCGAGCTGATGCCGACTGACCCCATCCTCAACGATCATCTGGGCGATGTGTATTGGGCCGTGGGCCGCGAGCGTGAAGCGCGCTTCCAGTGGCGGCGGGCGCTGTCTTTCGCTCCGCACCCTGATCTGGATGTGGATCTTGTGCGCCGCAAGATCGAAGAGGGCAAGATCCCACCCGAAGCGATGACCGATAGCCAATGATCGCGGCAGAGCATGCGCCGGCGAAGGTCAATCTGGCACTGCACGTGACCGGCCAACGCGAGGACGGCTATCACCTGCTGGATTCGCTGGTTGTGTTTACCGTGTTGGGCGATGCGCTGCGTGCCTCTGCGGGTGCGGGTCTTTCATTGTCCGTTACTGGGCCGGAAGCGGCGGGCCTGTCAGGCGAGGGCGACAATCTGGTTTTGCGTGCGGCGCGGCTTATGCAAGCCGATGGGATGGCGTTAGAATTGGAAAAACACCTGCCCGTGGCCTCTGGCATCGGCGGCGGATCGTCTGATGCGGCGGCGGCGTTGCGGTTGGTCGCGCGCGCTACGGGTCATCCGATCCCGGCCGATATCTTGGCGCTTGGGGCCGATGTGCCGGTCTGCATGGCGGCCCGGCCCTGCCGCATGCGCGGGATTGGCGAAGTGGTCACACCCGTGCCGGCCTTGCCGCCCATGGCCATGGTTCTGGTCAACCCGCGCGTTGAAGTGTCCACCCCTGCGGTGTTTCGGGCTCTGGCGCGCAAAGACAATCCGCCTATGCCCGACACATTGCCCGATTGGCCCGATTTCGCGGGGTTCGTCCATTGGCTGTCGGTGCAGCGCAATGACTTGCAAGCCCCAGCCTGTGCGGCGGTTCCCGAAATTGAAGCAGTGCTTGGCGCACTGGAGGGAGCAGGCGCGGCTTTGGCGCGCATGTCTGGCTCTGGCGCGACCTGTTTCGGACTATTTGCTGATCTGCCGAGCGCCGAACGTGCTGCCCACGCTATTCGCAGGGCCGAACACGGCTGGTGGGTCGAAGCGACAGAGCTTTTGCAAGGTGGCTTGGGTGGCGCAGCCTGAAACCCTTGAAATCACTTCGGCCAATGCGCTGTGGGACTGGCTGCGTCAGAACCACGCAACAAGCCAAGGGGTGCGGCTGATCACGTGGAAAACCGCGCATCCGGCGAAATACGTTTCCCGTGAAGAGGTGCTGGACGCGCTTTTGGCCCATGGCTGGATAGATGGCCGACGATTTGTCGTGGATCAGGACCGCACGGCCCAACTGATCACCCCGCGCAAGCAGCAAGCTTGGTCAGACAGCTACAAAACCCGTGTTGCGCGACTGCGCGCCGAGGGCCGCATGCACCCGGCGGGCGAGGCGGCGGTGCAACACGCGGCTGCGGCTGGCCTTTGGGATTTCTTTGCGGATGTGGACAGGCTGGATGTGCCCGCCGATCTGGCGGCGGTGTTGGACATGGCAGCGTGGGATGCCCTGCCGCCGTCCTACCGTCGCAACGTTCTGCGCTGGATCAAGCTGGCCAAGGCCGCCCCGACACGCGCGAAACGCATTTCCGCCACTGCGCAAGCCACGGCAAAGGGGCAGCGGCTACCACAAATGTAGCGTTTATCCGTCAAACAACCGGCCCTGCTGTTCGGGCGCAGGCGCAGGCAAGCCCAGATGCGCCCATGCCTTCGCGGCCAGCATCCGCCCGCGCGGGGTGCGCGCCAGAAGGCCCTGTTGCAGCAGGTAAGGCTCGATCACTTCCTCGATCGCGTCGCGGCTTTCCGACAGGGCGGCGGCGATGGTTTCTACGCCCACCGGCCCACCGGCATAATTGTCGGCCAGCAGCGATAGATAGCGCCGGTCGGCGCCGTCCAGCCCCAGCTTGTCCACGCCCAGCCGGGTCAGGGCATTGTCGGCCAAGGGGCGGGTCAGCTTTCCGTCGCCTTCGACCAGCGCGAAATCGACCACGCGGCGCAGCAAGCGGCCTGCGATGCGCGGTGTGCCGCGCGCACGCTTGGCGATTTCGCGCACCCCGTCCTCTTCCGCAGCCACACCCAACAATCGCGCCCCGCGCGACACGATCTGACAAAGCTCGTCTTCGGTGTAGAATTGCAGCCGGGTCGGAATGCCGAAGCGGTCGCGCAACGGCGTGGTTAGCAGGCCCAGCCGGGTGGTTGCGCCCACCAGCGTAAAGGGCTGCAATTCGATGCGGACGGTGCGCGCGGCGGGGCCTTCGCCGATGACCAGATCTAGCTGGAAATCTTCCATCGCCGGGTAAAGCACTTCTTCGACCACCGGGTTCAGGCGATGAATCTCGTCGATGAACAGCACATCCCGCGCTTCCAGATTGGTCAGGATCGCGGCCAGATCGCCCGCCTTGGCCAGAACCGGGCCGCTGGTCATACGAAAGCCCACACCAAGCTCACGCGCCATGATCTGCGCCAGCGTCGTCTTGCCCAAACCGGGCGGACCATAGAACAGGGTGTGATCCATCGCCTCGGCACGCATTTTGGCCGATTGGATGAAGATGCGCAGGTTTGACCGCGCTTCATGCTGGCCGACGAATTCATCCAAGCCCTGCGGGCGCAGCGCGCGGTCAAGCTCTGGGATGTCACTGGGCATATCCTGCCCGCGCAGGGTTGGGTCCGGGCTGGTCACGGCGCTACCCTTTCGGTGCCAACAGGCGCAGTGCCGCGCGGATCAGCGTGGGCGTGTCGGCATCTGGCTGATCGGTCTGCGCTTCGGCCACGGCGCGCGCGGCATCGGACGGGCCATAGCCCAGATTGCCAAGGGCTGACATGGCTTCTGCCACTGCATTCGAGGGCGCGGGCATGGGTGCCAATGGGGCTGCGCGTTTGGGGGCTGGGTCGATCACATCGGCGTCGGGCAGGGCGGTAGGTATCGCGGGGCGGTCCACGGCCATCAGCGCGGGCGCTTTGTCCTTCAATTCGTTGGCGATGCGCAGCGCCAGTTTCGGCCCCACACCCGGTGCCTTGCGCAAGGCCGCGCTGTCGCCCAAGGCGATGGCGCGCGACACGCCGTCCGGCCCCAAAGCGCCAAGGATTGCCAGCGACGCTTTCGCGCCTACACCTTGGACAGAGGTCAGCACCCGGTGCCATTCCTTTTCCAACAAGGTCGGAAAGCCGTAAAGCTGCATCAAGTCTTCGCGCACGACCATCTCGGTGTAAAGCGCGCAAGCCTCTCCGCGTCCGGGGAGCGCCATAAGCGTCCGGTCCGACACGTAGATGATATAGCCCACGCCGCGCACATCCAGCAGCACATGATCTGTGCCGCGCATATCGACCACGCCTGTCAGCTTGCCGATCATCCGACCACCTTT
>JAFGVZ010000229.1 GCA_016937725.1 Paracoccaceae bacterium | reverse complement strand
GACACCCGCCGCTGGGGGCCGCCCTTCGTGACCCGCGAAGATGGCACCCGCGAGGCCGCCTATTTCCACGCCGCGAACCGGGGCAAATCCTCTGTCACCGCCGATTTCCGCACCGAGGAAGGCCGCGCCAAGGTGCGCGCGCTGGTGGCCGATGCAGACATAGTGATCGAGAATTTCAAACTTGGGGGCTTGGCGAAATACGGGCTGGATTACGCAAGCCTCTCGGCTCTGAACCCCGCCCTGATCTATTGCTCGATCACCGGCTTCGGGCAGACCGGGCCTTATGCCCACCGGGCGGGCTATGACTACATCATCCAAGGCATGTCGGGGCTTATGTCCATCACCGGGCCGGATGATGGCCCGCCTTACAAGGTGGGCGTTGCAGTGACAGACATCATCACGGGCATCTATGCCAGCACCGCCATTCTGGCCGCGGTGCATGAGCGCGCGCGCACGGGTCGGGGCCAGCATATCGACATGGCGCTGCTGGATTGCGCGGTGTCGATCATGGCCAATCAGGCGATGAACTATCTGGCGACGGGCACTGCACCGGGGCGCTTGGGCAATTTCCACCCCAATCTGGCCCCTTATCAGGTGGTGCCCTGTGCGGATGGGCATATCATCATCGCCACAGGCAATGACGGGCAATATCAGCGCTTTTGCACGCTGTTGAACCGCACCGATCTAGCCCAAAGCGCCGACTACGCCACCAATGCCGACCGTGTGGCGCGCCGCGACGCGCTGTCGGACGCAATCTGTGCAGAAACGGTCAAATGGACCAAAAATACACTGCTCTCGGCCTGCGAAGCCCAAGGCGTGCCCGCTGGCCCGATCAACGATATGGCAGAGGTGTTCGCCGACCCGCAGGTGCAGGCGCGCGGGCTGGCGCTGGATATGGACGGGCTAAAAGGCGTGCGCTCGCCCTTCCATTTTGCCAACGCCCCTAACGCGCGGCCTGCCCCGACCTTGGGACAAGATGATAAATAAGCGCGGGACAGGCTTTCACACGTCCCGCGCTTTGATCGTCGTTGCCAAGAGATCAGAACTTGAAACCTAGTCCCACACCGGCGCTGACAGTGCGCGTGTCCAAGTTGGTAGAGCCCAGATTATCAACGACGGTATAGGTCACACCGCCGCGCAGCATCAATTGTTCGGTCAGCATGTGGTCAATGCCCAGACCGATGGATGCCCCGGTCGAAGTGTCCGACCCACCTACCCCGCTTGTGCGCAAGAAAGTGGGGCCGACGGCCACGTAGCCAAGTGTCCGCGCGCTTTGCGTCAACGGCACACCCGCCGTCAACAGAAGCGAGGCTCCGGCCCGGATTTCGTCGCCACCGGGCAAGGTGCCAGAGCCGAACGCCGTCGGCGCAAGCATAACTTCGCCACCAATGACGAAATTACCAAGATCCTGTCGGTATCCGGCAAAAAGCCCTCCGGTTATGGCACTTCGATCACCCAAAGTGTCAAAATCCATCTGGCCATACCCAACAACCGCACCGGCATAAGCCCCGGTCCAATTAAATCGCGCAGGCGCGACCTGTGCCGGGCGATCCATCACCATAGGTTCCTCTGACGAAGCACCCGCCTTCGAAAGCCCCCCCGCAGCAGCACCGTTGGCGAAAACCGCCGCGACAATCGCACTGATCATCATATAGTTTCTGTTCATGAAGGAGTCCTTTATGGGCTAACGGCGCGACACATTTCAACGCGGTGGCTCCATAGATAACATGTCTTGAAGACGCAGTCCTATCACAGGTCAGTGTTACGTCCATAAAAACACACTGTCACCTTGTGCCAGGGCGCAGGCGCAATTTCTTGGCCGTCATGACATTTGCATGTCGGGCGAAACCTACATCCCCTCGCCGAACTTGTCGGCCACCAGGGCTGCAAGGGCTGCCATGACCTCTGCCTCATCGGTGCCAGAGGCACGCACCTTGATCGAGGTCCCGCGCGACGCGGCCAGCATTAGCAAACCCATAATGGAATCGCCCGGCACGCTCATGCCGTCTTTCATCACCTCGACCTCGGACGAAAAGCGCTCCACCACCTCGACGAATTTGGCAGATGCGCGGGCATGCAGCCCTTTTTCATTCACGATCTCTAGGTCTTGTTCAATCATTCCGTGCTCGGTCCATCTGCTGCTATCGGCTGCCAAGTTCAATCGAATTGATGTATTTACGCCCCGACTCCAAGGCCGCGGCCGTGGCTTCGGGCAGGGACAGGTCGCGTGACTTCGCCAGTTTGATCAGCATTGGCAAATTCGCGCCGTAAAGGATACGCCTGTTCCCGGTCGCGCAGGCGGGCAAGGACAGGTTGGAAGGCGACCCGCCAAACATGTCGGTCACCACAACAGTGCCCGCCCCCGTATCAACCGATTGCGCAGCTTCAATAATCTCGGCTTGTTTGGCCGAGCGATCATGGTCGTATTCGATCGAAATCGCCACGATTCCGCTCTGTTTGCCGATCACATGCTCGATTGCGCCCATATATTCGCGCGCCAACCCACCATGTGCGACGATCACGATCCCGATCACGCCTTCATCCTATCCGCTGCCGTGACCGAGCCGTTCATCTCGGCCATGCGTTCGATCTCCCTATGACGTTTAGACACGCGCCATGGCCCCCTTGCAAGGGCATTCGCCAGTTTTTCGGCCATTGCGACCGACCGATGTTGCCCGCCAGTGCAACCCAAAGCAACCGTGACCAGCGGCTTACCCTG
>JAFGVZ010000228.1 GCA_016937725.1 Paracoccaceae bacterium | reverse complement strand
GCGTTTACTCGTCTTCTTCGCCGGGGGGCGGGGCGCTGGGTGTTTGCGCACCGGCACGCCGCCAGCGTTCCAGCTCGGAATATTTGTCCAGCCACATGCCCTGATAGGCGTTATGATACACGTTGACCGAGAACAGGCGCTCTAGCAAACGCCCGTTATTGTCTTGCCGAAAGCGCAGGTCTTCGGCGGCAAGCTGGGCGCGAATGCCATCGTTGCGCCCAAAGCGCGCGGCGTAATTGGCAATGCCGCCATCCACCCCGCCACCGGCAACGGCCCGCGCCGGGTTGCCGCCCAAAGCCACCGCCACATCGGCGCGCGGCTGCGGGTCCACCCGGTTGGTGCCGCCGGGGTTGGGTGCGGGCAGTTCGGCCAAACTATCGGGCATTTCCAGCGGCTTGGTGGGCAGAATGCCAAATTCGTCAGGCTCACGGTCTTGGGCGGCGGCGTGCATCAGGATAGGCTGGTCCGAACCAGAGCAAGCCCCAAGCGCCAGAACCGCGCAACCCGCAATCGCAAAGATCCCTTGACGGAGTGCCATCGTCATTTCCCCACACGTCCCAATTGCCCTACCTCTAGCGCAAAGCTGCGCCCGCGTCACGCCCCTGCGTGGCGCTATTTTTTTGCTTTCTTGGTGGCCCCGGCGTTGTCGCGCCCTGACAGCAGGATCAGCAGACCCGCCCCCGCAAAGATCGAGATATCGGCCACGTTGAATGCATAAGGGTTTGTGAACCCGCAGCAGGACATGTTCAGGAAATCGGCCACTGCCCCGAAACGGATGCGGTCGATCACGTTCCCGATTGCCCCGCCCACCAGCAGACCGGTGGCGACTTGCATGCCGCGCGGCGCGCCTTCGCGTTTCAGCCAGATCAGAACGAAGGCACAGATGCCCAAAGCGACCGCGACTAACACCCAGCGCATCCAGTCATTATCGGACCCGAACAGGCCGAAATTGATGCCGGTATTCCACGCCATCACGAAGTTGATGTAAGGGTCAAAGACCGGCACAAAGAGCCGTTGGTCCAGCGCAAGCGGGCCAAGCACATACCATTTGGTGGCTTGGTCGGCGACCAGAATGGTCGCGCCAGTGCCGATCATCGTTTTCATTGCGCCCCCTTAGTGCCGGAAATGCCGCTGGCCGGTAAAGACCATGGCCAGCCCCGCCTCATCCGCCGCTGCGATTACCTCTTCGTCGCGCATGGAGCCGCCCGGTTGGATAAGCGCGGTTGCGCCCGCCTCTGCCGCCGTCAGCAGGCCATCGGGAAAGGGGAAGAACGCGTCCGATGCCACGACAGAGCCTTGGGTCAAGGGCGCGTCCAGCCCCAGCACTTCGGCCATGTCGAGCGATTTGCGCGCGGCGATGCGGGTCGAATCAACCCGGCTCATCTGGCCCGCGCCAACACCGACGGTGGCTTGGTCCTTCACATAGACAATCGCGTTCGACTTGACGTGCTTGGCGACCTTCCACGCAAACAGCATATCGGCCAGTTCGGCATCCGTGGGCGCGCGCTTGGTGACAACGCGCAGATCATCCAGCCCGATCATGCCATTGTCGCGGTCCTGCACCAAAAAACCGCCCGAGACCTGCTTGAACGCCAGACCGCCCGCCGCCGGGTTGGCGAGCCCCTTGGTGGTCAGCAGGCGCAGGTTTTTCTTGGTGGCGAAATGCGCGATGGCGTCGTCATCGGCACCGGGTGCAATCACGACTTCGGTGAAAATGCCCGTGATTGCCTTGGCCGTGGCAAGATCCAGCCGCGTGTTGAGCGCAATGATCCCGCCAAAAGCAGAGGTGCGGTCGCAATCATAGGCGCGATTGTAAGCTTCGGCCAGTGTCGCGCCGCGCGCCACGCCGCAGGGATTGGCGTGTTTGATGATAGCGCAAGCTGGTCCATCCGTGGGCAGGAATTCCGACACCAACTCGAACGCTGCATCGGTATCGTTGATGTTGTTGTAGCTCAACTCCTTGCCCTGATGCTGCTTGGCGGTTGCCACGCCGGGGCGGTCGCTGCCATCACGGTAGAAGGCCGCCGATTGGTGCGGGTTCTCGCCATAGCGCAGGGTTTGGGCCAAGGTGCCCGCGAAAGCGCGGCGGCGCGGCGTGGGCTGGTCAATCGCGCCCGCCATCCATGTGGACACCGATGCATCATAGGCCGCCGTGCGCGCATAGGCGCGCTGCGCGAGTGTCTGGCGGAAGGCAAGGCGTGTGCGGCCTGTCTGCGCGTCCAACTCCGACAGCAGGGGGATGTAATCTTCCGGGTCGGTCACAACGCTGACAAAGCCGTGGTTCTTGGCGGCGGCGCGAATCATCGCCGGGCCACCGATGTCGATATTCTCGACCGCTTCGCTGTAATCCGCGCCGCGCGCAACCGTGTCCTCGAACGGGTAAAGGTTCACCACCAAGAGGTCGATCGGCTTGATGCCATGGGCGGACATGGCGCCCAGATGTTCTTCGTTGTCGCGCAGCGCCAGAAGCCCGCCATGCACCATCGGGTGCAGGGTTTTGACGCGCCCATCCATCATTTCCGGAAACCCTGTCAGGTCAGACACGTCGCGCACCGCGAGCCCCGCTTCGCGCAATGCCCGCGCGGTCCCGCCGGTCGAGACCAGTTCGACCTTGCGCGCGGCCAGCGCTTTCGCAAGGTCGATCAGGCCGGTTTTGTCAGAGACAGAGATCAACGCGCGTTTGAGCGGAACAAGGTCGGTCATCGGGGCAGTCCTTATGCAACATCACAGGTCCGGCACGGCCAAGATGTCGTCCTGCGCGTGGTCGCGCAAAGCGGTCGGCGTGTCATGCGCCTTGGCCAATGTCCAGTTGATCTGGCTGGTATAGCTTGTTGCCCGCAAGGACAACACAATCTGTTGTGTCGCGCGCGGCTTGATACGGCCTTTTTCCAGATAGACCGACGGGGCCAGCGCAAGCGTCGCCCCCTCGGCGCGCATAACCCAGATTTCGCCCGAGCGCAGCGTCAGCGAAATGGCGGTGCCGTTCATGTCCAGCGACGCGTCTACCTCTGGGTGAAGATGGAAGCGCAGCGCGTAAGCAATGCCGCCACCAAGCCGTGTGCTGACCTCGTCAAAGCGTTTCTGCGCGGGGCGGCCCGTGGCAATCAGCATATCTTCGCCCGACAACACGCGCCCATCTGCCGATAGGTCCAGATAGCGCAGATGTTCCAGCCCGTGGCTTTCACCATACCCGTCATGGCTTAGCGCCACAGCGCGGGCATAGGGGGTGTGCCGAAATTCAACCCCCACATGGTGTGGCCCATCCGTCAGGTCCAGCCGCCGCCCGCCGGGCGTGCCAAAGCGTGACGAGGAATAGCCTTCCAGCGCCAGCGTGGAATGGCTGGCGGTGGCGCGGCTGGCGCGGTGCCATTCGGGGCCAAAGCTGCGCCCGTCACCGCACGACACGATCACCGGGCGGCGGTTCGAGGTCAGCTCGAACGCCAGCGTGGCGGCATGGGCACGGCCCGGCGCGGTTTTCATGGGCGGTGGCGCGGCATCGACGATGACGCTGGTGCGGCCAGCCGCCAGCCGGACATAACCCATGGCCCGCTCTGGCGCAGAGGCGGGCGGTATGTTCGACAGCGCGTCATGCGTGGCCAGTGCCGCCGCCAACGCCCCTTCGCGCCCGCGCCCGCCACCGTGGCAGCGAACTAGCCCGCCATCAGCATGGCGCAGGCAGCGCAGTGCGCCCGCGATACGGCTCATGACCTCTGTCATCTCTTCCGGAAGGGGCTGCGCGTTTTCTGCCAGCAATTGCGCCGCCCAGCCAAGGCATTCGAACACGTCCAGCACTTCTTCGGGGTTGCGCGTGGCCAGCCCACCATCGGCAGCAACCTGCGCGTCGCAATCGCGCGCAAGGGCTGCGACGATGCCGGGTGCACGGGTATGCCAGCCTTCCAAGGACAGGGCCGCGTAAAGCAGGCCGGTCCGGGCTTCTATCCGGGGCAGGCCGGTGACGGCATGGGCCGCGCGTTTGTGCAGGAAATTGGCGTGATGCGCGAGCATTCGCAAAAACGCGGTCTGGCTTGGCCCATCTGTGCCCTGTAGCAAGAACACCGCGTGGCTGATCAGCCGGATCAGACGCCGCCCTGCCAGCCCCGGTGCCCAGCCCGGTCCGCTGCCGCGCCCATAACGGCGCATCCATTCGGCCAGCCCGGCTTGCGCCAAGTCACGCGCAGGCTTGTCGCCCACGGCGGCAAGGTGGTCCAGCCACCCAAAGCCTTGCAGTTCATCCACGGCCTCTGGACTGGTGGCATCGAAGGGCACCGCGCCGTCCGCCTGAAGCAATTCACCCGCGACAAGGAAGTTACCGGCCAACATCTGCTGCCCGCGCGCGAACAACCCCAAGCTGCGCGGCTCTGGCTGCGAGGTGATGGCGATCGGTGCGCGCACCCGTCCCAGCCAGCGCGCGGCCAGCCTGTCCATCGCGCTGACGCGCTCGGTTCCCGATGACGCTGCCTTGCTCACCCCTGTCCTGCCCATTGTCTTTGTGCGGCCTTACCCGTGGCTTTTGACGGCACCATACCCTGTGGCCGCGCGGCTGTCACCGGGAATGGCGCGGCCATGCGCATTGACTGTCATTGCGGTGCGGACAGAAGGGCCATGTAAAACCCGTCCAACCCGCCCAGATCGGCCCAATAATCGGGCCTTGTGCGGATTGGCCCGCTCTCGCTTTGCCAATCGGCAGGCACGCCCGCAATGGGCCGGTGCACCAGTCGCGCGCGAGGATGGCGCTGCAAGGCGGCGGCGATCTGGTCTTCGCCCTCGGCGGGGAGCAGCGAGCAGGTGCAATAGACCAGCAACCCGCCGGGTTTGAGCAGGCCAGAGGCCGGGTCCAGCACCCGGTCAAGCAGGGCCGCCTGCAACTCGCGCAAGGCGCGCAACCCGTCCTTGGTTTTCAAAAGCGGTAATTCCGGGTGGCGGCGGATGGTGCCCGTGGCCGAACAGGGCGCATCCAGCAAAACCGCGTCATAGGATTGGTCGGGACGCCATGTCAGCGCATCGGCGCAGACCACATGCGCGCCAAGCCCGGTGCGCTTGAGATTGGTGCGCAACCGCGACAGCCGCGCCTCCGACAAGTCGAGCGCGGTCACATTCGCGCCCATGGCGGCCAGTTGCATGGTCTTGCCACCCGGGGCCGCGCACAGGTCAAGCACGCGTTCCTGCCCCTCTAGCCAGCGCGCGGGCAGGGCGCTTGCGGCATCTTGCACCCAGAACGCGCCTTCGCCGTAGCCCGGCAGCGCGCTGACCTGCTGACCGGCCGGAACGCGTAGGGTGCCGGTGGGCAGGATCTGGCCCTCTAGCCCGGTGGGGCAGGGGCCGCGCAGACTTAGGTCCAAAGGGGGCGCGGCCTCTTGTGCGGCCTCGATCGCTTGGGTGACGCTGCTGCCATAGGCATTTTGCAACGCGCCGCGCAGCCAGCCGGGCAGGCGCGGGGCGGGCGCCTTGGCCCAGTCTTGCGGCAACCCTTCTGCCACACGGCGCAGCACGGCATTGCCAAGGCCCGCGAATTTTGGCGCGACATGGTTCAGCAATCCGACCGTATCGTTGATTACGCCATGCGCGGGGGCTGCCATCGCGCCCATTTCCGTGACCGCCAAGCGCAACGCCCATAGCACGATCTCGGGCGGGGTTTTGCGCAGGGGGGTGCGCAACAGGTGGTCGGCGCGGCCCTTATGCCGAAAGGTGGCCAGCGCCAGCCGCGCCGCGCGGGCTTGGCCCTCGGGCGGCAGTGCCAGAAAGGGGCGCGGTTGCACTTCGGCCAAGCTGCGCCCTTCGGTGACAACGGCCATGACAAGCGCATGGGCGGCGGCGCGCGGGGCGTGCGAGGACGGGGTTTCGGGCATGGTTTCTTGTCCTTTTGTGCCGCTGCGGTATATCAGGCAAGACGCCATGACAAGCAGAGCGACCATGACCGACCAAGCCGCAGACCCAGAGAACACGCCAGAACTTTCCCCCGAGGAGGAAGCCGCCCGCCGTGCCAAACTGCCCGAAGCCGCGCAGCGCGCGCTGGCAGAGGCGGATGCCCGCCGCGCCGCGGCACAAGCGTTGGAGCTGCCGCGCGAATTGGGTGGCCGCAAAGGACCTGAACCCGTGCGCTATGGCGATTGGGAGAAGAAGGGCATCGCCATTGATTTTTGAGCGGTGCTGCTTTGGCGACTGTCGCGCGGGCATACCCATCTTAGACCTGATAAGGGTTGGCCTAGAGCTGCCGACCTAGGACAGGTTGCATCAATTTTCCATGAAAAAGGCCCGCTATCCGTGAGATGCGGGCCGGTTAAATGCGTGTAGAGATTTGCGGCGCGGGATCAATTCACCGGCACCACAATGCCCTTCTCGCGCGCCAATGTGCGCATGCGGGCTTGCAGCTTCTCGAACGCGCGCACTTCAATCTGGCGAATACGTTCGCGCGACACGTCGTAGCGTTGCGACAGGTCTTCCAGCGTGACCGGGTCATCGCTCAGGCGGCGCTGGGTTAGCACGTCGCGTTCGCGGTCGTTGAGCGCATCCATCGCTTCGACCAACAATTCGCGGCGCAGGTCCAATTCGTCCCGCTCGGCATAATCATCGGCCTGATTTGCGTTTTCATCTTCCAGCCAGTCTTGCCAGCTTGCCGCGCCATCCTCGGTTCCGACCGTCGCATTCAGCGACGAATCCCCGCCAGACAGGCGGCGGTTCATCGAAATCACTTCTTCCTCGGTCACGTTCAGATCATTCGCAATGCGCGCCACGTTTTCCGGCCGCATATCGCCATCTTCCAACGCGCCGATCTTGTTCTTGGCCTTGCGCAGGTTAAAGAACAGCTTTTTCTGCGCGCTGGTCGTGCCCAGTTTGACCAAGGACCACGACCGCAGGATGTATTCCTGAATGCTGGCGCGGATCCACCACATCGCATAGGTCGCCAGCCGGAACCCTTTTTCGGGGTCAAACCGTTTGACCGCCTGCATCAGACCGACATTCGCTTCGGAAATCACTTCGGCCTGAGGCAAGCCGTAGCCACGATACCCCATGGCGATTTTTGCAGCCAGACGCAGATGGCTGGTCACAAGCTGATGCGCCGCGTCCGTGTCCTGATCTTCGACCCAGCGCTTGGCAAGCATGTATTCCTGTTCCGGCTCCAGCATCGGGAAGCGGCGGATTTCCTGCAAATACCGGTTCAGACCCTGTTCCGGGCTTGGAGCAGGCAGATTTGCGTAGCTGGCCATGCGGACTCTCCTCTGTAGCTCTGGCACATATGTGCCAGCCCCCGCGCACGCAAGTATTGCAACAAAGCGTCACGAAAGCGTTAAAGGCTCAAGCGGCGGGCAAAGTTGCGATCAAGCTTGCCATATCGTCGGGCAAAGGGGCGTGGAATTCAAGTATCTCGCCGCTATCGGGGTGCTCGAAGCCCAAGGTTTCGGCATGCAGCGCCTGCCGCGCAAAGGCCCCGACTGCCGCTACGGCTTCGGCCCCTAAAGCGTTTTCTGACAATTTCCGCCGCCCGCCATAGACCGGATCGCCCACCAAGCCATGACCGGCATGCGCCAGATGCACCCGGATCTGATGCGTGCGCCCGGTTTCCAGCCAGCATTCCAGCAGGCTTAGTGCGGGGGGCGTGCCGTAAGCCTGCAACACGCGTGCACGCGTGACGGCATGACGCCCATTCGACCACACGACCGCTTGTCGCTGCCGGTCGGTGCGGTGGCGCGCCAGTTGCGAAGTGACTTTCAGAATGTTCCCCGCCTCGAAACTCGCGCCCCGCACGCCCCGCAGCCGCGGATCGCCCGCATCGGGCAGGCCATGGACCAGCGCCAGATAGCGCCGCAATACGCTGTGGCGTTCAAATTGCGCGGCCAGATGGTGGTGTGCATGGTCCGACTTGGCCGCGACCAACAGCCCTGACGTGTCCTTGTCTATGCGGTGCACAATGCCGGGCCGCTGTTCGCCGCCAATGCCCGAGAGGCTGTCGGCGCAATGGTGAAGCAGCGCGTTCACCAAGGTGCGGTCGGGCGAGCCGGGGGCAGGATGCACCACCATACCCGCTGGTTTGTTCACCACGATCAGCGCGTCATCCTCATAGACCACATCGAGTGCGATCTCCTGCGCCACGGTCTCGACCTCTGCCGCTGCCTCTACCCGCAAGACCAACATGTCCCCCTCCGACACTTTCGCACGCGGGTCGTCCAGCACTGTCCCATCGCGCCACACGCAGCCCTCGGCGATCATCCGCATCAGGCGCGAACGGGACAATGCCGCTTCTTCTGGCACATCGCGCGCCAAGGCCTTATCAAGCCGCGTAGGCGGGTCCGCCGCGATCACGACCTGCAATTCGGTGAAAGGTGCCTGCGCCATGTCCATGCCCCCAGAGGGTCCGTTAGAAGATGAAGAAACCGCCATGCCCCCCGACGCCCGCTTCGTCAAGCGGTTGGTGGTGGTTTTGACCAGTGTGATGATCGCGGGGCTGGTCCTGATCGTCGGGCTTTTGGTGGCGCGGCTTACCCAAGCACCCGCGCCGCTGACATTTCCCGACACGCTCGACCTGCCTGCGGATATCACCCCAGAGGCCGTGACCCTCGCGCGCGATTGGGTGCTGGTGCTGGCCGAGGGCGAAATCCTGCTCTTTGACCGCGCGACCGGCGCACTCTCGCACCGTATCGCGCTGCCCTGATCGTTTCATCTTGCTCTAAATACTCATTGTTGGCCCATCAACCAAACCCACAACAGCGGCATTGAAGCGGCGCGCGCGGCCCTCTACCATGGCATGAAAACGCTCGGAGGCCCCATGAACCGCACCATCACCCAAACCATCGGCGAGGCACAGGTCAGCATCATCACCGATGGCGCGACGACCTTCACGCCCGACCTGTTCCCTGAAACCGACGAAGCCCAGATCGGCGCGCTATTGGCGGAAGCAGGCGCGACCCAGATCGAGACGAATTTCAACGCGGTCCTGATCCGCATGAACGGGCGCATTATTCTGGCCGATGCCGGTCCCCGCGATCTGTTCGGGCCGACCTGTGGGTTCTTGTCCGAAGGCTTGGCGGAACTGGGGGTTGCGCCAGAGGATGTAGACACGCTGGTCGCCACCCATCTGCACCCCGACCATGTGGCGGGGATGATTACCGCGGAGGGCGCGGCGGTGTTCCCGAATGCGGCCCTGCATGTGACCGACCTTGACCGCGCCTTCTGGTCCGATGACGCGCATTTCCAGCGCGCGTTGTCTGGGATTGCCGATTGGGCGAAACTGGCCCAGGCGGTGCTGGCGGCGTATGACGACCGGCTAATCATGGCGAAGGACAGGTCCGAAGTTGCGCCGGGGCTGAGTTTCATGGCCTTGCCGGGCCACACGCCGGGCCATGCCGGGTGGCGGCTGGAATCGGGCGGCGAGATGCTGATCCACGCGGGCGACATCATCCACGCGCCCGCGCTGCAACTGGCGGACCCGGATGTGGCGATTTCGTTCGACATCGACATGAACACGGCGCGGGATACGCG
>JAFGVZ010000227.1 GCA_016937725.1 Paracoccaceae bacterium | reverse complement strand
GGAGCGCGCGATCCGCGAGCGCATGTCCTCGGTCGAGATTGACACGGTCATGCCGCAAGACCTGATCAACGCGAAACCCGCGGCTGCTGCGGTGCGCGAATTCTTCGGGTCGTCGCAGCTGTCGCAGTTCATGGACCAGACCAACCCGCTGTCCGAGGTGACCCACAAGCGCCGCCTGTCCGCGCTTGGGCCGGGCGGTCTGACCCGCGAACGTGCGGGTTTCGAGGTGCGCGACGTGCACCCCACCCATTATGGCCGCATGTGCCCGATTGAAACGCCGGAAGGTCAGAACATCGGTCTGATTAACTCGCTCGCTACCTTCGCGCGGGTGAACAAATACGGCTTCATCGAAACGCCCTACCGTAAGGTCGTGGATAGCAAGGTCACGGATGACGTTATCTACCTGTCTGCCACTGAAGAGCAGCGCCATACAATCGCGCAGGCGAATGCGGTGCTGGACGAAGAAGGCCGCTTCGTGAACGAAATGGTCTCGACCCGTGTCGGCGGCGATTTCATGCTGAACCCGGTCGAGAATGTCGACCTGATCGACGTGTCGCCGAAGCAGCTTGTTTCGGTGGCGGCCTCGCTCATTCCGTTCCTGGAAAATGACGACGCCAACCGCGCTCTCATGGGGTCGAACATGATGCGTCAGGCCGTGCCGCTGTTGCAGGCCGATGCACCGCTGGTTGGCACCGGTATGGAAGCGACCGTGGCCCGCGATTCGGGTGCTGCGATCATGACCCGCCGTGCGGGCATCATCGACCAGGTCGATGCGCAGCGTATCGTTGTGCGCGCGACCGAGATGCTGGAACCGGGCGAGCCGGGCGTGGACATTTACCGTCTGCGCAAGTTCAAGCGGTCGAATGCGTCGTCCTGCATCAACCAGCGCCCGCTGGTGACAGTGGGTGAGCAAGTGACGCGCGGTCAGGTCATCGCCGATGGCCCCTGCACGGATCTGGGCGAATTGGCTGTCGGCCGCAACGTGGTCGTCGCCTTCATGCCTTGGAATGGCTACAACTATGAAGATTCGATCCTGATCTCGGAGCGCATCCTGAAGGATGACGTCTTCACTTCGATCCATATCGACGAATACGAAGTGGCCGCCCGCGACACCAAGCTTGGGCCGGAAGAGATTACCCGCGACATCCCCAATGTGGGCGAGGAAGCTTTGCGCAACCTTGACGAAGCGGGCATTGTCTATGTCGGGGCCGAAGTGCAGGCAGGCGATATTCTGGTTGGCAAGGTCACGCCCAAGGGCGAAAGCCCGATGACGCCGGAAGAAAAGCTGCTCCGTGCCATCTTTGGTGAAAAGGCATCTGATGTGCGCGACACCTCGCTGCGCCTGCCACCGGGTGCTTATGGCACGATCGTGGAAGTGCGCGTGTTCAACCGTCACGGCGTGGAAAAAGACGAGCGTGCTTTGCAGATTGAGCGCGAGGAAATCGAACGCCTGTCGCGCGACCGCGATGACGAGCTGGAGATCCTTGAGCGCAACATTTACGGGCGTCTGCAACAGCTCATCATGGGCAAAGTGGCTGTCAAAGGCCCCAAAGGCGTGAAGGCCAATTCCGAGATTAACGAGGAATTGCTGTCCAGCCTGAGCCGTGGTCAGTGGTGGCAACTTGCCCTCGCGGATGAAGCCGAAGCGCAGGAGGTCGAGGCGCTGAACGCCCTTTACGACCAGCAGAAGCGCCAACTTCAGGCCCGGTTCGACGACAAGGTCGAGAAGGTCCGCCGTGGCGACGATCTGCCGCCGGGCGTGATGAAGATGGTCAAGGTCTTCGTCGCCGTGAAGCGCAAGCTGCAAGCGGGCGACAAGATGGCCGGCCGTCACGGCAACAAGGGCGTCATTTCCAAGGTTGTCCCGGTTGAAGACATGCCGTTCCTTGCGGATGGCACCACGGTCGACATGGTTCTGAACCCGCTGGGCGTGCCGTCGCGCATGAACGTGGGTCAGATTCTTGAAACCCATATGGGCTGGGCGCTGCGCGGTCTGGGTGTGCAGATTGACGAAGCGTTGCAGGAATATCGTCGCTCGGGCGACATGACCCCTGTGCGCGAAGCGATGCGCATTGGGTATGGCGACGACACCTATTCCGAAGTGTTTGAAGACATGGACGATGCGGCACTGGTTGGCTCTGCTTCGACCGTCACCAAGGGTGTGCCCATCGGCACCCCCGTGTTTGACGGCGCGAAAGAAGCCGATGTCAACGATGCCCTTACCCGCGCGGGCTTTGACACGTCGGGCCAGTCAGCCGTGTTCGACGGGCGCACGGGCGAGAAATTCGCGCGCAACGTCACCGTGGGCGTGAAATACATGCTCAAGCTGCACCACCTTGTCGATGACAAGCTGCACGCACGTTCGACCGGGCCATACAGCCTTGTCACGCAGCAGCCGCTTGGCGGTAAGGCGCAGTTCGGCGGTCAGCGTCTGGGCGAAATGGAGGTCTGGGCGCTGGAAGCTTACGGTGCGGCTTACACTTTGCAAGAGATGCTGACTGTCAAGTCGGATGACGTTGCGGGCCGGACCAAGGTCTATGAATCGATCGTCAAGGGCGAGGACAATTTCGAGGCCGGCGTGCCCGAATCCTTCAACGTGCTCGTGAAGGAAGTCCGTGGCCTTGGCCTGAACATGGAACTCCTGGATTCGGAGGAGGACGGGTAAGCATCACGCGCCGGACCCTTGCAAAGGGTCCGGTCCGTTTTCTTTGCAAGAAAACGGTGTTGCGCCTCCTTTCACCGCCAGTCTTTTAGGAATATGAAATGAACCAGGAACTGACGACCAACCCGTTCAACCCGATGGCGCAGACCAAGACCTTTGACCAGATCAAGGTCTCGCTGGCATCGCCTGAGCGCATCCTCTCTTGGTCCTATGGTGAGATCAAGAAACCCGAAACCATCAACTACCGCACGTTCAAGCCCGAGCGTGACGGCCTGTTCTGCGCGCGTATCTTTGGTCCGATCAAGGATTACGAATGCCTGTGCGGTAAATACAAGCGCATGAAATATCGGGGCGTTGTCTGCGAGAAATGCGGCGTGGAAGTGACTTTGCAAAAGGTCCGTCGTGAGCGCATGGGCCATATCGAATTGGCCAGCCCCGTTGCACATATCTGGTTCCTGAAATCGCTGCCGTCGCGCATCGGTCTGATGCTGGACATGACGCTGCGCGATCTGGAGCGTATCCTCTATTTTGAAAACTACGTCGTGATCGAGCCGGGCCTGACCGACCTGACCTATGGCCAGTTGATGAACGAGGAAGAATTCCTTGACGCGCAAGACCAGTATGGCGCCGACGCCTTTACCGCCAATATCGGCGCAGAAGCGATCCGCGAAATGCTGGCCAATATCGACCTTGACGAAGAAGCGACGCGCCTGCGCGAAGAGCTGAAAGAAGCCAAGGGCGAGCTGAAACCGAAGAAGATCATCAAACGGCTGAAAGTGGTCGAGCATTTCATCGAATCCGGCAACCGCCCGGAATGGATGGTGATGACCGTTCTGCCCGTCATCCCGCCCGAATTGCGCCCGCTGGTGCCGTTGGATGGGGGCCGCTTTGCGACCTCGGACCTGAACGATCTGTATCGCCGCGTGATCAACCGCAACAATC
>JAFGVZ010000226.1 GCA_016937725.1 Paracoccaceae bacterium | reverse complement strand
TCCAGAATGGGGCGGCGAAACAGCCAGATCGTATCTGGCCCCAGCGCCTGACCGCCCATCTTTTCGGGCAGTGGGGTTCCGTCATAAAGGCCCGTCAGTTCGAATGGGTCGTCTATGCCCAACTCGTCCAGCACGGAATCGGGCGCGAAATCGACCACTTGCACGGCAATGGTGCGGGCATGGGTGGCAAACGGCTCTGGCAGGTCGACCATCGCCAGAAAATCGGTCTCGTCTGGGGGCAACCTGTCTGCCCAAGGGGATATGTCGCTCATGCCCTTGGTCTTGCATGCGCGCGGGGCTTGTGAAAGAGGAAAGCGCAGAGAAAAGGGGTTCCATCATGGCCAGCATTGTCACCCGCTTCGCGCCGTCGCCCACGGGCTACCTGCATATCGGCAACCTGCGCACGGCGCTGTTCAACTACCTGATTGCGCGGCAGCAGAGTGGCACCTTTGTGCTGCGACTGGATGACACCGATCAGGACCGCTCGAAGCAGGAATATATCGACGCGATCCAGTTCGATCTGGAATGGCTGGGCCTGACTTGGGACCGCATTGAACAGCAATCCAAACGGCTGGACCGCTATCACGACGCCGCCGACAAACTGCGCGCCGATGGGCGCTTTTACGAGTGTTTCGAGACCCCGACAGAGCTGGACCTTAAGCGCAAGAAGCAGCTGAATATGGGCCGCCCCCCGGTCTATGATCGCGCGGCACTTAGCTTGGATGATGGCGCGCGTGAGCGTCTGCGCAGCGAGCGCGATGGGTATTGGCGCTTCCTGTTGAACCAGACAAGGATCGACTGGGAGGATGGCATTCTGGGGCCGCTGTCAATAGACGCCGCCAGCGTGTCCGACCCCGTTCTGATCCGCGCCGACGGGCAGGTGCTGTATACGCTCGCCTCGGTTGTGGATGACACGGATATGGGCATTACCCATGTCGTGCGCGGCTCTGACCATGTGACGAACACGGCCACGCAGATCCAGATCATAGAGGCGTTGGGCGGCACAATCCCCAGTTTCGCGCACCATTCGCTGCTGACCGGCCCGCAAGGCGAAGCCTTGTCGAAACGGCTGGGCGTGCTGTCGCTGCGCGATTTGCGCGAACAGGGCGTGACGCCCAACGCGCTGTTGTCGCTGATGGCGCGGCTTGGGTCCAGCCAGCCTGTCGATTTGCGCATGTCGCTGGAAGAGATCGCGGACGGGTTCGATCTGTCGCAATTTGGTGCAGCGCCCACGAAGTTCGACGCCGAAGACCTGTGGCCCCTGACCCGTGGCGACCTACAAGCGCGGCCCTATGCGGCTGTGGCCGATACGATCCGCGCGCTTGGCGTGCCAGATGATCTGGCCCCCCAGTTCTGGGAGGTGGCGCGCGAGAATATTGGCAAGCTGGACGATCTGGGCACATGGTGGGCGCTCTGCCGCGACGGGGCGACCCCCGTTATCGCTGACGAGGATCGCGACTTCATCGCGCAAGCCATGACCCTGCTGCCACCCCCGCCCTATGGCCCGACCGCGTGGAAGGACTGGACCGATGCGGTCAAAACGGCAACCGGGCGCAAGGGCAAGGGGCTGTTCATGCCGCTGCGTCTGGCCCTGACGGGGCAAGAGCGCGGGCCAGAGATGAGCTTGCTGATGCCTCTGTTGCAAAAGGTTCCGGCACGCGAGGCGTGATCGCGAAAGCCGCAACCGCCTTGAGCATGGCGCTTTGCAGCGCCGCGCCTGCGACAGCCGAATCTTGGACCGAGCGGAAATGCGCGCTTTACGCCGCCGCGATGGAGGATGCGTTGGGCCTGTTGGGGCGCGACGGAATCAGCGACGCGTTTCTAAGTGAAAACGCCGCCTTCATAGCGCAAGGTTGCACCGAACGCGGGCGGTTCTGCCCGCAAACTGCGCAAGAACGCGCGCTGGCCGATATGCTGACCTTGATGACGATGAACGAAGGCATGGCCAGCACCTTTGTGCCCTTTGCCTGCCCCGGTTAACCCTCGGCCTCTGCCACCGATTGCACAAGCGCCAGAACCTCTGGACCCATCGCCTCGACTATGGCCTGCACGCCGGCGGCATTCGGGTGGATGTTGTCGTCCTGCATAAGATCGCGGAACGACATGCCGGCTTCTGCCTTTTCCGACAAGGGGCGCAAGAAATCGGGGTAAAGCGGCACATCGTATTTCGCGGCAAGGTCGATATACATCGCCTCAAACGCGTTTTTGAACTCTGGCCCGTAATTGCCGGGTGCAGGTAGGCCAACCAACAGCGCGGGGATGCGCTCTAATTCTAGCCGGTTCAGAATTCCGTCCAGATTTTCGCGGCTGGTGCGGGGGCTAAGACCGCGCAGCAGGTCATTGCCGCCCAAAGCCACGATCATCGCGTCCACGGGTTCGGCCAGCGTCCAGTCCATGCGCGCAAGCCCGCCCGCCGTGGTATCCCCCGACACGCCCGCATTGATGACAGTCACATCCGCGCCCTGTTCTTTCAGCCATGCTTCCAGAACGGGGACAAAGCCCTCGCCCTCTGGCAGGCCGTAGCCTTGGGTCAGGCTGTCGCCCAGTGCGACCAACCGGACGGTTTCGGCCATGGCAGGCGCGACGGAAAGCGCACACAAGGCCGTTAAACCCACGACCCCGGCCCGCATGTGGTTGCCAGCGGCGCGCGCAACCCCATATGCGAAGGGAGCGAAGTTGTGCAGGACGTATTTCATGGCTGATACCGTGCTTTCCTTGTCGAATGTCGGGCTGACCCTTGCAGGAAATGCTGGTCCCGTCACGATCTTGCGTGACATCACTCTCGACATTGTGCGCGGGCAGACGGTTGGCATGGTGGGGCCTTCGGGATCGGGCAAGTCGTCTCTCCTCATGCTTATGGGCGGGTTGGAGCGCGCAACTTCTGGCAAGATCAGCGCCTTGGGCCATGATATGACCACGCTGAACGAAGATGCGCTCGCCCGCTTTCGCAGGGATCATATGGGGGTGGTGTTCCAATCCTTCCACCT
>JAFGVZ010000035.1 GCA_016937725.1 Paracoccaceae bacterium | reverse complement strand
TTGCCGGAACTGGCCGCGATCCAGTCCTGATTTTCGCGTGATAATGTCCGCAGCTTGCGGCCCATCACAACGATGGGCACGATGATGACAGGCACCATCAGCAGCACAAACCCCGTCAGCTTGGCGCTGGTCAGCGCCAAAAGGGCCAGACCGCCGATCAGCATCAGCGCGTTGCGCAAGGCAATCGACACGGAGGACCCGATGACCGACTGGATCAGCGTGGTGTCAGTGGTCAGGCGCGACAGCACCTCGCCGGTCATGATGCGCTCGTAAAAGGCAGGCGAGCGGTCGATCACGCGGGCAAACAGCGCCTTGCGGATATCGGCCACGATCCGTTCGCCCAGGCGTGTTACGAAGTAATACCGTAAGCCCGTGCCAAGCGCCAAAAGCCCCGCCAAGCCCAAGGCAGCGCCGAAATACTGGTTCAGCATGGCCATTTCGCGCGCTTCGAACCCGTCGACTACGCGGCGCACGGCCAAGGGCAGGGTGAGCGTGATCGCTGCGGTGCCGATCAGCGCCACAATCGCCACGATCAGAAGCGTGCGGTAGGGGCGAATAAAGGGCCAAAGCCCGCGCAGGGCCGAGATGTTCTTCGATTTGGCACGCGCATCAAGCGCGGCAGTCGTGTCTGTCATGGTCATCCGGCTCTGGCTATTGCTGGCAAGGGTTTAGGCGAGCGCGGGCCTTGGGGCAAGCCCTGCAAGGCGCGCCTGTCCTCTGCGGTCCGAATGCGGCAAGCTCAGACGGCTTTTTCCATGCGCAGGAAGGTAAATAACCCCAGCTTCGTGAGGTGCTTTTCCTCGACCAAATGCAGCGCATCGACCCCCAGAACCCGGTCCTTTGGAAAGTTTGAATGCCAGCCCATCAGGTCTGCAAACGGGGCGAATTTGCGCTCAAACCACGCGAGCCAGCCCTCATTGCGGGCGAAATGGTTGACCACAAGGATTTGCCCACCGGGTTTGCAGACCCGCGCCATTTCCGCCATCACTCCTTCGGGGTCGGGGACCACCGAGATAAGGTGCATCGCCACCACTGTGTCGAAACTATTGTCGGGAAAATCGAGTTCGCGCGCATCCATTTGGCGCAAATCCTGCACATGGGTCAGGTTTTCTTCGGCAACCTTGGTGCGGGCGCGGTCTAACATGTCTTCAGAAAAGTCGATGCCGGTGACGGTCACATTCGCACCGTAGAAGGGCAGCGCCAGCCCGGTGCCCACGCCCACTTCCAGCACATGACCGCCAATCTGGTTGGCCACCTTGGTGGCATGATGGCGCCCGGCATGGGTGATCTTGCCAAAGGTCGCGTCGTAAATCGGCGCCCAGCGGCGATAGCTGGAGGTGATGGCTTCCGGTTTCATGCTCTCTCCCTGTCAGTCCTCAAAGACTTGGGGGCATTGCGGCAAGATGCAAGAAACAATCGCCTTATTGGGATGATTTTGCCGTTACATCGAAAAACTGATGCCGCAGCCGCAACTGGAAGAAGCATTGGGATTGTCGATCACGAAACGCGCGCCGATTAGGTCTTCGGAGAAATCGATCACGGCGTTTTCCAAGAAGGGCAGCGAGACTGGGTCGACCAGAACCTTCTGGCCTTGCTTTTCAAGCACCAGATCGTCCGCTGCCGGGTCGTCAAAGCGAATGTCGTACTGGAACCCCGAACAGCCGCCACCATTGACGGCGACGCGCAGGGCCTTGACCTCGCCTGCGTCTTCGGCAATCTCGGCCAAGCGGGCAAAAGCCCGGTCACTGACACGCGGGGGGATGGCGAAAGACATGGGACGCCCCTTTTCCTGTTATATTCCCGATAACTCCACTCTGATATAAGCGCGGGTATCGCGCGGGGCAAGCCGGACGGAGAGATCATGCTCAAACCCTATGCCACACAGCCCGAACACTCACGCGGGCGTGCTCACCCGGAGGCGATGAGCACATTTCGCTCGCCCTTTCAGCGCGACCGCGACCGGATCATCCATTCCTCTGCCTTTCGGCGGCTGAAGCACAAGACGCAGGTCTTCATCGAGCATGAGGGCGATTATTACCGCACCCGCCTGACCCACTCGATAGAGGTGGCGCAGGTGGCGCGCACGCTGGCCGCCGCATTGGGGCTGAACACTGATTTGGCTGAAGCGATTGCGTTGGCGCATGATCTGGGGCACCCGCCTTTCGGACATACGGGCGAGGATGCGCTCTGCGCGCTGATGGCCCCCTATGGTGGGTTTGACCATAATGCCCAAGCCCTGCGGATCGTGACCAAGCTGGAACGCCATTACGCCGATTTCGACGGGCTGAACCTGACATGGGAAACGCTGGAAGGGATTGCCAAGCATAACGGGCCGGTGACAGACGCGGCAGGCGCGCCCCTTAAGGGCGAGGTGCTGCCCTATGCGCTGGCAGAATGCAATGCGGGCTTCGATCTGGAACTTTCGGGCTATGCCAGCGCCGAGGCGCAGGTCGCGGCCATTGCCGATGACATTGCCTATAACCATCACGATTTGCACGATGGCTTGCGCTCTGGCCTGTTCACGGAAGACGATTTGATGGAGCTGCCCATAACCGGCCCCGCTTTTGCCGAGGTGGACAAGCTTTATCCGGGGCTGGAGGTGATGCGCCGCCGCCACGAAGCCTTGCGCCGCGTGTTTGGCGTGATGGTCGAAGATGTGCTGTTGGTGGCAGGCACGCGGCTGGGACCGGCGGATCTGCGCTCAGCGCAGGATATCCGGGATCTGAACCTGACCATCATCCGGTTTTCGGATCGGTTGTTCCGGGAATTGAAAGTCATCCGCCAGTTCCTGTTCACGCGCATGTACCGCGCCCCAAGCGTGGTCGAGATGCGCACCAAGGTGACGGCGATGGTGGAAGACCTGTTTCCGCTGTTTATGGCGCAGCCCGAGCTGTTGCCCGCCGAATGGCGGCGTGACGTGGAGGCCGCGCGCGACGAGACGGCGCTGGCGCGGATTGTGGCAGATTACGTCTCGGGGATGACCGACCGGTTCGCCATTCAGGAGCATGCGCGTTTGGTGACAGGCGGCTGACCGGGCAAGGGGACGCCGCTTGGCCCCCATCGAGGGGGCCGCGCGGCGGCGCGCTGACGCGCGCGTTTGCAAGGCCGCGCGGGGGCGCGCGAAGGGGGCGCTGCCCCCGCCGCACCTGCGGTGCGACTCCCCCGGGATATTTTCGCAAGGATGAAGATGAGGGAGAGCGACATGAGTGATGATTACAGTTTGGTGCGGCGGATGGCTTGGCCTGAAAGCGCCTCGCGCCCCGTGGGCACGCCGATCCAGCCTTCGGTGGTCTATGCTTCGCCCGATCCCGATACGCTGGATGCGCAATATGAGGGGCGGCTGTCGGGCTACACCTATGCGCGCGAGGGGCACCCGAATGCAGATGTGCTGGCGCGCAAGATCGACCTTTTGGAAGGGGCGACGGGCGGGCTCGTTTTGGGTTCTGGCATGGCGGCCGTAGCGGCGGTTCTGATGGGGCTGACGCGCGCGGGCGATCATGTCTTGGGAGGCGACCAGCTTTATGGTCGGTCCTTGCGGCTGATGCGCGAGGATTTGCCGCGTTTGGGGATTGCGACCTCGCTGGCGGACCCGACAGATGCGGCGGCTTTCCTTGCGGCCATCCGGCCCGAGACGCGGTTGATCCTGCTGGAGGTCGTGTCGAACCCGACTTTGCGGGTGGCGGATATTGCGGCCATTACCGAAGGGGCAAAGGCGCGCGGTGTGCTTGTGGTGGTGGACAACACCTTTACCACGCCACGCGGTTACCGGCCTTTCGATCATGGCGCGGATGTGGTGCTGCATTCGGTGACAAAGATCCTGGCGGGTCATTCGGATGCGACCTTGGGCTATGTGGCGGCAAGAGACCCAGCGCTGCGCAAGGCCATCTACGATTTCTCTGTCACGGTCGGTTTTACACCCAGCCCGTTCGATTGCTGGCTGGCCGAGCGCGGGCTTTATTCGTTCGAGCTGCGCTACGACCGGGCCGAGGCGAATGCGGCCGCGCTGGCTGACCATATCGCGGGGCTGCCGGGGGTAATGCGCGTGCTGTATCCCACGCGCCCCGACCATCCGGACCACAACCGCGCCATTGGCCTGTTGGGCGCGCGTGGGGGCCATATGGTCAGCTTTGAAGTGGCGGGCGGGCGCGCGGCGGCGAACAAGCTGACACAGGCCGCGCCGAATATCGCTTTCGCGCCGACCTTGGGGGATATCGGCACGACGATTTCGCACCCCGCCAGTTCGTCGCACCGGGCGCTGGGAACCGAGGGGCGCGCGGCGCTTGGTATTTCGGAGGGGTTTTTCCGGGTGTCGGTGGGGATTGAGGATATCGACCTGCTGAAACGCGAATTCGAGGCCGCGATCCGGGCCGCCACGGCGTAACGCTTGACAGATGGGCCTGTGGTGGCGGAAGCTGTGACAACGTGTCGCATCTTCGCGCGCCACCACACTCAGGGAGGACGTCCATGCTTGTCAGTCAGATCGTGCGCAACAAAGCCGAGGGGGGTGTCGTGACACTTCCACCCGGCACCACTTTGGGGGCTGCCGCAAGCTTGTTGGCAGAGCACCGGATCGGGGCGGTTGTCATCTCGGATGATGGGGGCATGGTTCTAGGCATTCTGTCGGAACGCGATATCGTGCGCGAATTGGCGCGCTCGGGGGGTGAGAGCGTGGCGCGTCCGGTAGAAGATGTGATGACGCGCAATGTCTATGGCTGCAAGCCAGAGGACAACGCGGATGTGGTGCTACAGACCATGACGATGAAGCGTTTTCGGCACTTGCCGGTGATGGAGGGTGGTCGGATGATTGCGCTCATCTCTATCGGCGATGTGGTCGCCGCGCGCTTGTCCGAATTGCAACTGGAAAAGGATGCGCTGACCGGAATGATCGCTGGCTATTGATCCCAAGGGTTGCGTTTTGCCGCGCAATATTGTTGCGTGGCCAAAAACGCGAGGGACATCATGCGTATCGGATTATACCCCGGCACTTTCGACCCGCTGACGCTGGGCCATGTCGATATCATCACGCGGGCCGCGCAGCTTGTAGACCGTTTGGTGATTGGCGTTGCGATCAACCGCGACAAGGGGCCGCTTTTCACGCTGGAAGAACGCGTGGCGATGATAGAAGCCGAGGTGGCGCTGCTGTCAGAGCGCACGGGCGTCGAGATTGTCGCCCATCCGTTCGAGAATCTGCTGATTGACTGCGCACATGACGTGGGCGCGACGATCATCATTCGGGGGCTGCGCGCCGTGACCGATTTCGAATACGAATTCCAGATGGTCGGGATGAACCGCGCGATGGATGACAGCGTGGAAACCGTGTTCCTGATGGCAGAGGCCCGCCATCAGGCGATTGCGTCGAAGCTGGTCAAGGAAATCGCGCGGCTGGGCGGGGATGTCACGAAATTCGTGCCCCCTGCGATCAAGGTATCGCTGCTGGCGAAGCTGGCTCAGCGCCCGTAAACGGCCTGCGCCGCGATCTTGGCGGCGTCGGGTTTGTAGATGTCAAGGTCGATGGCAACTTCGAGCGGCATGGATTCCAGTTCCGCCTTGGTGCGCGCATAGGCGGCGCGTTGCTTCAGACGGGTTTGCAGGCTGGTGAGAAGCGCGGTCATGTCAGGCTCCTTTCGGTGTTTGCGTTAACTTGAGCTAGAAATGGGGCATGCTGCGGCGCAGCACAAGCGACAGAGGCGCAAGGCCGCGTTGCATGGGTTGCAAGTGTCGAGGTTTGCACCGCTCTTGCGCGGAACAAGGGCGCAGCCCGCCGCGCAATCGGCGGGCCGTCCCGCGGCCTGCCGATTTGGCTGAACTGGGCGCGTCGATTCCAGGTCTTTCGGATTTGGCTACGATAAAGTGCACTAGGAAAAATCGCGGATCGGCAGTCCCCGGCCCGCCGATTGCGCTTTTGTGTTGCAAAAGATAAAGGGCGCCCGGTCGGGGCGCCTTTTGTTGGATTGATGGCTTAATAAGGATCACATCCGCGAGGCGACGTTTTCCCAGTTCACCAGCTTTTCGAGGAAGTTCGACAGGTAAGCCGGGCGCTTGTTGCGGAAGTCGATGTAGTAGCTGTGCTCCCACACGTCGCAGCCCAGAAGTGCCGTTTGACCGAAGCAGAGCGGATTCACGCCGTTTTCGGTCTTGGTCACGCGCAAGGAGCCGTCCTTGTCCTTGACCAGCCAACACCAGCCAGAGCCGAACTGCCCGGCACCAGCGGCGGCGAACTCTTCCTTGAACTTGTCGACAGAGCCGAAGCTTTCGGTCAGCGCCGTTTCCAGCTCTCCCGGCATACCGCCGGTGCCCGGACCCATCATCTCCCAGAACTGGACATGGTTCCAGTGCTGGCCGGCATTGTTGAAGATGCCCGATTGCGCTACAGCACCCGACTGGTAGGTGCCGGTGATGATATCTTCCAGCGATTTGCCTTCCCATTCGGTGCCAGCGATCAGCTTGTTGCCGTTGTCGACATAGGCCTTGTGGTGAATGTCGTGATGGAATTCCATCGTCTCGGCGCTCATGCCCAGATCGGCCAGTGCATCATGCGCATAGGGAAGGTCGGGAAGCTCAAAAGCCATTGTGTTCCTCTTCTTTCATTATGGGTTTCGCTGCCTCTTATAAGAGACTTGTGGCCGCAACCGTCAAGGGGCGACGGGGAAAAACCCCCGCGCGCCCCCGGCCTGTCAGCCCTTGCGATCGGCCGGGTCCAGCCCCGCGCCCGATCCGTGCAACCCGCCAGAGACCTCTTCCGTTGCCTCTCCCGCCAGCTCCTGCGGCAGGATCAGGTTCAGGATGATGGCGATGAAGGCGGCAGGCAGAATGCCCGAGGTCAGCAGCACACGCGGCGTGTCGGGCAGGTGTTGCAGGGCGGATGGTTCCAGTTGCAACCCCAGCCCCAGCGACAATGCGATGGCGAAGATCACCATGTTGCGCCGGTTCCAATGCACGTCCGACAGCATAATGCACGTCCGACAGCATAGAGATACCGGCGGCCACGACCATGCCGAACATCACGATCACGCCGCCGCCCAGCACTTCGATGGGGACGGTCGAGATGACCGCGCCCACCTTCGGAAACAGCCCTGCCACGATCAGCAGAACCGCCCCGAAGGTCACGACATGGCGCGACATCACCCCGGTCATGGCGATCAGGCCGACATTCTGGCTGAAGCTGGTATTGGGCAGCGCGCCGAAAATGCCTGACACGGCTGTGCCAAGCCCATCGGCATAGGTGGCACCCGCGATTTCGCGGTCGGTCGCTTCACGCCCCGCGCCGCCCTTGGCAATGCCCGACACGTCGCCCACGGTTTCCACCGCCGAGACAAACGCCATGGCGCAAAAGCCGATGATCGCGGCGGCGGTGAATTCCATCCCGAAATGGAACGGGTTTGGCAAGGCGAAAACAGCCGCGCGGCCGACATTGCTAAAGCTGACCATGCCAAGCGCAAAGGCCACGGCATAGCCTGCCAGCAAGCCTAGCAGAACGGCGGAAATGGCGAGCATCCCGCGGGTGAAGAATTTCAGCCCCAGCGTGACGAAGATGACAACCAGCGCCACCGACCAGCTTTGCAGGTTGCCGAATTTCTCGGTCCCCATGGCGGGCACGCCACCGGCGGCATATTGCACGCCGACGCGCACGAGTGCGAGGCCGATCATGGTCACAACCAGACCCGTCACCAGCGGCGGCAGCGCAAACCGGATGCGCCCGATCACGGTGCCCAAGGCGGCATGGAACAACCCGCCCACCAAGATGCCGCCCATGACCGCCGCCATCGCATCGACACCCTTGCCCGCAACCAGCGGGATCATGACGGGGATGAAGGCAAAGGACGTGCCCTGCACGATGGGCATACGCGCGCCGATCGGGCCGAAGGTGATGGTCTGGAACAACGTCGCCACGCCCGCCATGAACATCGACATTTGGATCATGTAGATCAGGTTCGGGAAATCGGGCGAGTTTGACCCGAAACCGAACCCCGCCGCCCCCGCCACGATAATTGCGGGCGTTACATTCGAGACGAACATCGCCATCACATGCTGCACGCCCAGCGGGATGGCCTTGTGCAGGGGCGGCATATAATCCACGTCGCGCAATTGCGCGGGCGTGCCAAGGGAAGTGTCTGTCATTTTCTGTCCTCCTCCAAAGACATGTTGGGTCGTTCCGCCAAGGCGGTTCTTTTGGTTAGTCTGGCTATGGTTTCAGGGGGCCCGCACCTCCCACGGGGATGCGAACCCATGCTCCTCCAGGTTCGGGGTGGGGCCGATACGGTCGATGACCGCGAACAGCCCCGGCGCGGAAAGCGGTGTCAGCACGCCGTGCCACGTGTTGCGGTGCAGATTGATCGCTTGCGCGCCGTTGGTGATGAACGCCAAGGGTGTGCCGGGGGTGCCGTTTTCGTCCGGGGCCACGATGACCAGAAACGGGTGCTGGTGCATCGGAATGAAGGCTTGGCTTCCGTCGGGATGCCGTTCCACCATGTCGAGTGTATAGGGCAGGGCGCGCGCTTCCGCGTTGAAGATCGAGATCCCGGCGCGGCCATCCGGCCCGAAATCAAGCTTGGCCCGATCATGGAACCGCCCGCATAGCCCTTGATTGATCAGTTTGTCGGGCGCGCCTGTCGCGTCCAGCACATCGCCAAAGGGGGCAAAGGCTTGCGCCGTCAGGGGTTGGGTGAGAACTACCTTCGTCATCCCCGGTCCCTGCCGTCGCGTCGTGAGTATTTATGGCAAGATGAAGCCATCATGGCAGGAGTTCCATCAGCCGCAGCGCCCCGATGCGTTCAACCTGCGCGCAGGCGGTGGCGAATTCGGTCGCGCTGTCATTGTCGATACGGGTGTGGAAGGCGGCCAGAATGCTGTCCTTGGTATTGTCGCGCACGGCGATGATGAAGGGAAAGCCGTGCTTTTCCACATAAGCGGTGTTCAGGCGCTGGAAGGTGGCGCGCTCGGAGTCCGTCAGGGCATCCAGCCCCGCGCTCGATTGCTCTGCGGTCGATTCGGGCGTCAGGCGCTTGGCGGCGGCCAATTTGCCCGCAAGGTCCGGGTGGGCGCGCAAGACCTGCATTCGCGCGTCCGCGCTGCCCGACCGGAACGCGCGCGCCATGGCATTGGCCAGCCCCACGGCGCTGTCATGCGCGGGGCCAAGTTCCAAGCCATGCGCGGCTTCGGCCACCCAAGGGGAGTGTTCGTAGATGCCACCGAACTTTGCGACAAAGCTTTCGCGGTCCATCGCGCTGGGACGGGTGCGACGCTTGTGGGGGTGATGCGTCGCCCAATGCTGGGCGATTTCCCCACGTGTGGCGAACCACACGCCGTCATGCGCCATCGCGTGATCCAGAAACCGCATCAGCCCCGCAATTTTGCCGGGACGCCCGACAAGGCGGCAATGCAGGCCGATGGACAACATTTTCGGCGCACCTGCGGTGCCTTCGTCATACAGCGTGTCGAAGGCGTCGGTCAGGTAATCCTCGAAATCGCGGCCCGTGACCCAGCCCGGCGCGGTGGCGAAGCGCATATCATTGGCTTCCAGAGTGTAGGGCAGGATCAACTGATCGCGGTCGCCGAATTCCATCCAATGCGGCAAGTCATCGTCGTAAGTGTCGGAAATCCAGTCGAATGCGCCCGTCTCTGCCACCAGCCGCACGGTGTTGACCGAACAGCGCCCGGTATACCAACCGCGTGGGGGCGCGCCGGTCACTTCGGTATGCAGGCGAATGGCCTCTTGGATTGCCGCGCGTTCCTCCGCTTCGGGCATATCGCGGTGTTCGACCCATTTCAGCCCGTGGCTGGCAATCTCCCAGCCCGCGCTTTGCATGGCGGCAACCTGTTCAGGGCTGCGCGCGAGGGCACTCGCCACACCGAAGATGGTGACGGGCAAGGCGCGCCCGGTGAACAAACGGTGCAGCCGCCAGAACCCTGCACGCGCGCCATAGTCGTAGATCGATTCCATGTTCCAATGGCGCTGGCCATCCCAAGGGGCGGCACCGGGAATGTCGGACAAGAACCCTTCAGACGCGGCATCGCCGTGCAGCAGGCAATTCTCGCCGCCCTCTTCGTAGTTCAGCACCAGAGAGATCGCGATCTTCGCCCCGTTCGGCCAGTTGGCCGCGGGTGGTTTGGCACCATAGCCTGTCATGTTGCGGGGGTAACGTTGCAAGAGAGCCTCCGGGACCTGTCATGATTATGTGTTAAAGCAGAATAATCATTTCCGCTTTCTGGAATTTCTTGAAAGACCTGCGCGCATGGCGCAAGCCCGTATGCTGGTGTTTTCCTCCCGGTTGCGCCTAGATGCATAGAAACACAGCCACAGGAGGGCGCAATGGCCGGATTTCTGACCACCCATGTTCTGGATACGGCACGCGGGCTGCCCGCAGCGGGGCTTGAGGTCGTGCTCTACCGGCTGGAGGGCGCATCGCGCACGGAACTGGCGCGCGTGACTACAAATGAGGACGGGCGCACCGACAGCCCCATCCTGCCCCAAGACCGTTTTTCAACCGGCAGCTATGAACTGGTTTTCGCGGCTGGCGCATATTTGCGGGCAACCGGGCAAGCGGGCGCAGAGCCGTTGTTTTTGGATGACGTGCCCATTCGCTTTGGCATGAGCGACCCGGACAGCCACTACCATGTGCCGCTCTTGCTGTCGCCCTTCGGGTTTTCCACCTATCGCGGCAGTTGACAGCCCTTAGCGCTTATGCGCTTCTCAGGTCCATGACAGCCCCGACAGACACGCTTCTTCTGCACTTGCCGGCCTCGCTTTACCGGCGCGAAGACGGGCTGCTGTTGGACGATCAAGCCTGCAACGGGTTACGGCTTTGGGCCGAGCATTTCGAGCATTTGATCGTGATGGTTGCGGTTGAAGACGGGCCTGCGCCCGGCTCTTGGGTGCCGTTGGACCGGATTGGACCCGCGCGCGCACGCATGGATTTCGTGCATCTGCCAAGTGCGTGGCGGCCCGACCGCTTTCTGCGGGCGCTGGGGCCAGCGCGCAAGATCATCCGGTCGGCGCTGGCGCGGGCGGATTATGTCGGGACCACGCTGGGCGGCGCCTCTTTCGGGGATTGGGGCGCGGTCATTGCACGCGAAGCCGCTGCCATGGGCTTGCCGTTCTATATCTGGACCGACCGGGTCGAGCCGGACGTCGCGCGCCGCTTGGTGAAATCCGCGCCCTTGCGTCGGCGTCTGCGCCTTGCGGTGGAATACCCGATCATGTGCCGGATGGAACAAGGGCTGATCGCCAAGGCCGCGCTGGGCCTGTTTCACGGGCGCGAAACCTATGACGCCTATGCGCCCTATAGCCCGAACCCGCAGCATGTGCATGACATCCATATCCACAAATCCGACCACATCACGCCTCAGATGCTGGCGCTAAAACAGGCGCGGCAGGGTCCGATGCGCATTGTCTATGCTGGGCGCGCGGACCCGATGAAGGGCACGGGCGACTGGCTGGCGGTGCTGGAACATCTGGCGCAGGCAGGTGTCGATTTTGAAGCGGAATGGCTGGGCGATGGGCCGGACTTGGTCAATATGCGCGCACGGGTGGCACAGGGGCCGCTCAAGGACCGCGTGGCGTTGCCCGGTTTCGTATCTGACCGCGCGCTATTGCTGGGCGCATTGCGCGCGGCGGATGTGCTGTTGTTTTGCCATCTGACCCCGGAATCGCCGCGCGTGCTGATCGAAGCCTTGGCGTCTGGCTGCCCGTTGGTGGGGTATGACAGCGCCTATCCGGCAGACTTGATCGCGCAACATGCAGGCGGCGTGCTGACACCGCTTGGCCAGGCAGAGGATTTGGCCAAGGCGCTGGGCGCGCTTGCGCAAGATCGTGCCCGCTTGTCCGACCTGATCGGGCGCGCGGCGCGCGATGGGTCCGCCTTCGATGATGAAACGGTGTTCGCCCATCGTGCAAAGCTGATCCGAACGCATCTGCCACGGGCGCGCCCGCGCGCTTAGCTTGCGCCGGCGTCCAAGGCTTCGCGGATGCGCTCTGCAATGAAGTCGATGAACAAAGACACTTTCGGGTCGCGCAACCGCCGATGTGGTGTCAGTGCCGCCAAGGTTACGGGCAGGGGTGGGGTTTCGGTTGCCACCGGCACCAAGGCACCGCTGGCCAGTTGTTCGGCCACCTCGAAGACGGGTTTGAGGATAATCCCGCGCCCGTCCAGCGCCCAGCCCGTCAGCACATCGCCATCGTCGGATTCGAACGGCCCGCTGATCTTGAAGCGTTTTGCGCCGTCCGGTGTTTGCAGCGCCCATTGAAATTCGGTGGCCCCCGGAAAGCGCAAGGTCAGGCAATCGTGTTTCTCGGCCACCAGTGCCGCGCCATCGCGGGGCAGGCCACGGCGGGAAATATAGTCAGGGGCAGCACACAGCACCCGCGCGCATTCCGCGAGCATACGCATTTTCAGGCCCGAATCTTCCAGCGTGCCAAGATGAAATGCCAGGTCCAGCCCTTCGGCGGTTACATCGACCTTGCGGTCGGACAGACGCAGGCGCAGGTCGATCTGGGGGTGTGCATCCTTGAAGGCAGGCACATGCGGCGCGATCAGCCGCCGCCCCAAGCCCAAGGGGGCCGCCACGAACAATGTTCCGCGCGGCTGCGCGCTGGCATGGGTCAGCGACGCTTCGGCATCTGCTACGGCATCGAGCACCCGCTGTGCACCCTCGTAGAACAGCCGCCCGTTCGAGGTGGGTTGCAGCGACCGCGTGGTGCGGTTGAACAGTCGCACGCCCAAATGCTTTTCCAACTCTGCCACACGGGCCGACGCCACGGCAGGCGAGGTGCGCTGATCGCGCGCCGCCGCCGACATGCTGCCCAATTCGTAGACACGCACGAACATGCGCAGGTTGCTCAGGTAGGCCATGTTTATTTTCAGGCTGCATTTGAAAGTGATGGGTGTTTTATGGAATTAACAGAAAGCGCCGCGCCGGTATAGCCTGCGTGAAATGCCAAAAGGAAAGGGCCAATCATGTTCGAGCTTGCCGTGATCGGCGCATGGGCCGAGTTTGCCGTGCGCTGGCTGCATGTCATCACCGCGATCGCATGGATCGGGTCCAGCTTCTATTTCATCGCGCTGGATCTGGGTCTGCGCAAATCCCCCAGCCTTGCGCCGGGGGCGCATGGCGAGGAATGGCAGGTTCATGGCGGGGGCTTTTACCACATCCAGAAATATCTGGTTGCGCCCGACAAGATGCCCGACCACCTGATCTGGCACAAATGGCAAAGCTACTGGACATGGATTTCGGGCTTCACGCTGCTGGTGCTGGTCTACTATATCGGTGCCGAATTCTACCTGATCGACCTGGATAAGATGGATTTGCAGGTCTGGCAGGC
>JAFGVZ010000225.1 GCA_016937725.1 Paracoccaceae bacterium | reverse complement strand
CCCCGCCACCAGAGGGCGCGCTGGCAGAGGCCCGCGCGCTTTTGGCCGATCTGGGGGCGCTCGACGGGGCGGGCCGCATTACCGCGCATGGCCGCGCGATGGCGGCACTGCCGCTGCACCCGCGCTTGGCGCATATGATGCTGATCGCGGGACTGGGTGCCGCCCCCATGGCCGCGATCCTGTCCGAAGGCGACGTTCTGCGCGGGGCGCCGGTGGACTTGGCCCTGCGGCTGGAGGCGTTGCGCGACGCCAAGGCATTCAGCGACCGCCACCCTTACGACGTGCACCGCCCGACATTGGAGCGCGCGCGCGAGACGTTGCGCCGCATCAAACGTCATGGCGGGGATAGCGCGGGGCTTGGCCCTGCCGAAATGGCGGCCCTCGCCTATCCCGACCGTATCGGCCTGCGCCGCAAGGGGGATGCCCCGCGCTACATTTTGTCGGGCGGCAAAGGTGCCGCGCTGCCAGAGGGCGATCCGCTGGCCCAAACCCGCTTGCTGGTCGTGACCGACACAGATGGCGACCCGCGCGAGGCGCGCATCCGCCAAGCGATCCCGATTGCAGAAAGTGATCTGCGGGGATTGTATGGCGATCGCTTCCGCTGGGAGCGCGTCTGCGACTGGTCGAAACGCGACCGCAAGATCATCGCCCGCGAACGCGAGTGTTTCGGGGCCTTGGTGCTTGCGGAACGCCACTGGCGCGACCCGGATGAGGGCGCGTTAATTGCCGCCGCCTGCGACGGCTTGCGCGATCTGGGCCTGCCGCTGTCGGATGCTGCCCGCCGGTTTGTCGCGCGGGTCATGCTGCTTCGGGCCCAAGGGGCCGACCTGCCCGATATGTCCGACACCGTTTTGCTGGACGGGTTGGAAGACTGGCTTGGCCCTTATCTGATCCGCGCGCGGAGCGCCGAAGACCTGCGCGCGCTCGACCTGCTGCCTGCTTTGCGCGCTCAGCTGGATTGGGCCCAGGCGCAGATGCTGGACGAGCAGGCTCCCGCGCATTTCGTCACGCCCTTGGGCAATCGCATTCCCATTGACTATTCCGGCGATGCCCCCGAGGTGCATCTGCGCTTGCAAGAAGTGTTCGGGCAAGCCACCCATCCGACCATCGGGCCGGGGCGGGTGCCGCTACGGTTGGTGCTTCTGTCGCCCGCGCGCCGCCCGGTGCAGGTAACGACCGACCTGCCCGGCTTTTGGGCCAACAGCTACGCCGATGTGCGCAAGGATATGCGCGGGCAATACCCCAAGCACCCTTGGCCCGAAGACCCGGTTCAGGCCGACCCCACCTTGCGGGCGAAGCCGCGCAAAGGCTAGTGTGGCGCGCCCCGATTCCGGGGTGTCTTGAGTATTTTTGGCAAGATGAAGATCACGCCGCTGGCAAGCGGATATGCGCGGTCACAGGGCTTTCGGGGGCAATGCGTGCGATGGCGGCGCGCAGCCCTTCATAGGCTACCGACATACTGTGCGCATTGGCGTGCAAGATAGTGTCTGGGTCCGCCACCCAAGCCACATGCCCGCGCCAGAACAGCAGATCACCGCGTTCAGGCGCTGTGCCATCCGGCAGGGCATAGGCGGCAAAGCCGGCCTGTTGCAGGTCGCTATCGGCGGGGCACTGGCGCCCCGCAAGATGCAGCGCAACTTGCACAAGGCCAGAGCAATCTATCCCGTCATGACTGTTGCCGCCCCACAGGTAAGGGGTGCCAAGCAACCACTCTGCCACTTCGACCGGGTCGGGGGCAGGTTGGCCGAGCGGTGTGACATGCGGGGCAGGCACATAGCGCCCGCAGCTTATGTGCAGAAAGGCACCGGTCTGCCCGGTGACGACCAAGCGCGCGCCCAATGAGAGCGTCGCAGCCTCGGGGCTTTTCAGGTCGGGCCGGGTGTAAAGATGTGTGGCGCGGGCGTGCACGTAATGGGTGGGGATGCAAGCAGGACCCAAGGCTTGGCTGTCGAGCCAGCCGCAATAGCCATCCCATAGGACATAGGTCATATCCTCTGTCCGGTCGAGTTCGAGCACCTGCGCACCCCTTAAAAGCTGGCGGTCGCGCGGCCCGTTTGGGCGGCGGAGCAGTTCGGCCAAGGGCGCGGTAACGCTGGCCGCTATGCCTTGTGTGAAGGCCGGGGCGTCGACTTGCCCGCGCAGACTGTCATGCGCGACGCGGCCAGAAAAGGGGGTCAGGCGCGGATCGCTCACAGGCCAAGCACATCCGGCAGGGCCGCGAACAGCGCGCGTGCGCCTTGGCCCACGCCACCTTTGGGCCGGGCGGGCGCGGCGCTGGGCTGGTGGCCATAGATGTCGAAATGTGCAAATCGCGCCGTGCCTTCGACAAAGCGGTCAAGAAACAGGGCGGCCGTGATCGACCCGGCCATACCGCCTGCGGGGGCGTTGTCCAGATCTGCAATGCCGGGTTCGATCTGGCTTTCATAGGCGGGGTGAAGCGGCAATTGCCAAAGCGGGTCGCGGGTGCGGGCGCTGGCAGCCATCAAAGCCTGCGCGAATGCGCTGTCATGGGTGTAGAATGGCGCGACATCTGCCCCCAGTGCCACGCGCGCCGCCCCTGTCAGGGTGGCCATGCAGATCAGCGCATCGGGCGCGTCCTCGCTGGCAAGTGCCAGCGCGTCGGCCAGCACAAGGCGGCCTTCGGCATCGGTATTGTTCACCTCGACCGTCAGGCCCTTGCGTGACATCAGCACATCGCCCGGGCGCATGGCATTGCCCGCGACCGCGTTTTCGACCGCCGGGATCAGCACCCGCATTTGCACGGGCCAGCCAGAGGCCATGATCATCTGAGCAAGGCCCAGAACGGTTGCCGCCCCGCCCATATCTTTCTTCATCAGGCCCATGGAACTGCCCGGCTTCAGGTTCAGCCCACCGGTGTCAAAGCACACGCCCTTGCCCACAAGGGTCAGCTTTGGCCCGGTTGCACCCCAGCGCAGGTCCAGCAAGCGCGGCGCGCGGTCAGAGGCGCGCCCGACCGTATGGATCAGTGGCAGGTTCTGCGCCAAAAGCGCGTCGCCCGTGGTGACCTCCATCGTGGCGCCGAAGCGGGCGGCAAGCTGGCGCGTGGCCTCTTCCAGCTCTTGCGGGCCCATCTGGCTTGCCGGGGTGTTGATCAGGTCGCGGGTCAGCCCTTCTGCTTGGGCGATGATTTCAAGCTGCTCGGCATTGACGCCGTCGGGGGCCACCAAGTGCGCCATGTCGGTTTGCGGCGCGGGGGCGTGAGCGCGGTAGCTGTAGCCAGCGAGCAGCCAGCCGAGTGCTTCTTCGGCCAGTGCCACTGCCGGCAAGTTGTGGTGCAGCTTGTAGCATTTGGCGGGCAGGCGCGCCCGCGCGACGCTGAACAGGAAGCGCCCGCGCGTGCGGTCACGCAAAGTGCCGTGCCCCACGACAGCGCAAGCCAAGCCGCCCGCGTCATTCGGGACGAGTGCGATTTCCCCGGATTTGGCTGCGAACCCGGTTGCCGTAAGCCATGTTTGCACGTGCTGCGCTTGGGTGCCAAGCCAGGTCGCCAAGTCCTCTGCGGCGACCAAGTGCAGGTCTATCGCGTCTGGCGTATCCGGGGCAAAGCGGAAGGGCTGCGGAATGCTCATGCTTGTCTGTCCTTGCTGGTCTTTGGACAAAGACTAACGCAGCCTTTAGCGGAAGTGCACAGGCTTTTTCGGGTGCGGTTTGGGTAGGGCTTACATCCGCAAGTGTGGCATGTCCCAAAGCATGACGAGCGATTGGTCCCCGATGCGCTTGACCCTGTCCCACAAGGCCGGCAGCGCCGACAGGTTGTCGGTGGCCGCTGCCTCTGCCGTAGCTGCCAAGGCATTTGCCAGAGAGGTCAGCCCGATACGCGCCGCACGTGCGCCGAGGCTTTCCAAGTCCGCGCCAGCCCGGACAAGTGCAGATGTAAGACCCGAACGTTGACTCGCGTCTTCCAGAAACCCGATGCGATCTGTCAGTTCGGCAACATGATCCATCAACATATCTTCGGCCATGACTGGCCCGTGCGCGCGAAACAACGCGGCAATGACTGCGCTATCCACGGAAATGGCTTCGGCAGGTCTTAAGCGGGTGATTGCAACCATGGGCATGCCCTTCATCATATTACAGTGCCGCAAGCATCGCAGCATTTCTTTAACAGGCGATTTATGCGCCTCGGCCCGCAGGCGCTTTTGGCCAAACCGTATTTTCCAGCGCTCTAGGCCATGAATGGAGTGTTTTTAAGGCAGGCCGCAGGTTTCAGAATGTCACGGTTGCGTTGAGTTGAGCAAATCGGCCACCTTGACAAGTCTCCGGGCAAAGCAAACAACGCGCCAAACGTTGCGGAGTGACCATGGCCAGCGCCGATACCCCAACCTTGCTAGAAGATTTGCGCCCCATGAGCATCAGCGCTCTGCGCGGTGGCTACAGCCTTGGCGATCTGCGCGCCGATGCGATTGCGGGTCTGACGGTGGCCATCGTGGCACTGCCCTTGTCAATGGCGATTGCCATTGCCTCTGGCGTGGGGCCGGAACGGGGCTTGTATACGGCAATTGTCGGCGGGTTCCTTGTGTCGCTGATGGGGGGCTCGCGCTACCAGATCGGCGGGCCTGCCGGGGCGTTCATCGTGCTGGTTGCCGGCACGGTCCTGCAAATCGGGGTGGACGGGCTGATCTTGGCCACGTTCCTGTCGGGCATCCTGCTTATGGTGATCGGCCTTTTGCGGCTGGGCGATTACATCAAGTTCATTCCCTTTCCGGTGACGGTTGGTTTCACGTCGGGCATCGCGGTGATCATCGCAACAAGCCAAGTGGCTGATTTCTTTGGCCTGCGTCTGGACGAGGCCGCCCCGCCCGAATTTCTGCACAAGCTGGCCGCGCTCTGGCAGGCACGCGGCACTGTTGATCTGACCACAACGGCGGTGGCTGCGGCCACGGTCGCGCTGATCTTGGTGCTGCGCCGCTATCGCCCCGGCTGGCCGGGGATGCTGATTGCCATCATGGTAGGCGGTGTGTTGGCTTGGGCGGGTGTCCCGGTGGAAACCATTGGCGACCGGTTTGGCGATCTGCCGCGCAGCCTGCCCGCGCCGCAGGTGCCGGATTTTGCCTTGGCCGCCGTGTTGGATGCCCTGCCCTTTGCAGTGGCGTTTACGCTGTTAGGTGCAATTGAATCGCTTCTCTCGGCCGTGGTGGCCGATGGGATGAGCGGTCAGCGACACCGCTCTAACGCCGAATTGCTGGGGCAGGGCGTGGCCAATATGGGTTCTGCGCTGTTTGGCGGGTTTTGCGTGACCGGGACCATTGCGCGCACGGCAACCAATGTGCGCGCGGGCAGCCGTGGCCCGGTTTCTGGCATGCTGCACGCAGTGTTCGTGGCGCTTGTGTTGCTGCTGGCGGCACCCTTGGCCGTGCATATCCCTCTGGCGGGGTTGGCGGGCGTGCTGATCGTGGTGGCGTGGAACATGTTCGAGAAGGAAGAGTTCCTGACCCTGCTGCGCGTCAGCCGGGCGGATGCGGCGGTGCTGTTGATTACCTTCCTGTTGGTGGTGTTCCGCGACCTGACCGAGGGCATTATCGCAGGCACGGCGCTTGGCGGGGCTGTGTTCATCCGGCGCATGTCGGAAGCGGCCAAGCTGGAACCGATCACCCCGCCCGACGCCGCCCCGCGCGAACAGGCGGAAAACGTGGTTGTCTACAGCTTGCGCGGCGCCTATTTCTTTGGGGCTGCGGCCACGATGGGCCGGGTGCTGGACCGCATTTCAGACATGCCGCGCATGTTGGTTCTGGACCTGTCGCGTGTGCCGTTCGTCGACACGTCCGGCGCGCAATCCATGGTGGGACTGGCGCGCAAGCTGGAGCGGCAGGGCGGGTGCCTTGCCTTGGTCGGGGCCACGCCAGAGGTGGCCAAGGTGCTGCGCAGCCAGTTTGGCCACCATGCAAGCCCGAAATTCTTCGATACGCTGGACGATGCCTTGGCCGAAAGCTGCGCTAACAATCAGGGCTGATCGGGCATGGTCGAAGAATGGTGCTCGATAATTTTCCAGGCGTCATCCAGCAGTTTATAGACGAAGGTAAACCGGCAGATCAGGTCGTAGGGCGCGCCATCATCCCGATGCAGGCGGAACGTATATATACCCGAATTGATCGCGATATTGTCGAAGATGCGCGAATGCACTTCGTTAAACCGCGCCGACGGCCCCATCTGCATCATGTTTCGGAAATACCGCCGGATCTGGGCCGGGTCGAGCCGGATCTGGTAAGAGATCGTCGGCAATAACACGGCATCGGGCGCATAAAGGTCCGTGATCCGGGCCGGGTCGCAGGATTGTAGCGCGGCACTCCAATCATCCAGAAGTGCGGTAATTTTTTCGGTTGGCATCGGTCTGTTCTGTCCTGTCAGGTGTTGTCGGACGCTTGCGTGATCTTACACTCCTCAACAGTTTACACCCTTGGTGCGGTTTTCGCCATGCCCGATGATGACGATCCGATCTGCCCGCTCTGTGGCCGCCCCATTCCGCCGGGCGTGCCGCAAAGCTTGCACCACCTGATCCCGAAGCTGCGCGGCGGCAAGGGTGGGCCGGTGGTGTTGCTTCATCACATTTGCCACAAGGAAATTCACGCCACCTTGTCAGAGACAGAACTCGCGCGCGACTTCAATACGGTCGCGGCTCTGCGCGACCATCCCCGTCTTGCAAAGTTTCTGGCATGGGTCGCCAAGCGACCCCCGGACTTTGCGTCCAAGGTCCCCGGCGCGCGGCGCAGGCGCGGTAATCGTTTGTAAATGGGTGAGTGTTAGGGTGGCGCATATGGCAAGTTGGGGGGCTGATATGACATCGTCTGTAGCGGCGGGCACGGTGAAACGGCGCAGCGAAACCTTAGCTGACCGGCAGGCGCGGGTTGGCATTGTCGCAAACCCAAAGCGCGTGCCGGTAAACGTGCCGGTTCCCCGCGATGTCTGGGCGCGTTGGCCCGACCTGCGCTCTGCACATCGGCGCAAAAGCAAGACGGGGCCGCACGCAAAGACAGCACAGCTACAGGATATGGATGCGTTCGAGGAATTCGTGCGCAGCGTGCGCAAATCGCCTGCAATGCCGTCCGCCGACGGGGTGTATGGTTTAGCCATATCCCGGAATTCCGGTCGGCGCTTGGTGGTGGCCGCATTGGCGGCACTGGGGGCGGGTGCGGTGGGCTATGGTGTAATCTTGGTCGCGCTGCGGCTGTGATTTGGCCGATGGCCATGCAAGGGCTGGCTGGAAACCGGTGCCTGCTTGGCTGGCTACAGGCCCGTCCCGTCGTTCTGTGCAAAAACGAACAGGGGCGGCGCTTCGGTCGCATCTTGTTTCACGGCACCAAGATGGCATGTTCTTTCGCAAGTTCACACGCACAAGGGAAAATGCCATGTCCATCCGTCCCATACTCGACACGCGCAAGGCTGTTCCAACCATGGAAGGGGCCGGCGTGCACCTGCACCGCGCCTTTGGCTTTCACGACCCGTCAGAGCTGGACCCGTTCCTGCTGTTCGATGATTTCCGCAACGAAATCCCGGAACATTACCTGCGCGGCTTTCCATGGCACCCGCATCGGGGGATTGAAACAATCACCTATGTTCTGGCGGGTGAAGTGGACCACGGCGACAGCCTTGGCAATACCGGCACGCTGGGCGCGGGCGATGTGCAATGGATGACCGCAGGCTCTGGCATTCTCCATCAGGAAATGCCGCGCGGAAATGCGCGCGGGCAGATGCACGGCTTCCAGCTTTGGGCCAACCTGCCCGGCGCGCTGAAAATGACCGCGCCGCGCTATCAGGATGTGAAATCGGGTGATATTCCCGAAACCATTGATGATGACGGCACCAAGGTCCGGGTGATCGTGGGCGATTTCTGGGGCAAGCGCGGCCCGGTGGACGGGATCGCGGCAGACCCGCAATATCTGGATATCTCGGTCCCGCCGGGTGTGCGCAAGAGCTTCAAGATCGACACCTATCGCCGCGCCTTTGCTTATGTCTTCGCGGGGTCGGGCGCCTTTGCCGATGCCTCGAAACCAACGGGTGTGCTGTTGGAAAAAGAGGTGATGGGCGAGGAGGTCAATATCCGCGACATGTCAGGCGACCGCACGCTGATCCGCTTTGGCACGGGCGACGAGGTGACGGTGCAGGCGGGCGAGGAGGGCATTCGCTTTTTGCTGATATCGGGCGCGCCGCTTCAAGAACCTGTCGCGTGGCACGGGCCGATCGTGATGAACACGCCAGAGGAAATACGCCAAGCCATGTGGGATCTGCGCAACGGCACCTTTATCCGGCCTGCTCATTGACACCCGGGCGCTACGCATTCCGACCCCGGGCGCGTTTTAGGCAAGGTGATGCAGACCTGTTCTGGTCGAGCGCTTTCGCTTATATGTCGCAGGATGTGTGAAAGAGGTGGCTATGAACGACAGGGCGATTATCCGCGTTTCTGGCGATAACCCGGCGGGGTTTCTGCAAGGCTTGGTCAGCAACGACACCCGAAAGCTGGCCAAGGATGGTATTGTCTATGCGGCAATCCTGACGCCGCAAGGAAAGTATCTGGCCGATTTCTTTCTGGTGGCGCAGGGCGCAGATGTGCTGATCGATGTCGCGGCCCCGCTGGCGGATGACCTGTTCAAACGACTGAGCCTTTATAAATTGCGCGCGCCGGTCATGCTGGCGCGCGAGGAAATGCCGGTCAGTCGCGGCACCGGGCCTGCGCCTGATGGGGCGCTGGCCGACCCGCGCCATCCGGCGCTGGGCTGGAGGGCTTACGGTGTGGCCCTGCCCGAGGATGGCACCGACTGGAACGCTTTGCGCGTGGCCCATTGTGTGCCAGAAACCGGGATAGAACTGGTGCCGAATGAGACCTTCATTCTGGAAGCCGGGTTCGAACGGCTGCATGGTGTCGATTTCCGCAAGGGCTGTTACGTCGGCCAAGAAGTGACGGCGCGGATGCACCACAAGACCGAATTGCGCAAAGGGTTCGCGACCGTGCGTCTGGAAGGAAGCGCCCCGGTGGGCACCGCGATAGAGGCGGGCGGCAAGCCCGTTGGCACCCTGTTCACGCAAAGCGGCGATCACGCGATTGCCTATTTGCGCTTTGACCGGGCAGAAGGGCCATTACGCGCGGCTGATGCAACGGTCTTTGCGCTGAACATGGCCTCCAGCGGTTGAACCGTGGCGCTTAGGCGTGGTAGCGATACCATATTCGCTACGCTTGGGGTTTGCCATGTCGTCCCTGTCATCTTCGCGGCTTGCCGGTCCAGGAGTTGCGCTTCTGGCCTTCGCGCTGTTTTCGTCGCATGATGTGATCGTCAAGTCGCTTGGCGGCACCTATAGCCCCGTTCAAATCGTATTTTTCAGCGTTTTGCTGGGGCTTCCCCTTGCCATGCTTTTGTTAATGCGTGACCCTACCGATGGCACGCTGTTGCCGCGCTATCCGGGGTGGACCGCGCTGCGCACCGGGGCATCTGTCTTGACCGGGGTGAGCGTGTTCTACGCGTTCTCGGTTTTGCCCATGGCGCAGACCTATGCCATTTTGTTTGCGACGCCCTTGCTGATTACCGTGCTGTCGGTGCCCTTGTTGGGAGAGCGCGTGGGCTGGCGGCGCAGCATGGCCGTGCTAGTGGGGCTTGCGGGTGTTCTTGTCGTGCTACGGCCGGGGCAGGGGGCCGAATTGGGCCTTGGCCATTTGGCCGCGCTCGTCGGGGCGCTCACAAGTGCAATCGCGTCCATCATCGTGCGCAAGATTGGCGCGGAAGAGCGCAACGTGGTGCTGCTGTTATATCCGATGATGGCGAACCTGCTGGTCATGGGGGTTGCTCTGCCTTTCGTTTACCGCCCCATGCCCTTGGCCGATTTCGGGGCTTTGGCGGCGATGTCGGCGCTGGCGCTGGTGGCCAGCTTGTGCGTGATCGCCGCCTATAAGCGTGCGCCGGCGTTTCAGATCGCGCCCATGCAATATTCGCAGATCATTTGGGCCGTGCTCTTTGGTGCGCTGTTTTTCGATGAAAGGGTGGATCTGTTCATAATTGTCGGGGCGGGAATCATCATCTCGAGCGGAATTTTCATTCTGGTGCGCGAAGAGACCGCCAATGTCTCTGACAACCGCCCGGTTTTGGAAACGCGCACCCGCACCGATACCGGCACCTACCCACGGGCCAGCGGTCTGGGCGAAGCGATGGGGCAGGACGCGGCGGAGTAATACCCCCGCGCGCGGCACAAGTGCAACGCGCGGGCTAACCTGTCGGGCAGGTGTCACAAAGGGTTCTGGTCCTAGCCCCCATGCGGCGCTAAGACGTGGGTTGCAAGACCCATAGGACAGACCATGCCCCACCAGATCCGCCCTCAACCCGGAATTATGGATATCGCCCTCTATCAGGGTGGCACCGCAAAGATCGCCGGGCGCGAAGATGTCGTGAAATTGTCATCGAATGAAAACCCGTTCGGCGCGGGCGAATTGGCGCGCACCGCCTATCAGCGCGCGGGACTGGACCTGCACCGCTACCCCTCGACCGATCATGCGTCCTTGCGCGCGGCGATTGCAGCCTGTCACGGGCTGGATGCCGAGCGCATTATCTGCGGGGCCGGGTCGGATGAGATCATCACCTTCCTGTGCCAAGGTTTTGCCGGGCCGGGGGACGAGGTGCTCTATTCGCAGCATGGTTTTCTGATGTATCCGATCAGCGCCATGGCCGCCGGGGCCACGCCTGTGAAAGCGCCAGAGCGCGAACGCACCACCGATGTGGATGCCCTTCTGGCGGCTGTAACCGAACGCACCAAGCTTGTTTTTGTCGCTAACCCCAACAACCCCACCGGCACCATGGTGCCCCTGTCGGAACTGGAGCGCTTGGCCGACAACCTGCCACCGCAAACCCTGCTGGTTCTGGATGGCGCCTATGCCGAATATGTCGAAGGCTATGACGGCGGCGCCGCACTTGTGGACAGCCGCGAGAACGTGGTGATGACGCGCACCTTCTCGAAGCTTTACGGTTTGGGTGGCTTGCGCATTGGCTGGGGGTATGGCCCGGCCCATGTGCTGCAAGTGCTCAACCGCCTGCGCGGACCGTTCAACTTGTCGAACACACAGCTAGACGTGGCCGAAGCCGCCTTGGGCGATGCTGCCCATATCGCGCGCTCTTTGTCAGAGAACGCGCGGTTGCGTGACTGGTTGGCTGAAAAGCTGAATGCGTGTGGTGTGCCGACCGACATATCTTACGCCAATTTCGTGCTGGCACGTTTTGCCAGCCCCGAGCAGGCTGAAGCCTGCAACAGCGTGTTGTTAGCGGATGGGCTGATCGTGCGTCAGGTCGGCAGCTATGGCCTGCCGGAAGCCTTGCGCATTACGGTGGGCGACGAATCTGCCTGCCGCCGCGTGGCCCATGTCATCGCCCGCTTCATGGAGGAGCAGGGATGACGCCTCTCTACCAGCGCGTGGCCTTTATCGGGCTGGGGCTGATCGCCGGGTCGATGGCCTTGGCGATGCGGCGGGGCGGGCTGGTGGCCGAGATTGTCGGGACTGCGCGCTCGGCAGAGACGCGCGCGATTGCAGCCGAAATCGGACTGGTCGACCGCGTGACCGACACCGCCGCGCAAGCCGTAGAGGATGCAGACCTTGTCGTCTTGTGCGTGCCCGTGGGCGCCATGTCCGCCGTGGCGCAGGAAATCGCCCCATATCTGGCGCAGGGCGCAACCGTGACCGATGTCGGCTCTGTTAAGCAGGCCGTGATCGACGCCGTCGGCCCCCATATGCCCCGGCATGTGCATTTCATCCCCGGCCACCCGCTGGCCGGGACCGAACATTCCGGCCCGCGCGCAGGCTTTGCCGAACTTTTCGACAATCGTTGGACCATCCTAACCCCGCTTGAGGGAGCAGATGCCGCCGCGACCGACCGCCTAACCCGCCTGTGGCAGGGAATGGGTGCGCAGGTCGATGTGATGGACCCGCCCCATCATGACCTTGTTCTGGCCGTGACCAGTCACACGCCGCACCTGATTGCCTATACCATGGTAGGCGTGGCCGATGATCTGCGCCGCGTGACCGATAGCGAAGTGATCAAATACTCTGCCGCAGGCTTTCGTGACTTTACGCGCATTGCAGCAAGCGACCCGACCATGTGGCGGGATGTGTTCCTGACCAACAAGGATGCGACGCTGGAAATTCTGGGGCGCTTCACCGAGGAACTCTTCGCGCTGCAACGCGCCATCCGGCGCGGAGATGGCGATCATCTGCACGCTTATTTCAGCCGCACGCGGGCCATTCGACGGGGCATCATCGACGCTGGCCAAGATACCGACGCGCCCGATTTCGGACGCAGCAAAAGATAAGGACTTCCATGCTCAAACCCATCGCTGTTTCGCTCGTCGCGCTCACCGTTTTGACCGCATGTTCGGGTGGGCCGAGGGTGCCGGGGGCTGATGGAGTTGGCCGCTTGATTGGCCGGGTTGTGCCTTTCATGGGCGATAGCCCGACGCAGGTCAGCCGCGGCGCATCGGGCAATCTGTGTGGTGTTGCCGGGCTGGAGGGCATGCCGATCGAGCCCATTATTTCCAGCACATCCGGCTGCGGCGTGGCCGCTCCTGTGCAGGTCACGCATGTCGATGGCATCAAACTGTCGCAGCCAGCGACCCTCGATTGCCAGACGGCAACAGCACTGCACAAATGGGTGACGCAAGCCATGCGGCCGGCCTTGGGGCGCACGGGCGACCGTGTGGTGGGCCTGCGGGTTCCGGCTCATTACGTGTGCCGAACCCGGAACCACCGCCCGGGTGCTCCGGTTTCGGAGCATGGCAAAGGTCGCGCGATCGATATCAGTGCAATTCTTCTGGACGATGGCGAGGCGATCACCGTCAACGACGACTGGTCTCGCTTGTCGCGTCACAGCCGTGCCTTGCGCCAAATGCACGCGAATGCGTGTGGAATCTTCGGCACAACGCTTGGGCCGGGATCAGACGGGATGCATGAGAATCATTTCCACTATGATACCGCGCAACATCGCGGCGCCCCCTATTGCCGTTAGCGCCAACCTATTAAGAAATACTTTTAAAACAGTATCTTAAAAGTTCACCACAGGAAATCTGCCTCTTTCTGTCATTTTTCTGTTGCGCTGTGATTGGGTGTGTCCTAGATAGCGCTTCACCGGCGGCGGGGACGTTGTTGGTTGTTTGG
>JAFGVZ010000034.1 GCA_016937725.1 Paracoccaceae bacterium | reverse complement strand
TTCAACATGCCCTTCTTGCCCATGGTTTTCATCATGTCGGCCATCTGGCGGTGTTGTTTCAGCAGCCGGTTCAGCTCGGCCACATCCAGCCCAGCACCGGCCGCAATGCGCTTCTTGCGACTGGCTTGCAGCAGCGCGGGGTTCGCGCGTTCCTTCTTGGTCATGGAATTGATCAGCGCGATCTGACGTTTCAGCATCGTGTCGTCGAAGCCCGCGGCCTCGACCTGTTTTTGCATCTTGCCCATGCCCGGCATCATGCCCATCACGCCCTGCATGCCGCCCATCTTCAGCATCTGGTCAAGCTGCATCTTAAGGTCGTTCATATTGAACAGGCCCTTTTGGAAGCGCTTCATCATGCGCTCGGCCTGTTCGACCTCCAGCACTTCCTGCGCCTTTTCGACCAGCGCGACAATGTCGCCCATACCCAGAATGCGGCCAGCCACGCGCTTGGGGTCGAAGACCTCCAGCGCATCGGTCTTCTCGCCCAAGCCCACGAAGCGGATGGGCTTGCCGGTGACTGCGCGCATGGACAAAGCCGCCCCGCCACGCCCATCGCCATCCATCCGGGTCAGGACCACGCCAGTCACGCCGACCTTGCCGTCAAACTCGGCGGCCACGTTCACCGCGTCTTGTCCGGTCAGGCCATCGACCACCAACAGCGTTTCACGGGGGCTGACCGCGTTGCGCACGGCCAGCACTTCGTCCATCAGCACTTCGTCAATGTGCAAGCGGCCCGCCGTATCCAGCAGATACACGTCATAGCCGCCAAGCGTGGCCTGTTGCTTGGCGCGTTTGGCAATATCGACCGCCGACTGGCCCTTGACGATGGGCAGCGTGTCGACCCCGATCTGGGTGCCGAGGATCGCCAACTGCTCCATTGCCGCCGGGCGGTTGGTGTCGAGCGATGCCATCAAGACGCGCTTGCCCTCGCGGTCTTTCAGGCGGCGCGCCAGTTTGGCGGTGGTCGTGGTTTTCCCCGACCCCTGCAAACCCACCATCAGCACTGGCGCGGGCGGATTGTCGATTTTCAGCGCACCCGGATCGCCCTCGCCTTCCAGCATGGCGATCAACTCGTCATGCACGATCTTGACAACCTGCTGGCCCGGCGTGATGGACTTGGTGACAGAGGCACCCGTCGCCTTTTTCTGCACACGCTTGACAAAGTCGCGCGTCACGGGCAGCGATACATCCGCTTCCAGCAGTGCCACGCGCACTTCGCGCAACGCCGCGCGGACATCGTCTTCGGACAGCGCACCCTGTTTCGTCAGCCGGTCAAAGACGCCGGACAGCCGATCTGACAGGTTCTCGAACATGCGCATCACTCCCGCCCGGTCAGGGCCATTCAAACCAAATTTGCACCCACGGGCGCGACGCGCTGGTGGATGGCGATCCTTGCATAAGCACAGGACCGGAAGGCTGGTGCTCCCGGATGTTGTTCGGTGCGATAGGCCCGTGCGCGCGCAGAGTCAAGCAAAACGGCCCATCCCGCGTGATCGTGAGTTGAAATTTGCGGATTCGCGCTTTTCTGTTGGAAAACGAAAGGAGATGCCATGCACCGCCGCGTGTTTCCCGCTTTGGCCACGGCCACCCTAGCCTTGGCCAGTCCCGTCCTTGCGCAAGATTACCAGATAGAGGTTCTGCAAGAGAATCTGAACCGTCCTTGGGGGATGGATTTCCTGCCCGGCAGCGACCGCATTGCGCTCACCCTGCGCGGCGGCGATGTGCTGCTCTGGCACCCCGATGGGCTGGTCGAACTGACAGGCGCGCCCGAAGTGGTATTCGGTGGCCAAGGCGGGCTTCTGGACATCGCCGCCGCGCCGGACTTCGCGCAAAGCGGCTGGCTTTACATGACATGGACGGGCGCCGCAGAGGGTGGCACAACAACGCATCTGGGCCGTGCGCGCCTCGATGGCATGGCCCTGCGCGATCTGGACGTGCTGCATGCCGTCAGCCCCGGCATTGACAGCGGTGCGCATTTCGGGTCGCGCATTGCATTTGCCGATGGGCATGTCTTCGCGGGCTTTGGCGACCGCGGCTTCAAGAATTTCGGCCCCGATCACATCGCCCAAGACCTGAGCAGCGAGAATGGCTCGGTCATTCGCCTGACGCTGGACGGCGATATCCCCGCCGATAACCCCTTTGTCGGGCAGGCAGGTGCCGCAGGCGCGATCTGGTCCTATGGCCACCGCAACATTCAGGGGATGAATGTGCATCCCGAGACCGGCGCGCTTTGGATTGCCGAACATGGCGAGGCCGGTGGCGACGAAGTGAACATCGTCGAACGCGGCGGTAATTTCGGCTGGCCCTTGGTCTCGCATGGCGTGACCTATCGCGGCGGCGACCAATTCGCCCCGCCCCACAGCCCCGGCGACGGGTTCAATCCACCGGTGTTCCACTGGCCCGCCGGGCGCGACAACCACAACCCGCCCTCTGGCATGGCCTTCTATGACGGCGATGCATTTCCCGAATGGCAGGGCCATTTGCTGATCGGCAATCTGCTGCACCGTTATCTGGCCCTGTTCGACGAAGAGAATGGCCAGATCACCCCGGTCGCGCGCCTGCTGGAGGGCGAGAACTGGCGCATCCGGGACGTGGCCGTGGGACCGGAAGATGGGTTCATCTATGTCCTGACCGATGGCGAGGATGGCAAGCTGATCCGGCTGCGACCGGCTGGCTGATTGCCCGGAAATGCCGAAAGCACCTGTCGGCTTTCCACGCTAGTCGGCGGGGGGCAGCGCGGCTAGGGTGGGCCTGTAGCAGACCAAAGGCCCGCCCATGACCCAGCCCATAGCCCCCGCCCGCAGCTATTTCGTGCCCAAGGGCGGCCTGCCCCCACAATCACAGCTTGTGACCGACCGCGCCATGTTCACCGAGGCTTTCGCGGTCATCCCGCGCGGGGTGCTGTCCGACATCGTGACCAGCGCCCTGCCCTTCTGGGACAAGGCGCGCTTCTGGGTTCTGGCGCGCCCGCTCAGCGGTTTTGCGGAAACGTTTTCGCAATATATTGTCGAACTGGGCGCGGGCGGCGGCAGCACCCGGCCAGAGACGGACCCAAACGCCGAAGGCGCAATTTTCGTGGTCGAGGGCGCGCTTTCAGTCACGTTGAATGGGGTGGAACATAACCTGACCGAGGGCGGCTTTGGCTACCTTCCCGCCGGGGCCAAATGGACCGTGACCGCCGCCGATGGCGCGGTCTTTCACTGGATCCGCAAACGCTATATCGCGGTCGATGGCCTTCCCGCGCCTGAAGCGTTCTTCGTGCAGGAGCAAGGGGTCACCCCGTCCGAAATGCCCAACACAAATGGCGGCTGGGCCACCACCCGCTTCATGGACCCGGCAGATTTACGCCATGACATGCATGTCACCATCGTCACCCTGCAACCCGGCGCGGTGATTCCGTTCGACGAAACCCATGTTATGGAACATGGGCTTTATGTGTTGCAGGGCAAAGGCGTCTACCACCTGAACCAGCAATGGGTCGAAGTGGAAGCCGGCGATTTCATGTGGCTGCGCGCCTTCTGCCCGCAAGCCTGCTATGCCGGTGGGCCGGAGCCCTTCCGCTATTTGCTATACAAGGACGTGAACCGTCACGCAGCGTTGCCCTAGGCCAAAACTTGGCTTGCGCCCTCGGGGTGCCCGCGCTATGACGCGCACGCTGGACAGTTGGCCGAGTGGTCGAAGGCGCACGCCTGGAAAGTGTGTAGGCGGGGAACCGTCTCGAGGGTTCGAATCCCTCACTGTCCG
>JAFGVZ010000033.1 GCA_016937725.1 Paracoccaceae bacterium | reverse complement strand
TTGTCCACAGCCTGCGTGGCGGTGCGGAAGTTGCGCGAACGGGCGCCATAATAGCCAGCGGCGGCCTTGATGACCTTGCGGTGGCGGGCGTGGGTGACAGTGCCGGATTTAACGCGTGACATGTTCCGCTCTCCTTACCGGTTATAGGGCATGTAGGTTTTGACGATGCGGGCATCCTGCTCTGACAGAAGCGTGGTGCCGCGTGCGTCACGGATGAATTTCTTCGTCCGCTTGATCATGCCGTGCCGTTTGCCCGCTTGGCCAGCTTTTACCTTGCCGGTCGCGGTCATGGAGAAGCGCTTTTTTGCGCCTGATTTGGTCTTCATCTTGGGCATTTCCGACTCCTTTTTCGGTCAGGGGAGCGACTCGGCATGCCACAACGGCCGGCCGCTCCTTCGAATAGAACCTGCGCCTTAAACCAGAAACAGGGTGTGTGCAAGGCTCAGAAGGCGCGCCAGATGCGCGCCAAAAGCTCTATCGTTAGCAGGGGAATGTCGGACAATCCGTAAAACCCCTCTGGCCGCAAGACAGATGCGATGACCGCCAAAACAAGTCCCGTCGCCCCAAGCGCCATGGCCAATTTGGGCCGCCGCCCGTCCGCCCAAGCAGAGACCGCGCTGACAAGCGCCAGCGGCAGCAGGTAAACGCCCAGAAGGAAAAGAAAGCCCGTGTCCATGCCGCCTCGCTTTCAGGCGGTCAGGTTACTCTGGCTCGCCCGATACGATCAAGTGTTCTGCACAAGGGGCCACGCGCAAGATGTTGGTTGTGCCCGGCTGGTTGAACGGAATGCCTGCGGTGACGAGGATTTGGTCCTTCTCGGTCCCGAAGCCGTATTTGCGGGTCACGCGGACGGCGTTGATGACCGCTTTCTTGAAGCGCTCGACCTCTGCCACCACTTCGCAATGCACGCCCCATGTCAGTTGCAACCGCCGCGCGGTCTTGGTGATGGGGGTCAGAGCCAAGATCGGCACATGCGGGCGCTCGCGCGCCACAAGGCTGGCGGTCGTGCCCGATTCAGTAAAGCAGCAGATTGCAGCGATATCGGTCTTTTCAGCCAATTCGCGCGCGGCGGCCACGATGCCATCGGCGATAGAACTGTGCTTGTTCTTGCGCGATGCGTCGATGATGTCGATATAGGTCGGGTCGCTTTCGACTTCGCGCGCGACATTGTCCATGGTGACAACGGCCTCGATCGGGTATGCGCCAGCGGCCGATTCCGCCGAAAGCATGATCGCATCGGCACCCTCATAGATAGCGGTGGCCACGTCCGACACCTCTGCGCGGGTGGGCATGGGGCTGTCGATCATGGATTCCAGCATCTGCGTGGCCACGATCACGGGCTTAGCAGCGGCACGCGCACGACGCACAAGGCGTTTCTGGATGGGCGGCACGTTCTGCACCGGCAATTCCACCCCAAGATCGCCACGGGCCACCATGATCCCGTCTGACACGGCCAGAATTTCATCGAATGCGGTGACGGCGGCGGGCTTTTCGATTTTGGAGAGGATCGCGGCGCGGCCTTGGGCCAATGTGCGGGCCTCTGCCACGTCGGCGGAGCGCTGCACGAAGGACAGCGCCAGCCAATCCACGCCCAAACGGCAGACGAATTCCAGATCCTTGCGGTCTTTGTCCGACAGCGCTGCCAAAGGCAGGATCACATCGGGCACATTCACGCCCTTGCGGTTCGAAATGGTGCCGCCGACAGTCACGGTGCAATCGGCGAAATCTTTGCCGCAGTCGTTGACCTTCAGGCGGATTTTGCCATCATTGACCAACAGGTTCGCGCCGGGTTCCAGTGCCGCGAAAATCTCGGGATGGGGCAAGTTCACGCGGGTGGCGTCGCCCGGTTTTTCCGACAGGTCCAGCCGGAAGGGCGCGCCTTCAACCAAGTCTTCGGACCCATTGGCAAATTCGCCCACGCGCAATTTCGGCCCTTGCAGGTCGGCCAGAATAGCAATCGGGCGGCCCGTATCGGTTTCGATCTTGCGGATGATGGCATGGCGCGCGGCAATGTCGTCATGGGTGCCGTGGCTCATGTTCAGGCGGAACACATCGGCACCGGCTTCGAACAATGCGCGAATGGTGTCATAATCGGACGAGGCCGGGCCAAGGGTGGCGACGATCTTGATCATACGGTGACGGCGCAGGGGCGTCATGGAATGTCCTCTCTGGTATTGCTTGGCCTGACGGCGCATTTAAGTCTGATATGGCAGCGCTTCGTGTCAGGTGGAATTCGTTAGCGCAAACATCTATCGATAATCGGCAGAAAAGCAAGTCTGTCGCGCTTGACCCGCGCGCGGCGAATGCGCACCTTCCCCCTGTAACCGGAGGATTTGATATGGACGACACCACCCGCACAGAGCTGGAGGCCGCTGCCTTTCGCGCGCTTCTGGCGCATCTGGACAAGCGCAATGACGTGCAGAATATTGACATGATGAACCTGACAGGGTTTTGCCGCAACTGCCTATCGCGTTGGTATATGGAAGCCGCACAAGAACGCGGGATTGATATGGGCAAAGACGCCGCGCGCGAAGCGGTTTACGGCATGCCCTACGATGTCTGGAAGGCCCAGAACCAGAGCGAAGTCGATGCCAGCCAGAAGGCGGCTTTTGAAAAGTCGTTCGCCGAAAATGTTGGCGACAAGGGCTGACGGGTGAAACCTTCTGACCAACTGGAAGCCTTTGTAAAAGATGGTCAGCGCGCGGGGCATAGCCCCGACGTGCTGCGCGCGGCACTTCTGGCCGAAGGGTGGTCGCAGGCCGAAGTAGCGGCGGCTTTGGACGGTTGGGCGGATCGCGGCCTTGGCGTTCCCGTGCCGCGCCCGCAAGCGCAAGCTACGGGGCAAGACGCAGTGCTTTATGGGCTGATGTTCGTGGCGTTGCTGACCGTGACCTTTAATCTGGTCGCGCTGGGCTTCGATCTGGTCGAGGCATGGTTGCCCGACCCGCTTCAGGTTGCGGGCAGCTATGGCAATCGGGACTCCATGCGCTGGTCCATCGCGGTGCTTATCGTGGTGCTGCCGGTGTTTTTGTGGCTGGACCGGCGCGCGGCGCGGGCCTTGTCGAGCGATCCCGGCCAGCGCCGGTCGCCGCTGCGCCACAAATTCGGTGCGGTCACGTTGTTTCTGTCGTCGCTTGCCCTGTTGGGTGCGGCAATCGCCGTGGTTTATGCCGGGCTGACGGGCGTGATAACCGCGCAATTCATGGCCAAAGTGGTCTTTGTCGTGGTGCTGGCCCTGCTGGTCATCGCATGGTTCCGCGATTTCTTGGCGGAGCGGTGATGCAGATTGTGCTTTCCAGACTTCTGATCCCGTTCGCGGTTGTGATGATCGGGCTTGGCCTGTGGCAGGTGGGTGGCCCGGAACAGGCGCGAGGCGAACAGCGCGATGCTCAACGCCTGAACGATTTGCGGGATTTGGCCGCATATTTGACATGTGAAAAGCGGCGTGAGGGCGGGGCGGACTTGGTATGCGGCACATTTCCGCGCGACACGGATCGCTTTACCGACCAGCCGTTCACCGTGACCGAGACACAGGTCTGCGCCGAATTCGAGCAGCCCGACCGAATAGCCAAGCGTTTCCCGGACGAGTTGGAAAACGGGTGCCTTCGTCTGGATTGACCGCGATCTGCGCGACAATCGGGGATGATTGTCCCGACATCTGGGCAGAATTCTGATTTTTATGTGGCAAAATTTTGGTTAACCTTTTTAATAGAATTATCAAGGATAGGTTTGCGTATGCTCGGTTTCGGATTGGTCGGCCTGTTGCTGGCATTTGGTGCCTTTGCGTTCTTCGACGATGATAGCGATAGCTATACCGAACCGGATGAAGACCGCCCGCGCGAGCCCGACGATGAGGATCCTGAAACGCCAGGGCGAAGTGGGCCCAGCGATGACCTGATCACCGCGCGCGACGATGTGTCGGTTTATAATGGCTTTGCAGGCAACGACACGCTGATCGGCTCCCCCGAATTCGGTGTGCAGTTGAATGGCGGCACCGATGAAGATCTGTTGATCGCGCTTGAAGACGATCAAGCTTTTGGCGGCGAAGGCAATGATCTGGTTATTGGCGAACACATGGACCCTGGCCGCACCGTGCAAACCCTGCGCGGGGGCGGCGGCAATGATACGCTCGTCAGCGCCGGCGGTTCTGAAATGACCGGTGGCGCGGGCGAGGATGTCTTTGTCGTTTCGCCCGGCGGTCTGGACTTGACCGGCGCAATGCAGACGATCGGCGGCGACGCCCTTTCCACCCCGGTGGTTCGGGATTTCGACCCTAGCGAAGACCGTTTGGTGATCGATCTGGACCGCGATTTCATGAGCGCCTTCGACGATCTGTCGGACGGCCAATATGGACCGGATGGGCGTGATCCGCTGTTCTTTGGCGATACCGTGACACTGACAGCAGAGCGCACGGCGGATGATTCGGGTATTCTGATCCGGGTAGATGGGTTACCGATGGTGGAATTGGAGGGGTTCGAAGGGACGGACCCGTCCGAGCTGTTGGCGGCGATTTCCGTTGAAGTGAACGGCGCTTCCGTGGCCGACAGCGAGCCCGGCGGCGGTTCCGGCTTGACCGTGGAAGAGGATGCATACGGCAACGTGACCTTGGTTGTGACCGATGCCTTCCAAGGCGGTGGCAATTATGGTGGTGGCGATCAGTTCAGCACGCTGGACCTGAGCGTTTTGAGCGCGGATATGCGTGTGACCGTCGCGGATGGTGACATTATTACCATCCAACCCGCAGACGGCAGCTTGCCACCGACGACTTTCGAAGAAATCGACCGTGTCATTCTAGGCAACGGGAATGACGTGTTCGAGGGGGGCGAGGGGTCGGGCTTTGTCGAGGCCGTGGCGGGCAATGGCGCAGACCGGATCGTTGGCAGCGGGAATGATGTTCAGAACCAATTCCGCGGCGAAGGCTTCATGCGCAGCGACGGCGATACCGGCGTCATCGACGGTACAGGCGCGACGGTTCTTATCGGCGGCACCGGGAATGATAGCCTGACCGGCGGCTTGGGGGATACGCTGACGGGCGGTGCCCGGTCCGACGTGTTTGTCATTTTCGGTGTCGGAGACGAAGGCGCTGGCCCGGCTCGGATAACGGATTTCAACCCGCTGACAAATGATCGGCTGGTCTATTCACCCGTAAACCTTGATGGGAGCGACACCGCGCATGACGTCGAGATCCGGGTAGAAGATTTTGAAACGTCGATCACAGACAATGGCGAAGTTGTCGTCGTGATTCAGGATATCGGCAGGTTCTACGATCCCAGCATATTTATCACTGCTCCTGTTACCAGGGTGCCAGTTTAGCACCCCGGTAACGGCAGGGTCTTGCTGTTAGATCGCTGCTTTGCGGCTTTCTTCGATATAGATCTCGCGCAGGCGGGTGGCCAAGGGGCCGGGTGCGCCGCCCCCGAGTTTGGCCCCGTCAATCGAGACCACGGGCATCACGAAGGTGCTGGCCGATGTGACAAAGGCCTCATCCGCCGACTTCGCTTCTTCCACGGTGAAACTGCGTTCTTCGACCTGCATCTGCGCTTCGCGCGCAAAGCGCAGCACTGCGGCGCGGGTGATCCCGTGCAGAATGTCATTCGACAGCGCCCGCGTCACGATCTTGCCGTTCTTGATGATATAGGCATTGTTCGATGTGCCCTCGGTGATCGCGCCGTCCTGCACCATCCAGGCATCATCCGCGCCTTGTTTGATGGCCATCATCTTGCCCATCGACGGATAGAGCAGTTGAACCGTCTTGATGTCGCGTCGCCCCCAGCGGATGTCGTCGATGGTGACAACCTTGATGCCCTTCTTGGCCTTCGGGCTTTCGACCAGCGCCGGGTTCGACTGGGTGAACAGCACCACCGTGGGCGTGGTCGTTTCGGGATCGGGGAAGATGAAATCCCGGTCACCCGGCGCGCCACGCGTCACTTGCAAATAGATCATGCCCTGATCGACCGTGTTTTGTGCGACAAGCTGGCGGTGCACCTCCAGCCATTGGTCACGGTCCATTGGGTTGGCGATGTCCAATTCGCCCAAGGACCGTTCCAGCCGGGTGAAATGCCCGTCAAAGTCGATCAGTTTGCCGTCGATGATGGTCGTCACCTCATAGACACCATCGGCCATCAGAAAGCCCCGGTCGAAGATCGACACTTTGGCCTCGCCCTCGGGCAGATAGTCGCCATTCACATAAACAATGCGGCTCATTCAGATCACCATCCTTCTGGCAATTTGCGCACGGCCCCCATGGCCGCCGATGTGGTCAGCGCGGCATAGGCGCGCAGCGCGGTCGAAACTTTGCGCGGGCGCGGTTTGGCGGGTTTCCAGCCTTTTTCGTCCTGCGCGGCACGGCGCGCGGCCAGCGTTGCGTCATCCACCGCCAGATGAATGGTCCGGTTCGGAATGTCGATCTCGATAAGGTCGCCATTTTCGACAATCCCGATCAGCCCGCCTTCTTCCGCTTCGGGGCTGACATGGCCAATCGACAGGCCCGATGTGCCGCCCGAGAAGCGGCCATCGGTGACAAGCGCGCAAGCCGCGCCCAGACCTTTCGATTTCAGGTAGCTGGTCGGATACAGCATTTCCTGCATTCCCGGCCCGCCGCG
>JAFGVZ010000224.1 GCA_016937725.1 Paracoccaceae bacterium | reverse complement strand
CCCCTCGGGCACGCAAGTATACTCTGCCGCGGTGCCGTTGGTGCCTTGCGCCAAGCCGCCATGCGCGCGGTTCACCTCGAACAGCCAGACGCGCTGGCCTATGCGAGCCGGGTCCACGCCATCGCCCACGGCCTCTATCACACCTGCACCGTCATTGTGGACCAGCACCGCTTCGGCCACCATCGGGCCTTGCGCGCCCGCCCGCACCTTCACATCGGACGGGTTCAGGCCAGAGGCGATGACCTTCACCAAAACCTCTCCCGCTGCGGGCATGGGTTGCGCTATCTCGCGCAGCACAAGGGTCCGGGCGGCAGCGCCGCGTGCAATGTTCAAAACGGCGATCATCAAAGGCACTCCTGAAGCGCGGGTCATGGCGGCGGAACGCCAACCTTCATGCCAGCCGAGGTAACCCGCAACCGGCCACCGACCAAGCGCTTTGCCGCCGAAATTGCCACGATCCAGCCAAAACAGCACCCTGCACCAAGACCAAGGTTCCGCGTGTTCCCTTGACCAAAGCCGCATTGCTGACTATGCGCAGCCTTTAACCTTTCGCGTCAGCCGCCGCCCTCGCGCCGATTCGCTGCGCTATCTCTCCCCAAGGAATACCCCCGACCATGATACCCGCGATATCCCAGGCGCTTGCAGAGCGTGGCTACGACACGCTGACCCCCGTCCAACAGGCGGTCAGCGCGCCTGAACTGGTGGACCGCGATCTGCTTGTTTCTGCCCAGACCGGATCTGGCAAGACGGTTGGCTTCGGCCTTGCCATTGCGCCGACGCTGCTGGACGATATGGACCAATTTGGCCCGGCTGCTGCCCCTCTGGCGCTGATCGTCGCGCCCACCCGCGAATTGGCAAGCCAGGTCATGCGCGAATTGACATGGCTTTATGCCCGCACCGGCGCGGTTGTCACCTCCTGCGTGGGTGGGATGGACATGCGCACCGAGCGCCGCGCGCTGGAACGCGGCGCGCATATTGTCGTGGGCACACCCGGACGCTTGCGCGACCATATCGAACGTGGCGGGCTGGACCTGAGCGATTTGCGCGCGGTCGTGCTGGATGAAGCCGACGAAATGCTGGATATGGGTTTCCGCGAGGATCTGGAATTCATGCTGGCCGAAGCGCCCGCAGAGCGCCGCACGCTTCTGTTCTCGGCCACGGTGCCGCCGATGATTGCCAAACTGGCCCAGCAATACCAGCGCGATGCGCAGCGCATCAACACAGTTGCAGGCACCGAACAGCACAGCGACATTGCCTATGAAGCCGTGCGCGTGGCGCAGTCAGATGTGGACAATGCCATCTTCAACCTGCTGCGCTTTCACCATGATGAAAGTGCGCTCGTCTTTGCCAATACCCGCGCCATGGTCGCCCATCTGACCGCGCGGCTTGCAAATCGCGGCTTGCAGGTCGTCAGCCTGTCGGGCGAGCTAAGCCAGACCGAACGCACCCATGCGCTGCAAGCCATGCGCGACGGGCGCGCGCGGGTCTGCGTGGCCACCGATGTGGCGGCGCGCGGGATCGACCTGCCCAAGTTGAACCTTGTGATCCATGCCGAATTGCCCACCAACACCGAAACCCTGTTGCACCGCTCTGGCCGCACCGGGCGCGCGGGCCGCAAGGGTATTTCGGCACTGATCGTGCCGCCGAAAGCGCGCGCGCGGGCAGAACGCTTGTTGAAATGGGCCAAGATCGGGGCTGAATGGGTCGAGGCCCCCTCGGTCGAGGATATTCTGGCGCGCGACGAAGAGCGCTTGCTGTCTGACCCGGTCTGGTCCGACGACGCATCCGAGACCGAGGCCGCATTCGCTGAAAAGCTGCTGGCCCGCTATGCGCCCGCGCAAATCGCCGCGGCCTATCTGCGGCTGTATCAATCGCGCCATGCCGCGCCAGAGGATCTTCTTCCGGCCGACAGCAAACCCACGCGGCGGGAAAAAGCCCCCTTCGGCCCAAGCCGGTGGGTCGCCTTGTCGGTGGGTCGGGCCGACCGCGCCGAAGCACGCTGGCTGTTGCCACTTTTGTGCCGCACCGGGGGGCTGGAGAAAGACGCCATTGGCGCGATCCGCGTGCAAGAGTCCGAGACCTTTGTCGAAATCGCGGCAGCAAGCGCTGACAGCTTTATCGCCGGTCTGGGCGATGGCGGCACCTTGGAAGAAGGCGTGACCGCCCGCTTGATGGAGGGCGCACCCGACCTGCAATCCACCTCGCGCCCACCGCGCCCGGACCGTGCCGAGCGCGCGGAACGCTCCGCCCGCGCAGATGTCGCGGACCGCAGCGAACGGCCTACGCCGCGCCCGCGGGCCGCGCCGTCGGACAAACCGTCGGGTCCCAAGCCCAACTTCGACAAGCCCAACTTCGACAAGCCCAAATTTGACAAGCCCAAAATTGATCGGCCCAAATCTGACAAACCGCAATGGGACAAACCCAAGGGCGAGCGCAGCTATGGCGACAAGCCGAAGCCGCAATCCGATGGCGCGCTCAAGCCCTATGAAAAACGCAGCGCACCCGCCGCGCGCGACGACCGGCCCAAACGTGCCGAAGCACCGGCAAAATTTGATCGTGGCCCCGCGCGCGATGACGCGCCGAAATCCAAGGGCTTCAAGGCGCGGCCGGAAGGGTCTTTCGGCAAACCCGGTGGCAAACCGGCGGGCAAATTTGGCGACCGGCCCACAGGCAAGCCCAGCGGCAAACCAAAGCCCGCCCCAGCGGATGCGCGCGACACCTCGAAGCGCTTCGTGGCACCGGGCAAAGGTGGCAGCGCGGCCCCGCGCAAACCCCGTGCAAAGCCGGGCCCAAAGCCAAAATACTGATGTGACAAAAGAAAATGCCGCCCTAGGGCGGCATTTTTCGTTCGAGCGTCGCGTAAGCAGCGAGCAGCGGCCTTCGGCAAAGCCCACTTGCTAGACAAAAAACGCTGGTGGCCTGACATCCGACAGACAGATCCGTGACCCAAGTTCGGGGTGAAGGTCACGATCTGTCGGAAAATTGGAGCGGGCGAGGCGATTCGAACGCCCGACCCTAACCTTGGCAAGGTTATGCTCTACCCCTGAGCTACGCCCGCTCTCTATGTGGTGCGATTTAGACAATCGCGCCGGGGGCTGCAAGGGGGAAAGTCACCCAGTTTGCAGTTTTCGTAACAATTTTTTCTCAGCCTGTTCACGAAGGCAAAACCTTTGCCGGGCATCTTGAAGACCTGCCCTTTTCAAGCTTGGCCATGACCGATTTTCAGACGATCCGCCGCATCATCGTCCCCAAAAGCAAAGATCGCGCAACGCTGTTGCGCGATCTGGTCGCCATTCAGAAAATGGAACGGGTTCTGGGGGCCATCAATCGCCCAAGGCGAATAGTGCCGACGGGCCAGCACTCACCCCCGCGCCTTAGTCCCGGAAATACCGACTGTCTTTAATCTGGTCCCACGCCCAGACAACTTCCTGCAAACGGTCCTCGTCGTTGCGGGCGCCCGAATTGCGGTCCGGATGAAGGTCTTTCACAAGGCT
>JAFGVZ010000223.1 GCA_016937725.1 Paracoccaceae bacterium | reverse complement strand
CTGGAAGAAATTCCGCCCGCGCCGCGCGGCATGCCGCAGATTGAAGTGACGTTTGATATTGACGCAAACGGCATCGTGAACGTGTCCGCCAAGGACAAGGGCACGGGCCGCGAGCAGAAGATCACGATCCAAGCCTCTGGCGGTCTGTCGGATGCCGATATTGAACAGATGGTCAAGGACGCAGAGGCGAATGCCGAAGCCGACAAGAAGCGCCGCGAACTGGTCGAAGCCAAGAACCAAGCGGAAAGCCTGATCCACTCGACCGAGAAGTCGATCGAGGAATACAAGGACAAGGTGGACCCGACCACGGTCGAGGCGATCGAACTGGCGATTGTCGCGCTGAAAGACACGCTGGAAGGCGAGGATGCGGGCAAGATCAAATCTGGCATCCAGAACGTGACCGAAGCGTCGATGAAGCTGGGCGAGGCGATCTACAAGGCGCAAGCCGAAAAGGCCGAAGGCGGTGACGGTGAGGACGGTCCGCGCGACGTGGACCAAGACATTGTCGATGCCGATTTCGAAGACCTCGAAGACGGCAAGCGCAAGTAAGCCACCCCGCCAGTCTCACGGAACCGGCCTGACAGGGCTCAGGCCGGTTCCCTTGTTCGGAGCCGAATGCCATGGCGAAACCCGATTTCTATGACCTGCTGGGCGTGAACCGGTCCGCATCTGCGGACGAGATCAAGAAGGCCTATCGCAAGAAGGCCAAAGAACTGCACCCCGACCGCAATTCCGACAACCCCAACGCCGAAGCGCAATTCAAGGAAATTAACGAGGCTTATGACGTTCTGAAAGACCCAGAGCGCAAGGCCGCCTATGACCGGTTCGGTCATGCTGCGTTTGATGGCGGCATGGGTGGTGCTCCGCGCGGTGGACCGCAAGGTTTTGGCGGTGGCGGCGATTTTGCCAGCGCCTTCTCGGACGTGTTCGAAGACCTGTTTGGCGATTTCGTCGGCGGGCGTGGTGGCGGCGGCCGCTCGCGTGCCAGCCGGGGGTCGGACCTGCGCTATAACCTGCGCGTGACGCTGGAAGAGGCCTATTCCGGCACCCGCAAGACCATCCGCGTTCCGCGGCTGTCGGAATGCGATGGCTGTAATGGCAGTGGTGCCGAAGGCGGGGCCGAACCCGTGACCTGTCCGACCTGTTCGGGCATGGGCAAAGTGCGCGCGCAGCAAGGCTTTTTCACCGTGGAACGCACCTGCCCGACCTGCGGTGGCGCGGGCCAGATCGTGAAGAACCCGTGCAAATCCTGCGGCGGCGCGGGCCGGAAGGAAAAGGAAGCGAACCTGTCGGTGAATATTCCGGCAGGCGTGGAAACCGGCACCCGCATTCGCCTGTCGGGCGAGGGCGAGGCAGGCTTGCGCGGCGGGCCTGCGGGCGATCTTTATATATTCGTCAACGTGGCCGAACATGCCTTGTTCAAGCGCGACGCGATGAACCTGTATTGCCGCGTGCCTGTCAGCGTGACCCGAGCGGCGCTGGGCGGAGAAGTCGAGGTGCCGACCATTGACGGTGGCCGCTCGCGCGTGAAAGTGCCCGCCGGCAGCCAATCGGGCAAGCAGATGCGCCTGCGGGGAAAGGGCATGCCCGCGCTGCGTGGTGCTGGCCATGGCGACATGCTGATCGAGTTGGCGGTGGAAACGCCTGTTAACCTGACCGCACGGCAGAAAGAGCTTCTGGAAGAATTCGAGAAGCTGAGCGCCGAGAACAACCCGGAGACCAGTGGTTTCTTTGACAAGGTCAAAGGGTTCTGGGACGGGATGAAGGGCTAGGCTTGCGCCAATAATTCCGCGTGGCGCGCCAGAAAACGCGCCCGCGCATCTGCTGGCGGGCTCAGGTTCAGCGTCAGACCGTCCAGAAGTATGGGGTCGGGGCGGCCGAAAAAACGGTCCGCCTCTGCCTCTGAGAAGCCTGCGATTTGCGTGGCTTCCAGCCAAGCCGACACTTTGTCCGCCGCCTTGATCCGCCGCTTGATGGGCGCAGGCAACGCGGCAGGCAGGCCAAAGCGGAGATGGATCGCAGCCGTCAGCCGCACGTCCAACGCGCCATATTCCGGCCCGACAGCCGCTTTCACAGGCGAGATCATATCCCCGATCACATATTCCGGCGCGTCATGCAGCAAGGCGGCCAATTGCCATTTCGGGTCAGGCGCTTTCTGGCTACGGGCAAAAATCGCTTCCACCAACAGCGAATGCTCGGCCACCGAATAGGGCCAATCGCCCTTGGTCTGCCCATTCCAGCGCGCGACAAAGGCCAGCCCATGGGCAATGTCCTCTATTTCTATATCGACCGGGGTCGGGTCCAGCAGGTCCAGCCTGCGACCGGACAGCATGCGCTGCCATGCACGGGGGGGAGGGGGCATAAGACGTCCTTTCAGCCGCTGACTTAGCGCATGGCAATCAAGGCTGGCAAGCACAGAGGTGCGTTGGCAATATGCCCCCAATCCGACCAGCAGCACGAGGGCAATATGACTGCGAAACTGGGCTTGGCCTTGGGCACAGGGGGCGCGCGCGGGTGGTGCCATATCGGCGTGTTGCGCGCGCTGGATGAGATGGGCGTGCGGCCCGACGTGGTCGCAGGCAGTTCCATGGGCGCTTTGGTCGGTGCGGCCTATGCTGGCGGCGCACTGGACGCGCTAGAGGATTGGGCGCGCGCGCTAACCCCGCGCCGCGTCTGGTCGCTGATCGATATGCGGCTGACCGGGGGTGGGCTGGTCGGTGGCACAAGTATTGCCAAGATGCTGGAAGAAATCGGCCTTGATTGCCGGATAGAGGATCTAAGCCTGCCTTTCATAGCCGTGGCCGCCGATCTTTCCAGCGGGCAAGAGGTCTGGCTGCAAGAGGGTCCGCTGGCAAGCGCCACGCGCGCATCCGTCGCCATTCCGGGTATTCTCAGCCCCGTATGCATCGACGGGCGCTGGCTGATTGATGGCGGGGTGGTAAACCCGGTGCCAATCACACCTTTGACTGCCGCAGGTGTCCGGGTGGTTGTTGCCGTGAACCCAAATGCCGCCACAGGAGGGCTGTTCTGGACGCCGGGGCAGGATTGGCCGGGCCTGCCGGATTTCTCTGAGATGGTTGACCAAGTCTCGGATAAACTGCCGGACGCGCTGACGCGGTTCTGGCAAACGGGAAGTAATGATGCCCCTTCAAAAGACCCGAACCCGCCCAGCTATACCGCCCTGATCAATGCCACGATCGACATGATGAGCGACCAGATCCGCCGCGCAAGGCTTGCGGCGGATGCGCCCCATGTCCTGATATCGGCACGGCTGGCGCACATGAACATCATGCAGTTTCACCTAGCGTCACAAGCAATTGATGAAGGTTACAGGGCGACCATGGCGCAGGCTGACTGGATAGATACATTGATGTCGTCCTAAAGCAAAACCCCCGGCCGGGGCCGGGGGTTGCAACGCTGACCTAAAGTGTTGGATCAGTTCGGAATTTCCGAAGTGATGCCCTCGACATAGAAATCCATGCCCAGAAGCGTGCCATCATCGGCCACTTCACCTTCGGACAGCCAAGGCGTGCCGTCCTGACGGTTGATCGGGCCGGTGAAGGGGTGGAAGCTGCCATCGGCGATGGCGGCGATCATACCCTCAGCTTCGGCGCGCAGCTCTGCCGGGATCTTGTCGTTGAAGGGGGCAAAACCCACCATGCCATCCGCAATGCCGTGCCAGACATTGACCGGTTCCCAAGTGCCATCCATCACGGCCTGCACGCGTTCGATGTAATAAGGCGCCCAGACATCGACAATGCCGGTCAGGTGTGAATCCGGTGCAAAGCCCGACATGTCGGATGCCTGACCAAAGCCCATCACGCCTGCATCCTGCGCGACCGTCAGCGGCGCGGTGGAATCGGTGTGCTGCATGATGATGTCCGCGCCTTGCTCGATCAGGGCTTCGGCGGCGGCGGCCTCTTGCGCGGGATCATACCATGTGTAGGCCCAGATGATCGAGAATTCCACATCCGGGTTCACGGCTTTCGCCGCCAGATAGGCTGCGTTGATGCCCATGATCACTTCGGGGATCGGGAAAGACGCGATATAGCCGATCTTGTTGGTTTCGGTCATCTTGCCCGCAATATGCCCGATCACGGCGCGGCCTTCGTAGAAACGCGCGTTATACAGGCTGATATTGGGCTGTTCCTGAATGTAGCCGGTCGCATGCTCGAACTTGATGTCGGGGAAGCGGGCCGCCACGTTGTTCATCTCGGGGCCATAGCCGAACGACGTGGCGAAAATGATATCGGCACCGCTCAGCGCCATCTGGGTAATGACGCGTTCGGCATCGGGGCCTTCGGCGACACTTTCGATATAAGTGGTTTCGACCGCGTCGCCGAATTCAGCTTCGACGGCCAAGCGGCCTTGGTCATGCGTATAGCTCCAGCCGTGGTCGCCGATGGGGCCTACATAGATGAAGCCGACCTTGGTCGGGTCTTGGGCAAAAGCGGGGGCGGCAAGCGCAAGGCCCAGTGCCGTGGCCGCGCCGAGGATGGATTTGAGATTCATGTTAGGTGTTTCTCCCTGTTGTTATGGCAGCGAATTGCCTCAGCCAGAGGCGTGGAAGGGCCGGTTCAGCGATCCGGGCGCATTCAGCGACCCGCGCGCCTTGCCCGACGAGATGAAAACAAGCACGATGATCGTTATCAGGTAAGGCGACATTGACAAGTATTCGACGGGTATCTTGACGCCCGCGGCTTGCAGATTCAGTTGCAAAACGACGATTCCGCCGAACAGATAGGCACCTGCCAGCGCCCGGAATGGCCGCCAGCTTGCGAACACAACCAGCGCGAGCGCGATCCAGCCTGCGCCTGCGGTCATGCCTTCGGTCCATTGCGGCACGCGGATCAGCGACAGGTAAGCGCCGCCCAATCCCGCGCAGGCCCCGCCGAACATGATGGCCAGCGCGCGCACACGCTTTACGTGGTAGCCCAAGCCATGCGCCGCGTCGTGGTTTTCGCCCACCGCGCGCAGGATCAGCCCGGCGCGGCTGTATTTCAGGAACCACCAGACGCCGATCACGATGGCTATGGCCAGATAGACCAGCGCGTCATGGCTGAAGAACGCACGGCCCAGAAAGGGAATGTCGGACAATGGCCCAAGGTCCAGCTTGGG
>JAFGVZ010000032.1 GCA_016937725.1 Paracoccaceae bacterium | reverse complement strand
CAAAACCGCGCCGTGTGCTTCGGTCCCGGTATTGCTTATGGCCTTTATGAAGTGACCGAGGTGCCCGAAGGCGCGAAACTGGGCGCGGGCGAAAAGGTCCTCTTGGCCGATGCGCTGGCCGAAAGCGCCTTTGCGGCGGCCAAGGTAACAGCGCAGCGTTTGCGTGACGTGTCGGCGGATGAACTCGCCGCCCTAACCCTCGCCCACCCCTTCCGCGGCCTAGTCGAAAACGGCGAATGGGATTTCGACGTGCCCATGCTGCCCGGCGACCATGTCACCGATGACGCAGGCACAGGTTTCGTCCACACGGCCCCCAGCCATGGCGATGACGATTATCAGGTCGGCCTGAAACACGGCCTGCCCATGACCTATAACGTGCTGGAAGATGGCAGCTACCGCCCCGATCTGCCGCTGTTCGGGGGCGAGGTCATCGTCAAACCCGATGGCAAGGAAGGCGGCGCGAACGTGGCGGTCATCAAGCAACTGGCCTATGCGGGCGCGCTGTTTGCCAAGGGCAAACTGCGCCACAGCTACCCCCATAGCTGGCGGTCGAAAGCGCCGCTGATCTACCGCAACACCGCGCAATGGTTCGCCGCCATCGACAAACCGCTCGATGACGGGATGAATGAGCATGGCGACACGATCCGCCAGCGCGCGCTGGAATCCATCGACCGGCTGGTGAAATGGACGCCCCAAACCGGGCGCAACCGGCTGTATTCCATGATCGAAAACCGGCCCGACTGGGTGCTGTCACGCCAGCGCGCTTGGGGCGTGCCGCTGACCTGTTTCGTGAAAAAGGGCGCAAAACCGACCGACCCGGACTTCCTGCTACGAGATCCGCAGGTCAATGCCCGGATCAAGGCCGCGTTCGAGGAAGAGGGCGCGGATGTTTGGTATGTGCAAGGTTTCAAGGAACGTGTCCTTGGAAACCTGCATGATCCCGAAGCCTATGATCAGGTTTTTGACATTCTGGATGTGTGGTTCGACTCTGGTTCGACCCACGCTTTCGTGCTGCGCGACCGCGAGGATGGTAGCCCTGACGGGCTTGCCGACCTTTACTTGGAAGGGACCGACCAGCACCGCGGCTGGTTTCATTCATCCATGCTGCAAGCCTGCGCGACCAAGGGCCGCGCGCCCTATCGCGGCGTGCTGACCCATGGCTTTACGCTGGACGAGAAGGGCATGAAAATGTCCAAATCGCTTGGCAACACCGTCGCCCCGCAAGAGGTGATCGACGAATACGGCGCCGACATCTTGCGCCTATGGGTGGCGCAATCGGATTACACGGCGGATTTGCGCATCGGTAAGGAAATCCTGAAAGGGGTGGCCGACAGCTATCGCCGCCTGCGCAACACGCTGCGCTTTATGCTTGGTAACCTTGCGGGCTGGTCCGAAGAAGAGCGCGTCGCGCCCGCCGATATGCCCGAACTGGAACGGCTGATGCTGCACCGCATGGCCGAATTGGACGCCGTTGTGCGCAAGGGCTACGACGCCTACGATTTCCAAGGCGTGTTCCAAGCCTTGTTCAATTTTGCAACAACGGACCTCTCGGCCTTCTATTTCGACGTGCGAAAAGATGCACTTTACTGCGATGCGCCCGATAGCTTGCGCCGCCGCGCATCCCGCACGGTGCTGGACCTGCTGTTCCACCGCCTTGTGACATGGCTGGCACCGATCCTGCCCTTCACGATGGAGGATGTGTGGCTCTCGCGCTTCCCGTCCGAGGAGGACAGTGTGCATTTGCATGACATTCCGGCCACCCCCACCGAGTGGCTGGATCCGGAACTGGCACAGCGCATGAAGACCCTGCGGATGGTGCGCCGCGTTGTGACCGGCGCTTTGGAAGCCGAACGTCGCGCGAAGACCATCGGGGCAAGCCTTGAAGCCGCGCCGATCGTGCATCTGACCGACGCGCAGGCCGCAGTGGTGACCGACGCCGAAGCTTTCGCCGATTTGTGCATTACATCGGGCGTGGCTCTGACGACTGACCCGGCCCCCGACGACGCGTTCACGCTGGACGACGCGCCGGGTGTGTCGGTCGTTTTCGCCCATGCCGACGGCGAGAAATGCCAGCGCTGCTGGAAGATCACGCCAGATGTAGGCCAGCACGCCCATCCACACACATGTGCGCGATGCAGTGCCGCCTTGGGGTGACATTCCTTGCACGATAACATATTCGCGCTATTGATTATGTTATCGGGCAAACGAGGCAACCCATGAAACTACGTATTCTGACAGGTATGCTGATGGGCACGATCATGTCCTTCATCATGTCGGGCTTCATCACGGCGGTGAATACCGGGCTGGATACAGGCTTTTTGGTCCGCTGGGCCTATGCCTGGGCGGTCGCGTGGGGAATTGCCGTGCCACTAGCCATTCTGGTCGGACCTTACGCGCGCAAATGGGCCGAGAAATTGGCATAACTGAAATTCGGCAAGCGATCTTGGCGCTTGCTGTTGAACGCGGCGCGGGCAAAAGCTTTTGCCCGTCAGAGGTTGCGCGCCGTCTAGCCGAGGATTGGAGGCCGCTCATGCCGCTCACCCGCTCGGTCGCCGCCGAGTTGCAAGAGGCGGGCCTTGTGCAAGCTACCCGACAGGGCCGCCCGGTTCATCCTGAAACTGCGGACGGGCCTATTCGGCTGGCCTTGGCCGCTGGACCGCATCCAACCCAGCCCTAACTTCGCCCAAAGCAGGAGGAGACATGAAACAGGCACTTGTCATCGGGGCATCGGGCGGAATTGGGCGCGCGCTGGTTGCGGAACTACAGGCCCGGGGGTGGCAGGTTACCGGCCTGTCGCGCAGCACGGATGGGCTGGACGTGACAGATGCAGCATCGGTCAACACCCACCTGTCACGGCTGGAAGGGCCGTTTCAACGCATGATCATAGCCACCGGCGCGCTAGAGATTGGCGCCTTCGGCCCCGAAAAAGCGCTCAAGCAGATCACGCCCGAAGCGATGGCTGCCCAATTCGCGCTGAACGCCACGGGGCCTGCCCTGATACTGGCCCATGCCGCGCGCCTTTTGGCCAAGGACCAGCCCGCGGTGATTGCAACGCTGTCGGCGCGCGTGGGCTCTATCGGGGACAACCGGGCGGGGGGCTGGCACAGCTATCGTGCGTCTAAGGCGGCGCTGAACCAGATTATCCGCGGGGCCGCGATTGAACTGGGGCGCTCGCACAAACAGGCCGCCTGCGTGGCCCTGCATCCGGGCACGGTGGCGACGGCGTTCACCGAGAAGTATCTGGGCCGCCATCCAGCCGTTCCGCCGGACCAAGCCGCCCAGCGCTTGCTGGACGTGATCGACCACCTGGGGCCAGAGCAAACCGGGCAATTCTTCGATTATTCGGGCGCGGTTGTGCCATGGTGAAGCTTGTTCTGGTCTTGGGTGACCAATTGTCGGACGGGCTGAGCGCCCTTCGTGAGGCTGACCAGACAAGCGATATCGTGGTGATGGCCGAAGTCGCGTCCGAGGCGGGATATGTCCGCCACCACCCCAAGAAAATTGCCTTCCTGTTCACGGCAATGCGCAAATTCGCCGCGCATTTGCAGCAAAGCGGGTGGCGTGTGGCCTATACGCGGCTGGACGATCCGGAAAATGCAGGCTCTATCCCCGCAGAATTGTTGCGCCGCGCCGAGGAATTCGGGACCGACAGGGTTCTGGCCACCGAACCGGGCGAGTGGCGGCTGATCGACGCGCTGCGCGAGGTGCCGCTGCATTTGACAATGCTGGAAGACACGCGGTTCATCTGCACCCATGCCGAATTCAAGACTTGGGCAGAGGGGCGCAAAGCCTTGCGCATGGAATATTTCTACCGCGAGATGCGGCGCAAGACCGGGCTGCTGATGGATGGTGACAAACCCGTTGGCGGCAAATGGAATTTCGACCATGACAACCGCAAACCAGCGCGCGCCGACCTCTTTCGCAAAACGCCCCCCAAAGCGCAAAATGATGCGGTGCTGGCAGAGGTGCTCGATCTTGTCGAGGATCGTTTCAGCGACAATTTCGGCAATCTGCGCCCGTTTCACTTTCAAACCGACCGGGCGGGCGCTTTGCGGGCGCTTGAACATTTCATCGACCATGCTCTGCCAGAATTTGGCGATTACCAAGACGCGATGCTGGCCGATGACCCGCTCCTGAACCATGCGCTGTTGGGGCTCTACATCAACGCAGGCCTTTTGGACGCTCTGGAGGTGTGTGAACGTGCCGCCAAAGCTTATGAGGCGGGGCATGCGCCGATCAATTCCGTCGAAGGGTTCATCCGGCAGATCATTGGCTGGCGCGAATTCGTGCGCGGAATCTATTTCTTGGAGGGGCGTGACTATGCCCACCGCAACGCGCTGAGTCATCAACGTAAATTGCCTGCGCTCTATTGGGGGGGCAACACCAAGATGAACTGCCTGCGCCACGCGGTGGGGCAAACCCGTGACTTGGCCTATGCCCACCACATTCAACGCCTTATGGTGACCGGCAATTTCGCGCTGCTGGCCGGCGTGAACCCGACAGCGGTGCATGAATGGTATCTGGCCGTATATGCCGACGCCTATGAATGGGTCGAAGCGCCCAACACCGTCGGCATGTCGCAATTCGCCGATGGCGGCGTGGTCGGGTCAAAACCCTATGTCAGCTCTGGCGCATATATTGACCGGATGTCGGATTATTGCAGTGGCTGCGCGTATAAGGTGAAGGACAAGACCGGCCCAAGCGCCTGCCCGTTCAACCTGCTATATTGGCATTTCCTGATCCGCCACCGCGACCGCTTCGCGGGCAATCCGCGCATGGCGCAGATGTATCGCACCTTTGACCGGATGGACGAAGATCGGCGCAAAACGGTTCTGGCAGAGGCCGATGCGTTTCTTGAAAGGCTCGATTCCGGTGCGCTGGTCTAACGCAGGCTTGCCCAAACGTTGCGCCTCACCTATGCCAAGAGCATGAAAACACCTCGTTTTAACCCGCTTGTCGCCAATTTGCCCGCCACTGTGCCTTTTGTTGGGCCGGAAGCGCATATGCGCGCGAATGGCCGCCCTTTCAAAGCACGGATCGGGGCCAATGAAAGTAGTTTCGGCCCCTCGCCCAAAGCGGTCGAGGCGATGTGCGTCGCCGCGCCCGAGGTCTGGATGTATGGCGATTCGGAGTGCCATGATCTGCGTCTCGCCTTGGCCGCACATCACGGGGTGACGCCCGCGCATATCAGTGTGGGCGAAGGTATTGACGGGCTTTTGGGCCTGCTGGTGCGGATGATGGTCGCACCGGGTGACCCGGTTGTCACCTCTGACGGGGCCTATCCGACTTTCAATTACCATGTCGCAGGCTTTGGCGGAGTGCTGCACAAGGTGCCTTATCGTGACGACCACGAAGATCCTGGCGCGCTTCTGGTGCGAGCAGAAGAGGTTGGCGCGAAGCTTTTGTATTTTTGCAATCCCGACAACCCGATGGGCACATGGCACAGCGCCCGCGTCGTTGAACGCATGGTCAAGGCCCTGCCCGATGCTACGCTGTTGGTGCTGGACGAGGCCTATATCGACGCGGCGCCAGCCGGAACAGCCCCCGACATAAACCCGGACAATCCGAGCGTGATCCGCATGCGCACATTCTCGAAGCTTTACGGGCTGGCGGGTTTGCGTGTGGGGTATGCCATCGGCGCACCAGAGCTGATTGCGATGTTCGACCGCATCCGCAACCATTTCGGCATGGGGCGCATTGCGCAGGCCGGGGCCTTGGCGGCGTTGCACGATCAGGGCTGGCTTACGCATGTTCAAACCGAATTGGCGGCCGCCAAGGCCCGGATCGGACAAATCGCGGCGCAGAACGGGCTTTATGCCCTGCCCTCGGCGACCAGCTTCGTGGCGCTGGATACGGGCCGCGACGGCGCCTTCGCCAAAGCGCTAGTTGATGCCCTGATGGCGCGTGACGTCTTTGTCCGCATGCCATTCGTTGCCCCACAAAACCGCTGCATTCGTGTCAGCGCAGGGCCACAAGCGGCCATGGATGCGTTTGAAAGCGCGTTGCCCAGCGCACTTGCGGAAATTTCTGGCAAATCGTGACCGCGCGATGGACACTGCCGCAAGGTTAGCGCGACGATGGATCACGCAAACCAACCACATCGGCACTGTTCATGAGATAGCCACTCTCAAGCATCAGAAGCGTTTCGCCGCCATCTGCGCGGGCTTCACGAACGTTCGAATAGCTTAGAACGGGATTCTCCCCAAGTTCGGTTTCGTCCCGGTAGCTGGCGACAGAAAAGCCGTAAAGGTCACCCTGTCGCAAAAGCGGTGTGTCCGCAGGCTGATCGAAGACGATCTCGGTGGCTGCGGGATCGACCGGGTAGCGGCCGATTTCGCGGCCAACGCTATCGGTGACAACAAGTTCAGCACGATTGGCCCCCGCAACCTCTGGCGGAACAAGCGTGATCGGTCCGCCCTCGAAACGGATGGGGGCGGCACCAAGCACCTCTCGGCCAACCCAAGCGGCCAAGTCCGCAAGTCCCATCCGCGTCGACAGCTGGGCCAGCAACTGATTGGTTTGCACTTGCTGTTCAACCCCCGAAAAGGTCGCCAGTTGAACAGCGAAATCCGAAGATTGTATCGGTTCTAGCGGGTTTTGGTTCTGGATTTGCGCGGTCAGCATGGTCAAGAATGTCTGGAAATCCCCAGACTCCACCGCGCCGGATGCGGGGCGCGCTGCGCTTGCATTGGAAACCGTTGCCGGGGCGATTGGGTCAAGCAT